>JAZDOU010000385.1:0-12673 GCA_043798385.1 Pseudomonadota bacterium
TGTCCCCCCAGATACCGTTCCATTACCTGATCGTCCAGATCCGCCAGGGTCTCCAACAACTGTTCCCGATAAAAGGCCGCCTCCTCCCGCCAGGCCTCCGGGATATCAACCGGATCGTATTCCATCCCCAGGGATTCCTCCCGCCAGTGAATCCCCCGCATGTTCACCAAATCAATGGTCCCCTGAAATTCGTCTTCTCGGCCCCAGGGCAGATGGAGAATCAAAGGACGAGCCCCCAATTTCTCCTTGATCTGTTCAACGGTGTTATTAAAATCCGCCCCGATGCGATCCATCTTATTGATAAAGGCGATCTTGGGCACCTGGTATTTGTCGGCCTGGTGCCAGACGGTTTCTGACTGAGGCTCCACCCCGCCGACCGCACAAAAAACAGCGATGACCCCATCCAAGATGCGTAAGGAGCGTTCCACTTCGATGGTGAAATCCACATGACCGGGGGTGTCAATGAGATTAATGGTATGTTGAAGCCATTGACAGGTGGTCACCGCTGAGGTGATCGTAATGCCCCGCTCCTGTTCTTCGGGCAAAAAATCCATGACCGCCTCTCCATCATGGACCTCTCCCATTTTATGAGAGCGGCCGGTATAATAGAGAATCCGCTCGGTCAAGGTGGTCTTGCCGGCATCAATATGGGCCATAATGCCCATATTCCTGGTTTTGCGTAGTCTTGTTTCCCCGGACATAGAGTGGCTCATTCGTTAAAAGTCTTCGAACTTTAAGCTATTTTCATGAATTCGTCAAGAGGGGAAAAGACCTTGCCCCCCTTCACTATTGACAACGATATATCCGAACCAGGAAGGGTCGAGGGGTCTTTTTTCAGGGTTGTCCACCATAAAGCCAGTGCTTCTTTGCCGGGCCAAATTTTTAATAATCTTTAAGAGCAGGCCAACACAGGCGCTCCAGATAAGGTTGGGTGAATGCCCTGCATCCAATCGAGTTAACCTATTGGGCCGGTATCGGGTCGGGGATTGCCTTTTGGACAACCCTGAAAAAAGACCCCTCGACCCTTCCTGTTAAAAAATGCTCTCCTATTCAATAATTAACTGAAAGTGAAGGGGGGCAGAGGGAAAAGAGATTGTTTAATTAGGCGGGGTTTGTTATACTTTTTTTATGCGACCCGACAAACAATCCCCTTTACTTGAAATCTATGATCGCCTGGTCACCCATTTTGGTCCGAGTCACTGGTGGCCGGGAGAGTCGCCTCTGGAAATCATGGTCGGGGCCATTTTAACCCAGAACACCTCTTGGAACAATGTCGAGCGGGCCATCGAACGCTTAAAAATCGAAGGGGCCCTTTCGGCCTCTTTCCTGAACCGGGTGAACGAAGGGATTTTATCAGAATGGATCCGTTCGACCGGATACTATCGGATAAAGGCCAAGAGGCTGAAAAATTTTTTTAGATTTTTTATCAATGAATATCAAGGCCTGACCAAAAATATGCAAGACCAGCCTCTGGAACATCTTCGCCGACAGTTACTACAGGTAAACGGTATTGGGCCGGAAACGGCCGACAGCATCTTGCTCTACGCCCTGGAAAGGCCTATCTTTGTGGTCGATGCCTATACCCATCGAATCCTTTCAAGGCATCAGCTCATTGATGAAGATATCAGCTATGAAGATCTCCAGGCCTATTTTATGGATCATCTTCCCTCAGATCCTCAACTCTATAATGAATATCATGCCCTGCTGGTACGCCTGGGAAAAGAGTTCTGCCAGAAAAAGAACCCTCGTTGCCAAGAATGTCCTTTAAAGATTCTGAGCGAAAGACCCTAAATTTAATGCCGCCCTTACCTTTTAAGATTCTCCGGCGCCGGCGCCTGGTGAATCCCCAACGAGAGGACGTTTTAATGGATCAATGGCTAACCGTTAGAAAGATCATCCCCACCCTGAGTCTGGCCGGATGCCTGGCTCTGGGAGGGTGTCTACCGCCTAAAACGATTATTGCCCTTCCTGAAACGCCAACGGCCGAACGCCCCCGGGTAATCGTGCCGGAAAAAAAATCTCCTTCCGAGGAAGAAATGAAGATCGAAAACCTCATTCGACAATTGGAAGAGACCGAACAGCGACTCTTAAAGACCCATCAAAAGGCTGAAGAAGCCTTAAGAAAAGTAGAAGAGGCTTCCCAAAAAACTGAAAAGGCGGCCGAGCGGATCCAAAAGGCCCAAGAGAAAATCGAGGTCATCGGCCAAAAAGAGTTTCCATGAAACGATCCCGACGTTCCTCCAAGAAGCCCAGGGGATTTCTTGAAAAACTGGAGACCGATAACATTTTTTTCCTGGCCTCCGGTCTGGCCTTTAATCTGCTGATTTGTTTTATTCCTCTCCTCCTGGTTATCTTGTCGATCCTGGGCTTCTTCTTGTATTCTTCTCAGGAAATAACGGAACACCTGCGGATCTATTTGGGCAAGCTGCTTCCCCAGGCCTCCCCCAAGATTACCGCCGATATCATGCATCTTATCAAAACTCGAAAATTAGTGGGCCTGATCGGTTTTCTGGGTTTGTTATGGGCGGCAACCCGTCTCTTTAGTTCTATCCGAACGGTATTGGATAAAACCCTGGAGGTGAGCTGGCCTCACGGATACTTAAAAGAAAAACTGGTTGATTTATTGATGGTCTTTGTTTCCGGTCTCCTTTTTTTGGTTTCTATACTCCTGATCGGAATTTTCGATTTAATAAAATCATTTCCGGATCGGCTGGGAATCACCCTGCCTGAAGTGTTTCGGATCGATTGGTTGGGAAGGCTGGTTGGGCTGGGAGGGGGATACCTCTTTTCAGTCCTGCTTTTTTTTGTCTTATTTCGCTTCCTGCCCAGCGACCGGCCCAGCAATCGGGTCGCCCTGATTACTTCCTTACTGATTGCCGGATTATGGGATGTGGCCAAACATCTCTTTCGGCTTTATGTCAATTACCTGAATAATTTCACGGCCATTTACGGCTCATTGGGATTACTGGTTGTTTTTATTTTCTGGATCTATTATTCCTGCCTTATTTTTGTCTTGGGGGGGGAGATTATGTGGCTTCAGAAAAAGGGTGAATAACGCCACTATTCCCTTATTTGGGGCATTTCAGTTGCGATAATGATAAGAATGGGATATTTACTTAGGAATGATTTCTGGATCGGTTAAAAACAATAGGCTGGAAGATCCGGCCCGCCCTCCCTTGGCCGAAAGGATGCGCCCCCGCAACCTGGAAGAATTTGTCGGGCAAGAGCACCTCCTGGGAGCGAATAAATTTCTTCGTCGGATGCTGGAGTCAGGAAAAATCTTTCCCCTGATTTTCTGGGGCCCCCCGGGCTCCGGGAAAACCACTCTGGTCCAGATGATGGCCCGGTATACCAAGGCTCATTTTGTCCAATTTTCAGCCGTCCTTTCCGGTGTCAAAGAGATTCGGGAAGTAGTCAGAGAGGCCGAAGAACGGTTGGCCGGAGAAGATCGCAAGACCATTTTATTTGTAGACGAAATCCATCGTTTTAATAAGGCCCAACAAGATGCTTTCCTGCCTCACGTGGAAAAGGGAAGCATTATTCTGATTGGTGCCACGACCGAGAATCCTTCTTTTGAAGTCATTGCCCCTTTGCTCTCCCGCTGTAAGGTGTTAGTGTTAAAAAGATTAGGCGAAGAAGCGATTGGAAAAATCATCCAAAGGGCCCTTCAAGACCAGGGAAACGGACTGGGACCATTGCAGATGCACCTGGATTCGGATGCTTTTGAATTTATAACTCAAATGGCCGACGGGGATGCCCGGATAGCCTTGAATACCTTGGAGCAAGCCTTGACCTTTACTCAACCCGAGGCCGAAGGCCCCCAAACCATTACCCGGTCCTTTGTAGAAGAGGCCTTGCAAAAAAAGGCCTTGAAATACGACAAGGCCGGCGAAGAACACTATAATCTGATCTCGGCCCTCCATAAAAGTCTGCGAGGCAGTGATCCCGACGGGGCCTTGTACTGGCTGGCCAGGATGCTGGAAGCCGGGGAGGATCCCCTTTATATTGCCAGACGGTTGGTTCGCTTTGCCTCGGAAGATATCGGCCTGGCCGATCCGCAAGCCCTGGCTCAAGCTGTCGCGGCCAAGGAGGTCTATCATTTTTTAGGCTCTCCGGAAGGGGAACTGGCCCTGGTTCAAGCCGCCATGTATCTGGCCACGGCTCCTAAGAGTAATGCCTTGTATCGCGCTTATGGCCTGATTCGAAAGGAAATTGAAAAAACAGGCTCCTTACCGGTCCCCTTACACCTGAGGAATGCCCCGACCTCCTTAATGAAGGGCTTGGGGTATGGGCGGGAATACCGTTATGCCCATGACTATCCGGATGCGCTGGTGGCCCAGGAGTATCTTCCGGAACGATTGAAAGGTCATCACTATTACTATCCTACTGATCGTGGATACGAAAAAAACATCAAAACCCGTCTGGAAATGTGGCGCAGAAAACTTGGACGGTGAATTATTAAGGGTCTCATAGTAGTTTTGACATGAAGCTGTAGAACTCGTATTAGTCGGGGGACCGGGGGGTCTTCTTTTCTGGAGTTGTCCATCTTCAACTCTGAGTTTCTTTGCCGGGCCAAATTTTTAATTTTAGTCTATAGCAGGCCGATCAATAAGCCCGAAATAGGCTTTGGTGAATGCCCTGCCTCTAATCCACTTAGCCGTTGGGCCGGGATAGGGCGACGAGGTGCCTTTTGGACAATCCCAGAAAAGAAGACCCCACAGTCCCTGTTGGTCAATATTATTTTGAGACCCTTAATAATTTTCACCCCTCGTCTGGAAAAATGGTCTCTACTTCGGTCAAAAGATCAACGACCTTATTGACCGTTTTAACATGGCGGACCACATAGGTCAGATCCCCTTTTAGTTTCAACTTCCCCTGCATTAAAGCCTTGGTGGCGTCGAGTTCTTTTTTGGCGACTTGCTTCCAGCGGAGGTAATCTCCGGTCATAATGAACTTGGCCGTTTGGGCCTTAGCCGCGTCACAGATAACAAATTCGAGGACATCACCATGCCAGTAATCCGTAAACATGTAGACGGGTTCGGGAACGTTTTTGGAAGGATCGGCGTTGACCGTTATGGAGACGCTTCCTTCCCAATCTTTGGCGATTTCTTTGTACTCTTTGGACCCGGCAATCTTCTGTTTCCAGGCGTCCATCCACTCCTGGGTAAAAGCCTTGTAGGCAGCCATTTTTTACCTCCTTATTTTATGGATACAGTTTATCTCTTAACTCCGGAAGTCCGAACTCCAGAAGCTTTTCTTCACGGACAATACCCTGGGGATTTAAACCGCGGATGGCGTAATATTCGTCGCGTAACCGTTTCATATCCGGCACTGAACCGGCCGCCGCACCTTCCTTGAGGGCGGTAAGAATCTTTTTCGGCAGAATATCATCCCTGACGGTTATACCCAACAAATTGTTGATCCCGCGTTTGAGCGTCCAATCGCGGGCGCCGCAACCCAGCAAATCAATAAAATCTAAATTGAAACCGGTGATGGCGTTAAAGGCGTCGCGGACGGTTTCCGGTTTCAAGCAATAAAGCAGATAGTGGCAGAGCGAAAGGCTGTTGCCCAGGATGCCGTAATTTTCCGCATCAAAGACCAGCCTGGCTTTGCCTTCGGAAGTCCTACCGTCATAATCTTCCTTCATGTCAAAAAGCTGCGGCCACGAAACCATTCCCTGCTCCATACCCATCACCGCGTGCTGCAGATGGCAGGCCCCGCGATTGGACATCATATAAGCCAGCCCCATGCCGTGAAAGCCCCGCGGATCATGCATGGGAAGATCAAGCCCTTTGACATGGGCGACACACTCCAAGGCGCCCGCCCCAAAATGTGCGGCGGCGGAAACGGAGCCATCGGCTAAAATATCGCCCAGGCCTTCGCGGCGGGCGATCTTGCCTAACAGAGACATAACGGCCTCCATATTTCCCCATTTCAGATCCAGATTGTCCGCTTGTTTGGCGTTGAGGATTCCTTTTTCAAATAGTTCCATCGTTACGGCGATTGTAGCGCCCGCGCTGATGGTATCCAACCCGTAACGGTTACACAACTCGTTGGCTTTAATGACGGCTGCCAGATCGCTGTTTACTATCAGCGTGCCGAAAGTGCAGCAGGTCTCATATTCCGGGCCCGGACCTTCTTCAGTCTGGTAAGGTCCTTCTTTCACGGCAACCACTCTTTTGCAAGCGACCGGGCAATTGGAACAGGCATGCGCTTTGGTTAGATAGGTTTCCGTCAAGGTCGGGCCGCTCAGCTTGGAGGCCAGCTCAAAATTCTCACCGACCGTCCAGTTCTTAATCGGAATATCGCCGGTCATCATACCCAGATCCATGGCCGCATCCGAGCCCATTAAATGCAACGATTCGGCAAAGGCGGAATCTTTAATTTCGGCCATGGCCGCTTTAAATACTTCCTTATATTTTTCTTCATCGGCTTTTCCCAGGGCCTGATTGCCTTGGGCAGTGATCGCTTTCAGGTTTTTGGAACCCATGACGGCGCCGAGACCCGTGCGGCCGATAAAATGCGCCTTATCGTTGCCGATGGAAGCAAATTTCACCAGATTTTCTCCGGCCGGGCCGATAGCCAGTACCTTTATATTTTTTCCCGCGGCTTTCAGGAGGTCGGTTGTTTCATAGATATTTTTGCCCCAGAGATTGGCGGCGGAAGATAATTGGGCCTGATTGTTGACTATGGAAAGAGTCACAGGATAGGGGCTTTTGCCGGTGATGATGATGCCGTCAAATCCGGCGCGTTTCAATTCCGGGCCGAAATTCCCGCCGCAGGCCGCTTCACCCCAGATACCGGTTTGAGGGGATTTAGAGGCCATAGCAAAACGAGAACTCCCTGCAAACCCGCTGCCGACCATGGGGCCGGTCATAACCATCAAGGGATTTTCAGCCGACAGAGGATCGGCCTGAAGATTGTATCGTTCTAAATAAAGTGAAGCCGCGAGAGAACTCCCGCCGATGAAATGTTTTAAACGCTTTTCTTCGATAGTGAAACAGGAAAAGACACCGCCGGTTAAGTCAACTTGTAAAAATTTCCCCGCATAACCGTTTTGCATAACTGCCCCCCCGTATGTTTGCGTGAAAATATGAACTTATTGGACCCTTAACTTGTCTTATATTTACTTTAGGGGTATAATTAAACCCTTAGGAAAACTGTTATCATTTCGATTTTACAAAATCAGGGCTCGGAGTGATGGTGACTTAAGCGATCACCAAGCCAAAGCCCAATGCTGCGATCTGTTTACTGTACATTAAACAAAACATCCTCGCCTGTCAATCATTTATGCAGGAAGGGTGGTGACATACCGAAAGCTTCCTCGAACCCTATTTTCGAACTAATTATGCGAAAGGAGAAATTTATGGGATTTTCAATACTTCTTTCCCTCTTGGCATTTAAATTCAAAAAAGCCTCCAGGATAAATGAAAATTTTAAAAAATTTCTTATGGGTCATGAATGTTCGGTGGTCATCAAAACCAAGGATGGTATAAAAGGGAAGCGGTTCATATTTAAAGATGGCGGGTTTTCATCGGACGCCGTTCTGGATGACTATGACACGGCCATGATCTGGGGGGATGCCAAAAGCGCCTTCAGCGCTTTAAAAAAAGGGGAAGAAGGGATCAAACAGGCCCTCCAGAACCATCTGGTAGGTATTGACGGCAAGTTGCACTCTTTTACCTGGTTTGGGGCCGCTATTAAATTCGTCACCACATAGATCCCACCCATGGAGGCCGGCACTTTTCAAGGTTCAAGGGCTGGTCATTAAAAGTGGTAACGGGGAAATCCAATCGTCTATGCTCCATCGTGAAACTCACCGGTAAGGAGAAATCATGAGCTACTGGTCACATGAATATTTACTTAGGACCTGGGGCGGCCCCATGGTACAGGCCGAGTTTTTAAAAGAAATCCAGAGGCCCTTTTTTGTCCCCAGGGTGTTTTCCGGACTTAATCTTTTTCTTGAGAAGGCCGGGCTGCTCCCCGATGCGGTAGATTTGGTAGCCAGGGAGTGTAAATCCAAGAAGGCCTTTATCGTAACAGACGAATACGCCGTACGATTTACCTCCAAGATAAAGAGCCCTTACGAAAAAAGGCATGGTATTAAATTCGAAATCTGGGACCAGGCCAAACCGGATGCGCCCCTCGATACGGTCAAGGAATGTGCCGAGAAGATAAGGCAATTTGGGCCGGATCTGATCTTTGCTGTCGGGGGCGGGTCGGCCATGGACACGGCCAAGGGCGCCTGGCTGCTCTATGAACACCCGGAGGCCAATTTTGAAATACTCAGTCCCCTTATTCCCCTCAATCTGCGCCACAAGGCCAAGTTGGTGGCCATCCCAACCACCAGCGGAACCGGCTCCGAGGTCTCGGGTATTGCCGTTATTTCATTCCCTGATGGGGTGAAGCTCCCGACGGGTGGGGCCTTGCCGGAATTTGTCCCGGACTTTGCCCTCCTTGATCCGACCTTTACCCTCGGCATGCCGCCTCAACTGACTGCCGGAACCGGAGGAGACGCCCTGGCCCATGCCGTTGATGGCTTCATGACACCGAGATCGGATGAATTGAATCAGGCCATTGCCCTTAAGGCCATTGAGATGGTTTTTGAATGGCTGCCCAAGGCCTACCGGGACGGTAATGACCTTATGCCCAGGATGAAGATGCAGCAGGCCGCTATGATGGCGGGAATCCCCTTGAGTAATGCCGGTTCCGGCATCTCGCACGCCCTGGGGCACACCATTGGAGGATTATTTCATATTCACCACGGCGCACTGGTCATCTTGTTTCTCCCTTATGAACTTCAGGTCTATTCCAAAGCGACCGACCGCCATCTCACGATCTGCGATCTGCTGGGTGTCCGGGAGAAAGACTCTGACGAGAAGAGTCTGTCGAATCTCATCGAAACGATCCGCAACCTTATGGTGCAGGTAAATCTGCCTCTTAGTCTCCAAGAGGCCGGGATTCTCAGGGATGAATTTGACAACCATCTGGATCATATCCTGGAACAAACCCCGACCGATCCGGCCTTTTATTTTGGTTGGTATGACCTGACGCGGGAGCAGCTTAAGGACGTATTTTTAAGCGCTTATACCGGACAAACCCTGGACATGAAATCCGACACCTGGAGGTAGCCCCATGAAAGGATATTTTGGAAAATTCCTGAAGGGTGATCTTGGCAGCCAAAAAATCGAAGAATTTACCCTAAGCGATGCTGACCTGAAGCACTATATCGGCGGTTCCACCCTGGCTGCAAAAATCATCTATGACTACGTGAGACCTGGAATGGATCCTCTGGCGCCGGAAAATCCCCTGGTATTCGCCACCGGACCTTTTACCGGCTCCAATGTGCCTATGGTCAGCCGGGCCGCCATCTGTGGCATCGCTCCGGGGACCGGTCTGTGGGGGGAGGCCACCACGGGCGGGCAATTTCCCCTCCGGTTCAAAGGCACTGGTTATGACGGCTTAGTGATAACCGGCCAAGCTGAAAAACCCGTTTATCTCTACGTTAAAGAAGGTAAAGTCGAAATCAGGGACGCCTCCCATGTCTGGGGCCTGGACAGCTACCAGACCCAGGCGATCATCGCCGGGGAGGTCGATGAAAAGGCCTCCACCGCCTGTATTGGAATGGGCGGTGAAAAATTAATCAAGTTTGCCGGTATCATGAATGATGAAGGCCGGACAGCCGGACGATGCGGTTTGGGTGCCCTGATGGGCTCAAAAAATCTCAAGGCCCTGGTCGTTTCGGGAAACCAAAAAGCGGAAGCCACCGATCCCGAAAAACTCAAGGGCCTCATCAATGAGGCCCGGGAATGTATTAAGAGTTTCCCCAATAAAAATGGCTATAACTTATTCGGGACGAATATGTACCTGGATCTTGGGATGCGCCTGGCAGACGTTCCGACCAAATATTTTACCAAAAGTGTTTTTCCGGCGGCCAAGCTTCATGGCCCGGCCTTTCGGGAGCGCTATAATATGACCCATTATGCCTGCAGCAGCTGTCCTATAGGCTGCGGAAGGATCATCAAAGACTTCAGTGAAGACATCAAACGAGTGGATGGACCTGAATATGAGACCGTCGCGGCCTTTGGACCGCTCTGCCTGAATTTTGAAATCGATTCTATCGTCCTGGCCAATCATCTCTGCAATGTCCATGGAATTGATACCATATCGGCCGGCGTATCCATTGCCTTTGCCATGCATTTATATGAGAAGGGGATCCTGACCAGGGAAAGGGCGGGGATGGAAATCAAGTGGGGCGACGGAGCCGTCATTCTCACCCTTCTGGAACTGATAATTAAGCAGGAGGGGATCGGCCTCCTTTTATCAAAAGGCGTCCAAGCCATAGCCGTCGAGCTGGGAGCCGATCCCGAAGAAGCGGCTCACGTCAAGGGGCTGGAATTCCCGATGCATGATCCCCGGGCCTACCAAGGCGCCGCCCTGGCTTACGCCGTTGGCCCAAGAGGCGCCTGTCATTTGAAAGGCAGCTTTTATAATCTGGATGCCCCGGGAAACGAAACCGGTTTAGAACTGGGCATCACCTTTTCCAACAAAAATGATCCGGAACAAAAAGGAGCTCTGACCGCAAAGATATTGCACTTTTGTGAACTCTACAACAGCTTCACCTTGTGTGAATTTTCGCCCCTTCCGGCCTCAATGATCGCCGGGATACTCTCCGCCATAACGGGAAGTGATTTTAAGACAATGGATTTGCTGACTTTCGGAGAACGTTCCCTTAACCTGAAGCGGGCTATTAATAACCTGCTGGGCGTCACGAGACAGGATGACAAATTGCCGAAAATAGCCAGTCAAGCCCTTAAAGAAGGGGCCACCGCCGGCCTGGAGCCCAATATGGACCTTATGTTGAAGGAATTCTATGCCGTCAGCCAGTGGGACTGGGAAACGGGCAAACCGGCCAGGGAAAAACTCCTCCAATTAGGTCTCCAACAGGCGGCCCGGGATCTCTGGGGATGACAGTGCCCGAGGCATTTTGTCGGACCTGAAGAGAACCAATGGGGTCACATCTTGATTTGTGAATTGAGTAGGGCATAATCCCGCTGGGGGTTTAAATAGGGACAGCGCCAATACTGAACGTCCGTCGGGACGGACTTGGGGGGCGCTGCGCTTGAAGAACGTCCCGATGGGACTTGGGGGGCGCTGCGCTTGAAGAACGTCCCGATGGGACTTAAGGGGCGCTGCGATGGGGGAGCGTCAAGTAGGAACAGCGATAGGTAAAAGGAAGGCTTACCGGATCCCGCCCGCTCCGATCGGCGGGCCGGTTATTCGTTCGGGGAAGGATTATAGAATTTTCAAAGCGGCGGGGTTGCTCAGTGAATAGCGCAAAAAATGGGCAACGTATTTGCCGCAAAACTACTGAAAAAGGGTGTACCTTTACCCTTACTTATCACGTGATGAATTAGTTTCCATCCGGAAATTTGAATTTCCGGATGGAAACGAATTAGATTTAATTTGTCTAAAGAATAGCCTCAATTCCCTTGTGGCGGATCACGTTCAGGAGCGCGAGCGCCGCACCGGTCGGATGCTTCGCACCGCGCTCTAATTGCGAGATGTACCCGACTGTTAAATTAAGATAGTGGGCAAAAACCGCTTGGCTCAGGTGAGCTTGTTCGCGCATCCTGCGGATGTCTTCACCTGTCAACGGCTTAATCTCGGCTTTATCTTTCACGCCGAGATGCCGCATGGTGATTTTTCCGTAAGTCCTCTTATCCAGAAGGCCCGCGTTTTTCATGTCCTTGGCTGTTTCAAGCAGTGCTTGCGTCAGTCGACTATATTTTTTATTTCCCGGTGTCATAGTTTACCTCCTTTAAAAGCCCCTCTTTAATGGCATGTTCGAGGCGCTCTTTTTTCGCCTCAAGCCATGCTTCGCCGATTTCTCGCAGTGTTTCCAGTTCGTCCGTCTTGATGTTATCCCGTTCGCTTTTTGCAAAGCCGTAAAGGAACACCGCCCGACTGCCGGAGCGGTAGGCAATCAGCAGCCGGTAGCCACCCGAGCGGCCTTGTCTCGTTCGCGCCACCCGTTGCTTGATGATCCCGCCGCCTAAATCGGCGTCCACAATCCCACGCTCCGCGCGTTCGATAGCCTCACAAAGGCTGTGATCCTCAAGCCGTTCCTGTCGCGCGTAGCGCATGAACCATTTTGTTTTAAAAAGCTGCACATCATCCCCATCAGACACTATGAATTATATTATGCAAGCCCTTTTTCCTAGAAGAAAAGACCAAGGAGTTCTCCGTTCGCCCAATCGTCTCCAAAAAGTCAAGTCTTTTTTTATTGATTATCAAACCCCTCACATCCTAAGAAAAAAGGACACTCTTTTAAAGTGTCCTTTATGGATTCACCTTTTGCGAAAATCGGTGATAACTATTTGTATTATATGTTGAAAAAGGGGAAAGTCAAGATAAAAAATAGGTTTAAGGTGCAAGGTATAAGGTATAAGGGGGGACTAAAATTGGGAGTGGGGAGGAAGAAGGCAGGAGGGGAAAAACCAGTTCAAAGCTGAAAGCTCAAAGGAAGGTAAATGTCAAGGGACGGGAAGCTTGAGGAGTGTCCGCCGGAGCGGACTTGAGTGAGGGTGCCAAGGGGGAGGTATGGTTATTAAAGGAAATTTTGGGTTAATTGTTCTGCGAATCGGGCGAAAGGAAGGACTTCGATCCCGTC
>JAZDOU010000401.1:0-4016 GCA_043798385.1 Pseudomonadota bacterium
AGCTTGACGAAGGTTTTTTTGCTCACCGTGCCGCGACGGTTCCAAAAAATCGTTATCCGCACAGATTTCAACATCGCGTTTTTCCCATTGGATAAGGTCAAAATCAGAAATAAGATTTTTATCCCCGCTCCCGTCGCTCCAGTTCCAGAGGCCCCCGATACCAATATAAGGCAGATTTTTTTGATTCGCAGCCAAAGCTTTTTTCTCACCTTCAACAATACCTATTTTTTTTGAGGTATCTGAAAAAATGTCTTTAACCTGGGGGGGGAAATATAAATGGGCAGGCGACCCTTTTTTTTGATAATATTTAACATCACCCTGCGAAGGGAATAGTTTGAATCGCTCAAAACCATCATGGCCAGAATAAGGAAAGGCCAAGAGACTTTCCACTTTGGGAAAATGGTTTTCCAATCGCCTGGAAATGTCCGAAGGTGTTACAGAATAAATGCCGGCCAACAATATCGTATCGTCTGAGAGTGCAGATTTTTTAAGATCAAGCAGATGATGGGGATGTAGACTCATTTTCTCCCTCCGATGGAGAGCAGGCGGGAGACGGATCGGAGCCGCCTCCATTTAAGGCCTGGGCCACCTGCAACAACTTTATTTTATTTAAAACCCGCTCAAGAATTGCTTTTAGATGTTCAGTATCTGGCGATTTCAATCCCGGACTAATCACTTCCCACCCTCCATCACCATCTTTTCAAGCTTGATTCGCTTTGAGTTCGAGTAAGGTTTTTTCAAGGCTCTGGCCAGCTGCCCAGTAGTGGTATTTGGGGTCAGAGTTGAAAGGTATAACCAAATCCCCATAATTGTTGATATAGGGGTTGATCTCGTCCTGGCGTTCACCAAGAATGCATTTATATGAAATCATTTTCCACCCTCGATGCTGGACCGCGCCTCTGCGCTGTCTGAAGTCTCAACAGGAACGGCTGCAAAATATTTCTCAAGGTCTTCAACTTTATAAAGACACTTTGTTCCGCGCCGATAAAATTTAGGCCCTAAACCCCGACAAGCAAGATTTGCCAAAGTCCCGTAAGTGGTGCTGTAAAGCGCCGCCGCCGTTTTTCTGTCTACCATCTTAGTAGAAAGTTCCATGTCATACCCTCCTCTTAATGTTCATTATTGATCAAATTATAAAAAAACTGTTAAAACCTGTCAACAAAAATTAATATTCATATTAACGGTAGAGATACAAACATAAAAATCAGTCATAACGCTTTTTGAGAATAAAAAAGGGAAGACTTAATCCCTCCCCTTTCATGCGATAGCCCGGAAACCTTTATTTTAGGCTTTCTTCGGATTCTTGCTTTTTTTCTTCAATCGCTCGCGGTACTCTTTTTGACGCCTCGCTGCGATACCTTCATTTGTATATTTTTCCGAAAAATATTTTGATCTGCAAAAAGAATGGAATCTCTTTCCCCGGCGGGCTATAAAAATTTTCTCGCAGTATGGGCACTCATGAACCAAATTTTTATTGAGACCCTTTTCACTGTCAATTACATCCGCAAGCAATGACCAGATCCGGCCTTCCGCAAGAAAATCCTTATCGAGATTCACCACAACGGGCTTTAAACTATATCCGCCCGAAACATTGCGCTGAAGCTCGGGATGTAAATTTTTTAACCGGGCATTAATTCGGCGAATTATGCTTGTGTGGATAGAATAAGAGGAAAGCAAAAAATAGTCTCTGAAACTTTTTTCGACCAATACTAAATTCCGCTCAAATTTTCTGTTTAGTTTTTTTGACGCCGCGCCTATATCTGGATTCCTTCTCGATATAAAAAAAGCGAATAAGATTTGAAGGACTTCAGGATAATGCAGGCCAGGTTTTAAATTTTGATCAATCCCATAGTTTGGGGTTTCAGGTACATATATTTGGGCTTTTCCCATTTTTTTGTTCCTCTATTTGGTCCTGTTGCAAAGCAATTTGCTCCCATATTTCCAACTCATCGCCTCGGACTTCTTCCCCAACTGTTTTCTTCGGTGGCGAAACAAATTGGATAAATTCATTCCAGTTCATTCTTTTTCTTTTTAGAAGTTCATGGGCCAACTTCTTCACAAGAGATCTTCTAAACGGCATCTTCATACAATTTTTGGTTTGCTCGTGCATATACAGATAAAAATATTTTGCTGCTTTTTGAGATTCGCAAAATTCTCTTATAAAAAAGGCGACATCATGAAAATCCTTTTCCCAACCAGAAGATTTCTTTCTTTTAAAAAACATCTTTTCAACGATTAACCCTGCAAGGCTAATCATGATATGTCTTTCAAATTTATCCCGCATATGAAGGCTCAAACAAGAAAGGTCTGATATTTTATTAAATGCTCTAAACCCTACCTTTCCTAATGACCTTTTATTATCATCAGATTCGATTGAAATATATCGAAACTTAATTCCTAAACAGTATGAAGCGATAGCATGACCTGCTTCATGGTATGCCGTTATTTTTAATTGTCCTGATGCTTTCATTTTTTCACCAATCATATGACCGCCGCCTTTTTCTGATTGAATCCTTGCTCCAAACTCATCACCGCTTCCCGCTTCACGTCCGGGCTCAGGTGCGCATATCTTTCGGTCATCGCAAGCGTTTTGTGCCCTAAAAGCTCTTTAATCGCCAAAAGAGGGACCCCCTCGGTTGCCAGCCACGAAGCGAAAGTATGCCGTAGGGAATGAAATACTACGCGCTGCCGCCGGTCTGTGATCCCTTTGTTGAACATCTGGTCAACCGCCCGTTGGAAGAAACCACTCACCCGGGAAATCTGACCTTTGGCATGAATCCGGGGGAGGAATACCAGGTCTCCCGGCTCCCCGGGCAGCCTGGTCTTTAGAATTGCTTTCACCTGATCGGTCATATAAACGGCCCGAGAGGATTTATTCTTAGGGTCCATGATGCGTATAATTCCATTCTGGAAGTCAAGGTCCTGTCGCCGGAGCTTGAATATTTCCCCGGCCCTCAATCCCGTATGCAGGGAAACCAAAGCGACTTCATAAGTGGTGTGTGATCCTGTGTTTAGCTTTTTCAGAAGAGTCTGCGCTTCCTCAAAAGAAAGAAATCTCTCGCGCCGGTTATTGATGATGGGCATCTTTATTTTCTCAGCGGGATTCGGACCTCGATATTTTTCCCAGGAGATCATTTTGTTATAAACCGCGCGGATAAGCTGAAGGCAATGCTTTACCGTGGCCGGGGCAAGGTCCTTTTTCGTTAAATCGGATTTAATCTTTTCCAGGACAAAGGACGAAATTTCATTCATCCGTTTTTTTTCGAGAAATTCCTTTAGGTGATTCTCATATCGAGCCTTGTCATTTTGATCTCTTTTATTTTGACCGGACCACTCGTTATATAAGATCATGGCTTCAGAGAAGAAGGGCACCTTCGCCTTTTCCTTGGGTAGCTCTTCACCATGCCGGATAGAGCGGATCCGCTCGGATCGAAGATTCGCCGCCATCCTGGCCCCGTATCCTTCGCTTGCGTGGCCGATCTTCTCCCATACAAGCTGACTTCCCTTCCGGTAGGTAATGTAGAAGCATTGATCGGGTTTGCCGTTGTGATTTAAAAAATCCCGAGAGTAAACCCCTACGAATCCGCTTTTGACCATTTTTCCTTCCGAATTTTTCTCTTTTTTGGGTCCCATTGGATTCACCTCCATTTTCTCCGTTCTAACTCCCTTCTAACCAAAATCTTAAAAGTCAGTTATTATGAGTAAGAAGAAATTAAGCTAAATCCTTTAATAATCATTTTAAATCCTATGGTTTATTATGTCAAGTAAAATATAGTAATAACTGTTAAAATATACCCTTTTTAGAGTTCAAGTCCCTGCACCGCCACCAAACTGAATTTAATGCTTTCGAGAACTTAGTATTTACTGACCCCTTAAAAACCTCCACAAGACATCTTCTTCCAACCCCCGCCAAAAAACCCCTCCCGCCCCCTCCCCAAACGCCCAACGTGGGGCGGTGTATAGGGGTGGGGATGGGGAGAGAGTAGGGGGGTTGGTTCTTTTTTGAAATTGAAAGT
>JAZDOU010000420.1:0-7341 GCA_043798385.1 Pseudomonadota bacterium
CCCCCCAATAATAAAACAGGCCATACCCGAAGGGATGGCCTGGATAGAGAGAGAATCATTTCATGTTTTTATTACAACAGGGGTTGATCCAGGAAGAATTCTTCCGGCTGAACAGAAACAATGCCCTTCCGATACTGGGTGATTACTTGCCTCTCTTCTTACGCTGATGTCGAGTCTTTCTCATCAACTTTTTGTGCTTGTGCTTCCGCATCTTTTTCCGTCTTTTCTTGACTACGCTACCCATCCAGTTCCTCTCTTGAGCAATTTCTGAAGCAATAAATTTAAAATTGTAATTTATAACCTATTTGACCTGGTTTAGCAAGAAAAATAATTTAACAAATAATTACTTGACAACACTCTTAATTTTGTTTCAAAGTAATGGCTCCATGACGTTAAGGGAAGGAGATCATGAAAATGGCCACGACCAAGAAATCAGTCAACAAAGCCGCACCTAAAAGCGTCTCCCGGGTAGGGGTTAAGTACGGCTGTACGGACTGCGGACTGGTGGTCACGGTAGATCAGGATTGCGGTTGTGCATCAGTGGATCTGGTTTGCTGCGGACTGCCCATGAAAAAGAAGCGGGCGGCTTGTAAAAAATAAAATAGTTCACCCGATCCTTTTTAGTTTCTTTTCCTCCAACCAACCTTCCCCATAGCTGTGCCCATTCACCAGAGAAACCCCTTGCCCCCAAGGCCGGGAGTAGACGGACCGGAGATCCGGCTAACTGATTTTCGGGACTTCTGCCTCCAACCAAGAGATGCCGAACAAACCCTCGTTAATGGCATTCGGGGCCTCGGGAAGGGCCATCAGAATAGGGAGACTGTAAGACCATTCCGGAGGACTGTCGGTCCTTAGACACCTTTTTTTAGAACCCATAATGAGGGAAGGTATGAAAAAAGAAACGCTTGCCTTGATGGAACTGACCAAAGAACCGAAGATTGCCTACTTTTCTATGGAAATAGGCATTCATAACGGTATCCCCACTTTCAGTGGGGGACTGGGTGTTCTGGCCGGAGATACGATTAAATCCAGCGCCGATCTTAATCTTCCCATGGTGGCCATTACCTTGATTTATGAAAAGGGATATTTCCGCCAGGAACTGGATGAAAAAGGTCGGCAGATCGAACATCCGGTCTCCTGGGATCCAACTAAATATATGAACCTTCTTTCTCCTAAGATCACTTTGGAAATTGAAGGCCGGAAGGTTTCGGTCCAGGCCTGGCATTATACGGTAAAAAGCTTTACCGGAGGGGAAATACCCGTTTTCTTTCTCGATACGGATATAGAAGAAAATGCCCCCGATGATCGGGAAATCACCTCTTTTCTCTATGGGAAAGACCTGTCTTACCGATTAAAGCAGGAAATCGTCCTGGGCATAGGCGGGGCCCGAATGCTGAAAAAATTGGGTTTTGATATAAAAAAATATCACCTCAATGAAGGCCATGCCAGCCTTTTGACCTTGGAACTGCTCCATAATTTTCAAAAGCCGATTGAAGAAGTCTGGGACGAGAAACTGATCTGGGATGTGGACCGCGTCAAAGAACTTTGTCTCTTTACCACCCATACTCCGGTGGAAGCCGGCCATGACCGATTTTCATATGATTTGGTCCAGCGGATCTTAGGGGAATTCATCCCCTTTGATGTCCTTAAAGGCCTGGCCGGTCAGGAGGTCCTTAATATGACTCTGCTGGCCCTCAATCTAAGCGAATTTGTCAATGGAGTGGCTAAAAAACACGGGGAAGTTTCCAGGACTATGTTCCCGGGGTATAAGATTAATGCCATTACGAATGGGGTCCATTCTTATACCTGGACCTTTGAGAGCTTCAAACGACTTTACGACAAGTACCTGCCCGGCTGGGCCAACGAACCTGAATTGTTTGTCCGTATCGGCCGGATCCCGGATAACGAAATCTGGGAAGCCCATCTGGAGGCGAAAACGTCCCTGTTCACCTATATTCGAGACTCGGCCGGGGTTGAGATGAACCCTGATTTGTTGACCATTGGCTTTGCCAGACGGGCCACAGCCTATAAACGGGCTGATCTTTTATTCACTGACCTGGACCGACTAATAGCCATCGGGACCGGCAAGATTCAAATCATCTATGCCGGCAAGGCCCATCCCAATGATGGGCCTGGTAAGGCCCTGATCGAACATATTTTTTCTTTCAAAGAAAAACTGCGAGATAAAATCAGGCTTATCTACCTTCCCAATTATGATATGGACTTGGCCTTGAAACTGGTCTCCGGAGTGGATGTCTGGCTAAATACCCCGCTCAGACCTCGCGAGGCCTCGGGCACCAGCGGCATGAAGGCGGCCCATAACGGGGTGCTGAACTTCAGTGTCCTGGACGGCTGGTGGATCGAAGGTCATATTGAAGGATTCACCGGTTGGTCTATCGGACCCAGTCCCACGGAAACTAAACTGGTCGACGGCTTTGATAACCGGGATGCCGAGGATCTATACCATAAACTCGAACATTTCATTATCCCCACTTTTTATAATGAAAGGGGGATCTGGATCCGCATGATGCAAAATGCCATCGGTAAAAACGCCTATTATTTTAATACCCACCGAATGATGCGCCGTTATGTAACCGAGGCCTATATACGCTAAAAGGGCAAGAAAAATGTTTTATTGCCTTGGCATCGTTTTTTTGTTTAAGATACATATATTAATGAAATGAGAAAATTACTTTAAGGAGGCAAGCGCATGGAAACATCTATTGTCAAAATTTGGGCTCGTGAGATCCTGGACTCACGAGGCAATCCTACCGTTGAAGTTGATGTATTTTTGGAATGTGGCGCCTGGGGTCGGGCAGCCGTGCCTTCCGGGGCCTCTACGGGAATTCATGAGGCCTTGGAACTGCGGGATGTGAAAAAACCCCGGTATGGGGGCAAGGGAGTCACTAAGGCTGTAGAGAACGTCAACCGAAAGATTGCCCTGGCCCTTATGGGATGGGATGCCCTGGATCAATCGGGTCTGGACCAAAAAATGCTGGACCTGGATGGCACGCCGAACAAGAACAAACTGGGTGCCAATGCCCTGTTGGGTGTCAGTCTGGCAGCAGCTCGGGCGGCAGCCGATGCCGTTGGTCTTCCACTCTACCGTTACCTGGGGGGCGTCTCGGCCAGGGTATTGCCGGTTCCCTGCTTCAATATCTTAAATGGGGGCGCCCATGCCAATTGGCAGGGAACAGACCTTCAGGAATTTATGATCGCCCCGGTGGGTGCTCCAAATTTCCGGGAGGCCCTGCGTTGGGGAACCGAGATCTATCAAACCCTGAAAGGGGTCCTCAAAAAAAAGGGGTATTCTACCGGGGTCGGGGATGAAGGCGGCTTTGCCCCGGCCTTGAAAACCAATGCCGAGGCCATCGAGGTTATTTTACAGGCTGTTGAAAAGGCCGGCTACAAGCCGGGAGAGCAGATAGGGCTCTCCCTCGATCCGGCCGCAAGCAGTATATATGAGAAAGGATTTTATAACCTTCGCACTGAAAAACGCCGGGTCACTTCAGCCCAGATGGTGGAACTCTATGCGGATTGGGTGAAGAAATATCCTATCATATCCATAGAAGACGGTCTGGCAGAGGATGATTGGAAAGGGTGGAAGTTGCTCAATCAGACCCTGGGCCAGAAGATCGAACTGATCGGGGACGACCTCTTTGTGACCAACGTTGAACGCATCGAACGCGGTATCTCCGAAAACTCGGCCAATGCCGTTCTGATCAAACTCAATCAAATAGGCACCTTAAGTGAGACCATTTCAGCCATTGAAATGGCCCGTAAGGCCGGCTGGGGGGCCATGGTCTCCCACCGCAGCGGTGAGACCGTGGACAGCTTTATCGCCGACTTCACCGTTGCCATGGGTACCGGGCATCTCAAGACCGGAGCGCCTTGCCGGGGAGAGCGCGTCGAAAAGTACAATCAACTCTTACGCATTGAGGAAGAACTGGCGGGGTCAGCCAGGTATGCCGGCCGCCAGGCCTTTGTGCGATAACCGGATTGTAATACATAAGAAGACTAAGATCGATTCTCGTGGGGCAGGTTCACCTTCCTGCCCCTTTCGAGGTCAAAACAGCCGAAATCTTTTCTCCAAGGGCCTTGATCTTTTCCATGTCCCCGGGCTTCAGGCCATGCGTCAAATCCACTCCATCATTTTCCCAACGAGGAACCAGATGGAGATGATAGTGATCGACGATCTGCATGGCCACCCGGCCGTTGAGCTGGAAAACAATCATGCCGTCCGGAGTCAGCGATTTTTTGATGGCCAGGGCCACTTTTTTGGCCGTAGCCATAACCGCCGCCAGATCGCTTTCTTGGATATCAAAAAAGGTGGCGGTGTGGGTCTTGGGGACAATTAAACAATGGCCGTCCGAGCGGGGATTGATATCCATAAAGGCCAAAGTCTGATCGTCTTCATATACCTTTACGCAGGGGATGTGACCGGCAACAATCTTGCAGAAGAGACAATCCATCATCATAATCCTCACTTCCATTGATTTTTTCAAGGAAACAGTTACCTCTGTTCTGATACCCCATTTGAAAAAAAATTTCAATTCCTGATTGGAGTTGACAGCCCTTGCCTTTCGGTTTATAAATATAACTTTCGCGCCCATAGCTCAGTGGATAGAGTGCCGGACTACGAATCCGTAGGTCGCAAGTTCGAATCTTGCTGGGCGCGCCAGATTAAAAACCCGCTTCTGTTTCAACCTAAAAAAGGATTTCTAGTCAGAGTGCTATAGAAATCGTGTTAAGAATGAAGGGAGCAATTATGACTTATAGACTGTTAACAGGGGTTCTAATTTTAATGGTGGTCATCGGATGTGCCGGTGACCCCAAACAGTTCCAGATGCGAGACATGACTGGCAAGTCCCCCGATTCGGAAAAGGCAACCAAGACAGTAGAACTCCCCAAAGGCACTCTGTTTGGAGGGGCCTCAACAGAGCAGGCCGGCACCCTGGCTCAACTGTTTGTCGATTCCCACAATATGGCCATGCAGCAGTTCGGCAGAATCATCCAAACCCAAGAAACCCTAAAAGAAACTCAAAAATCGATCCAGGAAGGCCAGGAATTCTTAAAGAAGTCCACCAAAGGGTTGGAAGAGTCCAACCAAAAGATACTGGACCAGGGCCAAAAAAACCTCGAAACGGCCCAAAAAACCCTTCAGCTTTTGGAACAGCTTTCTCAAAAACAGGGCACTGGGGAGCTAACCTTGTTTTTCAATACTGGGGAGACTACATTTCACAAGAAATCGCTGGAATACGAGCGACTGGTTCGATTTGTCGATTTCCTGGCCCGGGAGAGTAAAGGACGAAAGGTATTGTTTGTTAGTATCGGCAGTTCTTCCGCTGTCGGCAAAAAATCCTGGAATCTGAAACTGGCTCGGATCAGAGCAGAATATCCCCAAGGGATCATTGAAAAGTATCTGGTTAATATCCCCCATGAGTTTTTCAAAGTCTATGGCACCGGAGACCTTTACAGCCCCAAGGGAATTCCCAAAAAGGAAAGGGAACGCTATCAGCACACCAGACTGATTGCCCTGTTTGATAGCAGTCAGGTTCCGGCCTTACCGGAAGAATCCTTGAAAAAATAACCGATTTTTTTAGGAAGAAAAAACAAAGGATACAAGGAGGATAGCCATCGACACTCGGATTAAGGAAGCACTCTTCAAAAAAGTCGACCAGGAGCCTTTTGCCAACAAATTCAGACTGAAACTGGTTGATCTAAGAGAGGGCTATTCCAAGGTAACGATGACCTTTACCCCGGATATGGAGAACATATTCGCCATGGCCCACGGAGGAGCCATTTTCGCCCTGGCGGACGAGGCCTTTCAAACGGCCTGCAATGCCTATGGCACCATGGCCGTGGCCTTGAATATGAATATCACCTATGTCTCGTCACCAGCCTCGGGGAGCAAACTTACCGCTGAGGCTAAAGAGTTCAGCCGGACCTCGAAAACGGCGAATTACGATATTAAGGTGACCGATGAACAGGGAAATTTAATCGCTTCCTGTCAGGCCCTGGCCTTTCGTAAAGGGAAACCGCTGCCCTTCCTGGAACCTTAAAGGCGTCCGGGAAAACCTACCCGGGTTTAACCCTATCCCCCCCTATTTTCTTCTTGACTCTGATTTCCCCCTATCTTAAACTCGCCCAATCTTAAAACAGCTATTCACATACAAATAAAAATCAACCAAGAAGGATATTATGCGCTATCCGAAATCTCGCCTTAACCATGGCTATGCCAATCAAACACTAACCATCGATGTCGGCACCAGGGATATCACTATCGAGCAACTCGATCCGAAGATAAGGGACTTTTTTATAGGAGGCCGGGGGCTGGGTCTTTATTTCCTTTACCAAAGGATAACCCCGAAAACATCAGCCTATGATCCGGAAAACCCCTTGATCCTTTCTCCCGGGCCTCTCGGGGGCATTCCCCAGTTTCCCGGGACAAGCAAATGCATGGCCATATCCCTCTCTCCCATAACGCGCATCCCCGGCGTTTCCAATTTCGGGGGACATTTCGGGGCCTATCTCAAATATACCGGGTTCGATGCCCTGGAAATAACCGGCAAGGCCGAGACAGAAACCATGATCGTCATTGACGGTTTTAAGAGTGATATTACCGTGATTCCGTCGCCGGCTGTTGATCAGGTCTTTGAATTGGAAAAGGTCTTAATCGAACGATTCATGAGCCAAGGGTTTGGGAAAAAAGACATGGTCTTCCTGACCACCGGGATCGGAGCGGCCGGCACGACCTATGGATGTATCAACAGCCATTATTATGATCCCACCAAACCGGTTGACGGCACGAGGGGACTCTTTCGAACCAAGCAGGCCGGCAGAACCGGTCTTGGTTCGGTGATGATGGATAAGAAAATCGGTGCCGTCGTCATCCTGGCTGAATATCCTCACGGCGAAAATCCCTATGGCGCCCATGACTGGGAGAAGGTCAAAAAGGCCGGTGTCGCCCTCCACAAGGTGGTCAAGGCAGTCGATCCGAATTCACTGCAGATGTATCGCAAGGGCTCTGCCGGTCTGATCTCCTTCATGAATCAGGAGGCCTTTCAATCCCTGCCGGTAAAAAATTACCAGCTTGGATCGGACCCGCGGGCCGGACAGATATGCGGCAGCACCTATGCGGAGAGATTGTTTGAGCATAAAGGGATGGATGGATGTTTTCCGGGATGCAATTTAAGATGTACCAAGGGAGGCTGGGTGACCTTGACCACCGGACCGCGACTGGAGAAGGTCTGGGTGGACGGCCCGGAGTATGAAACCGCCGCCGGGTTCGGTTCCAACCTCGGCATGTGGAATCCTGAATTTATCATGGAAGCCAACTGG
>JAZDOU010000447.1:0-2423 GCA_043798385.1 Pseudomonadota bacterium
ATATTTCCAAGTAGAGTCACAGCCGGGGTGAAGTAAAGAATATCAAAGGGTTCTTTCTGGCTTATTCGCAGGTAGAGATAATTCAATTCCGGGGTCATTTTTCCGTAGGTTCCTTGGGCCAGATTGGTCGCCCTGTTCAGCAGGGAGGGATTGCCCGTATTGGTATACTGGCTATACCCCTTGTCGATAAATGAAAAAAAGTCCTTCATCTCCTGGTTGCTGTACCCCTGGCCGTTCCGGTAATATTCAAGGATATAAGTGGTATCCCGGGTGGTAAGATATCGGAGGCCCAGAAGGGCGTTCATAGCGTTTGAGGTGGTCTGAAATAAATTTCCATTCGAATCGATAGTCGTTTTAGTGTTGCTGGTTATCAAAGAGAATTCCCCATGGACCTCAAGGTTGGTGGTGACGTTCCGGGAAAAGTCCAAACCATAGCGCGCGGTTTTGCTCCCGCCGGTCAGGAATATGAGATCGATATCCGTATCGTAAAGAAGAAAATAGAACTTGGCGGCTCCATTCAGATTCCCGGTTGATCCGAAATCATCATTAACGCCGCCGCTGTAAGCGGGGATCAGCACCGGCGTAAAAGAAAAGGTTTTGAGGGCCTGCCCCTCCCAACTTTTGGTATAATCTAAGGAGGCCACAATAACCCCTTCCCGGGCTAGCTCGGGATCATCGGGGTTTTTCTGCCGGTCAAGAAAAGCCGCCGGATTCCAGGCATAGCCTTTGCCCCAGTTGAGCGTTTTCTTGCCTATCTCGCCGATAAAGGTCGGTGAAGGCTTGAATGAAGCATTGCCCTCAAAAAGAAGCGAATTCGTTTTTTCCCCGGCGTAATTCTTGGTATAGGCTGTATTGGATTTGAAATAAAAACGGACCAGGCCTTTCTCCAGGCTTCCTTCCAACTGGAGCGTTCCGTCGTATTCCGGAGTCGTCCCACCTATGCCCCGGTTATAAAAATTGAGTTTATAGAGGGAAGCATTCTTGTCAAGCCCAAAGAGGATCGGCATGGCCTCCAGATAGCCGCCGAGATGAGTGGGTTTCTTTTCCGTCTCCGAGATCTCAAACTTGTATTCCTCGGTCTTGTTTTCCTCTGAAAAGACCGGAGCCGCCGGGTTCAGCAGAAGACAAAAGACAGCCGACAACAGGAAAAGGGTCCCAACCACCCGGTGGATACCCGGCCCCGAACCATTCCACCCTCTCATCGTAAGGATTCCATTTTCGGCATAAAGGTCAAGGTAAAGACCTCATCCTTGAAGTCTTTCTTTTTGATCTTGGCGAAGATCATGACCGATTTATAGCCCTTGTAGAGCGGGCTGTCCGTCTCGATCACTGCCGGGCGGACGATCCCTCCGCCCAGGTCTTTGACGTCCTTAAAATAAAGGGTCTTTATGAGCATGCCGGCTTCGGTAAGACACTCTATCTTTGTGGGGACCAGCTTCTCTTTGTTCACCCACATCTTGAGCCGGTCATAGGCGACGGTCTTCGTTTTTGCTTTAAGCAAAAGAAGGGTTTCCGAACCGGAGGACTCCACCTTTTCTATGTCGTAATCCACGGCATAATCGAGGGCCAGTATGTCGGCATTGTTGAAAACGCCGCCGACTACGGACTGGAGGCTGGTGATGCGGATCGGTTTCCCCACATTGGGGATATAGAGCCACATATTATCACCAAGCCTGAGCGTACTTCTTCCCTTGTCGCTGGCCGGTGAAAGAAAGAGCCCCACGATCTTGTCCTTCCCTTTTTTGGCTGTAAAATAGGTATATTCTTTTTTGCTGCCGTTAGGTTCGATATTAATAATTTTACGGTATGATTCATAAGATTCGGGACTCAAGTTCTTATCTATCTGGGAGAGAAGCTGGGCATCGTCTATAGCGTAGGCCGTTGCCGCCAGGAACATTCCCATGAATAGGGCTAATATCGGTTTATACATAGCGACCTCCTCCTGTCTTTGTGACCACCGTTTACCGTTTAATTGTTCAACCAAAATTTTAAAAGGCTGTTCAAATCACAGACCTCATCGTTCCCACCTCCAGGCCGACTGGCGTCTGCTACTAAATGTGCCGGAGGGCTTCAATGGGCTTCATTCTTGAAGCCTTGAAGGCCGGTTGGAGACTTCCCAGCGTAGCCACAAGAATAACAATCAAGGTGGTCAGCAAGACGTCCGGTATTCTAATCGTCGGTGATAAAACCAGTCCGGTTTGCATCCCGAAGTTAAAGGATATTTTTGACCAATTGAGGATGAAGATGATGACCAGGCCAAAGAAGGTCCCTATAGCCGCACCGAAAATCCCGAGGGAAAAACCTTCTAAAAGAAACATCGCCAGGATTTTCCCGGGTCTGGTTCCTATGGCCGAGATGGTGCCGATCTCCCGTATTCTCTCATAAACCGCCATGATCATCACATTCATGATACTCACCAGCAC
>JAZDOU010000471.1:0-2067 GCA_043798385.1 Pseudomonadota bacterium
AACCCGGCCCAAAAGCAAAGTAGGATTCGAGACAGAAATCGGGCCGAAGCCTGTTTCCGTCACTGGTGTAGGCCTGCTTTTGATATAAAGTACAAGTTTTGGCCCGAAAAAAATGATTATGGCTAACGGATGGACAACCCCAAAAACAAGACCCCCCTCTGACCCTTATATATAAATTTAGAGGTAAATGATATTTTGTAAGAATCTAAAACCAAAAGTACAACCCGCAACCCGTAACCCGCAACCCGTAACAAAGAAATTTCAACTATCTTTGGTTAGTGTTTTAATCCCAATTTGTTGTCGGTCGCCTGAAGATAGGCCTGATAGGCCGTAGTCCCAAAGAGGGCAAACCCGACTCGGGTGAATACCGGATTTTCACGAATATAATCGATCACGGTCTGTATGGCGATAGGCGCGGCCTCTTCCAGAGGATAACCGTATGCCCCGGTGCTCAGGGAAGGAAAGACCAGGGATTGGATCCCTTTTTTATGGGCCAGTTTCAGGGACTCCCGGTAGGCGCCGGCCAGCAGCCGGGCCTCTCCTTTATGCCCCCCCTGATAGATCGGGCCTACGGTATGGATGACATAGTGGGCCTTGAGAAGACCTCCGGTGGTGATCACCGCCTGACCGGTTGGACACCCGCCGATCCGGCGGCATTCTTCCATGATAACCGGGCCGCCGGCCCGATGGATGGCCCCATCGACCCCGCTGCCGCCGGCCAAGCGGGAATTGGCGGCATTGACAATGGCCTCGGTTTCCTGTTGGGTAATATCCCCTTCTTCCAAAAAGAAAATCGTCTTACCGATCTCGAATTCCATAAAGGGCCTCCTTGGTCAAAACTTTTTCATGGCCTCTTTAAGCCTTTCCCGAACCTCTTCGAGGAACCAGAATTTTATAAACAGGTGGATGTCTTCTTCCAAGCGAAGGCGAATCGCCTCGGCCAGCGACCTGGTCCTGTTAGCCTTGATGGCCCCAAAGGCCTCGGCCGGAAGGATGCCCAGGGTACGGGCCTTGGCGATAGATTCCGAGAGCACCTGGTCGGGCGGTAAAAGGACATCTACGATTCCCATCTTCAGGGCCTCTTCGGCAGGAATCAACTTTCCGGAATAAACCATCTCGGTAGCTTTCCGATCTCCGACCAATTGTCTCAAAATAGTGTCCGAAAGGTAGGGCACCGGAACACCCAGATTGATCTCATTCAGGGCGCAAAATTTTTTCCCTTGGCTCAGGAAGCGATAGTCACAGCAGGAAGCCAGGATAAATCCCCCGGCAATGGTGTGGCCCCTCAGGGCGGCAATGGTCGGTTTCGGCAGGGTATAGAGGTCCAGGCAGAGGAGATTAAAGGCCCGGAAAAAGGCCTCAAATTCAGGGGGCTCTTTCGTGACCAACTCAGGGATATCAAAGCCCAAGGAAAAGAATTTCTCATTGGCGCCGGTGATCACTATGGACGTTATGGCTTGGCTGTCCGCAGCCTCCCGGAAATGCCTTCCAAGTTCTTCCACCAGTTCGGCATTCAAGGGGTTTGTCACGCCCCTGTTTAGTGTTAAGACCCGAACCCCTTCTTCAGTAGATGATTCAACCCATCCCATAGAGGGACCTCCTTGTTATGGTAATCTTGATGTTGAGCCCCCATGCCCTTGCAGGGAGCCACGAAACATGAAAACGGATTTATTAAACATTGAACTTTGAACGTTGAACCTTGAACGGTATTTTCGTATTATATCCAACCGTCACTCCAACCTTTGCAACCTCTGGGCTGTCCGGGAAGCCCACTCATTGTAACTCAAATTATTATCCTGTCAAATCTGAAAAAGCCTTTAAAATTTCCTTTTAAGAGAAAAATTGATAATAAAGTCAGGGGCGCCGGAGGTGTTTACATCCTCGGTCAATGAAAGTTCCAGATAGGATTTAGTAAAATGATAGCGTCCCCCCAGAGAAAGGAGCAGGGCCGGATTATCAACGGCGCCAATCCCGGTTTCCGGAAAAGGGGAACTTTGGCCCCAAACCTGGCCCAGAAAAGATATGTTTTTACTGACAGCCGCTTCAAGGCCTACGCCTCCATAATAA
>JAZDOU010000482.1:0-3297 GCA_043798385.1 Pseudomonadota bacterium
CCGATTTCCCATTTTTGTCACCTCTTTTTACCTTCTTTTACATTTATTTAACAAATTTTTACAAGTGCAAAAAACATCCTTTACATCTCTCGAGTACGATGCCTCTAAAAGTCAGGGTTTATCCCTTATTCACAAAACAAACAAAACAAAGAGAGGAAATCATGGGAAAAATTACCAGAAGAGAATTTATGGTTAAAGGCTCGCTGATTGCAGGAGGAACCGTTGGGGCCTTGACCTTGGGCGGTGAGTTATTATCTCCACAGAAAATCCTGTGCGCTGACGTTGAATTTTCTGAATCAAGCTGTACATCCAAACGGCAATTCAAGAAGAAGATCCTGGTCGCTTATGCCAGTTTTTGCGGGACAACCGGTGGAGTGGCGGAGGCTATCGGGCGGGTCTTGTGTAAAAAAGGGGCCAATGTCGAGGTGCGGCTCCTGAAGAACGTCACTGATATTGCTGCTTATGAAGGGGTGATCGTGGGCAGTTCGGTTCGAAGCGCTTCCTGGTTGCCCGAAGCCATCGAATTCGTCGAAAAAAACAAAGAAAAATTGGAACGAATTCCGGTTACCTATTTTTTAACTTGTCTGGCCTTATATAAGGATTCCGTGGAAACCCGCCAATTGGCCAGGAGTTATATGAATCCCGTTCTCAAAGCGGTCCCCACCGTGGAACCGGTTGACATGGGGTTTTTTGCGGGCGTGTTGGATTACAGCAAGCTGAATATGATATACCGGATGATCATGAAGTCAAAAATGAAAGACAAGGGGGTTCCGGAAGGCGATTTCCGTAACTGGGAGGCAATCCATGGCTGGACTGAGAAATCGGATTTTGTAAAGCGCATTTAATAAACGGGAAAAGTCAGGAGACCGAAACATGACAGAATGGATACAAGTAAAACGGGTCTTGAAATTCTTCCTCATCATCCTCGCCGGTACGGCCTTTGCCATATTCCTGCATCAAGCGGTCCCTGGCACGTTGATGACTCTGAGCACGAAGCCTAAGAGCATCGTGCATCGGTCCCGGTATAGCCCAAAACTTCATCGGGAGAGGTCAAATGAATACAGCTTCACCCTTTCCTCCTTAGAGCTGCAACCTCCGAAACTTCTGCCGCAATTAAGTTAATTTTCGGGAATTAATGTTTTTTCTTGACAGGAAAAACCAGGGGTTTATTATAGTGAATCTATATTCACAATAAGGAACCCCTTGAGAGCCGAGAAGCAACACAGCCAAGTGCGCCAGGAACAGATCGCCCGGGCGGCCATGACCCTGATCGCCGGCCAGGGCATGAAAGGATTGAGTGTCGCCTCGGTGGCCCGAAGGGTCGGTCTGGTCCCCTCCGCCCTTTACCGGCACTTCAAAGGGAAAGAGGAAATCCTGGAGGCGACCGCCGGGCTGGTTCGAGGTCTGTTAATGGAAAATGTCCGGGCGGTGCGCCGGGAATCCCGGCTGCCCTTGGAACAGCTTCGGCTCCTGTTAATGCGCCATATCCAGATGGTTCAAGAATTCCAGGCCATTCCCCGGATCATTTTTTCCGACGAGATCCTCTCCGCTCGTCCCCAAAGAAGAACGGTCATCTTTAAAATCATTCAGGAATTTCTCGGTCAGGTGGCCGACATCGTCACTCAGGGAAAACGGCTGGGCCAAATCAATCCCGGCCTGAATCCGGAGACGGTTGCCGTCATGTTTTTGGGACTGGTTCAGCCCCCGGTGGCCCTCTGGGTCCTGAGCAACGGCAAATTCGAGGTGACCAAACACACGGAAAAGGCCTGGCGGATCTTCAGGTCCGCTATTCAAACCCAAAATTCCCAGACCGAATCCCGTAAAAAAAGGCCCTCAAAAGGTCCAAAAAATAAATAGGGAGGATATTCCATGTTACCGATAGGTCCCCTGATGATCGAGCATCGGCTGATCGAAAAGATGATTGCCCTGATCAAAAAAGAAATCGACCGGTGTGAACTCCAAAAAAATATAAATTCTGAATTCATTGATTTGGCCGTTGATTTCATCCGCACGTATGCCGACCGTTGTCACCACGGAAAGGAAGAGAATATCCTCTTCCGGGATTTGAACAAAAAACCCTTATCCTCCGAACTAAAACAGGTCATGGAGGAACTAATGGAAGAACATCTGCTGGGAAGGAAGACCGTGGCCGAGTTGGTTGAAGCCAAGGAACGATATCTGAAGGGAGATCAAGAAGCCCTTCCAATCATTCTCAATCGTATGCAGTTTCTGGTCGATTTCTATCCTAAGCATATCGAGAAAGAAGACAGGCGTTTTTTCATGCCCGTTATGCATTACTTCAATCAAGCGGAAAAAGAGGCCCTGCTGCAGGAAGAATATGAATTTGACAAAAATCTGATCCACCAAATTTACCAGAATAAAGTTGTTGAAGCGGGAAATCGATTAGCATCCCCATAACCATTTAGACCTGTCAAAAGGATTGCCGTCATGAAAAAGAGAATCATCCTCCCTGTTCTACTATTAATCGTCGTGGTGGTGGCCGGGGTTTTTTATTTTAAAAAACAGCCTATCCCGGAGCTCGATAAGGTCCGGGTTTCCGGGAACATCGAGATTACCGATGTGGAAGTAAGCTTCAAAATTCCCGGACGGCTGGAAAAACGCCTGGTTTCCGAGGGAGAAATGGTTACGGCCGGACAGGTGGTCGCCCGGCTGGACAGCCGGGACCTGGCCCAGGAAATCGCCCAACGCAGCGCCCAGGTCGGCGCTGCCCAGGCCGCCCTGACGGAGTTAAAGACAGGCTCTCGCCCCGAAGAGATTGCCCAGGCCGAGGCCGTACTGGAGCGGGCCCAAGCCGATGGAGCCAGGGCCAAGTTGGAATTTGAAAGGCAAAAAAGATTGTATGAACGAGAAGTGATTTCTACCCGGGAATACGATCTGGCTAAAACAACCCAGGATGGGACCGAGGCCCGCATACGGGAAGCCCAGGAAATGTTGACCTTGGTCCGCAAAGGTCCCCGTCAGGAGAAGATAGACCAGGCCAAGGCCGGGCTGGAGCAAGTCAGGCAGGCCCTGGCCCTGGCTGAAACCCGGATGAGTTATTCTGTTTTGTTCTCTCCTCTTTCCGGGATCGTCCTTTCTGAGAATGTTGAACCAGGGGAGTTTGTTTCCCCGGGTACTCCGATTATTACTTTGGGGGACCTGAGCCGGGTCTATTTGCGGGCCTATATCAATGAAACCGATCTGGGGCGGGTTAAGGTGGGACAAAAGGTGCGGGTGACTACCGACACCTTCCCGAACAAGGCCTATGAAGGAAAGATTACCTTTATCGCCTCCCAG
>JAZDOU010000486.1:0-3905 GCA_043798385.1 Pseudomonadota bacterium
AATTCGAATTTCCGGATGGAAACACCTCGATATCAGCATTAAGCTCTCGCCAGAAACCCTTTTAAAAGGGTTTCTGGCCAAAGAGGATAGCCGGCAGCTGTATGTTCTCATCCGGAAAGGTCGTTTCCGGATGAGAACTAAATCGCTTCTTTCCCCCGCTCTCCGGTCCGGATGCGGATGACTTCTTCCACCGGAAGAACAAAGATCTTCCCGTCCCCGATCTTTCCGGTCTTGGCGGCTTTTTGAATGGCCTCGATTACTTTGACGGCCATGTCCTGATCCACCACCACCTCGATCTTCACCTTGGGCAGAAAGTCGATCACATATTCAGCCCCCCGGTAAATCTCGGTATGACCTTTTTGCCGGCCAAATCCTTTTACCTCGGAAATGGTCATACCCCTGATCCCTAAATCATTTAAGGCATCTTTGACTTCGTCCAATTTAAAAGGTTTGATAATGGCTTCTATCTTTTTTAGCATCAGGGCCTCCCTTTTTGATTCGGCAAAAATGCCGAAGCCGTTCTAAGTCTGACTTGTTAATATAGCAATGACCATGCCATAAGGTTTTTATTTATTTTTTGTTGTAATTTAAAATAGTTAAAATAAAATGCCTTGGGCTTAAAAATAAAATGCCTTGGGCCGAAAATAAAATATTACATTTTTGTTTAAAATATAAAAACTTTTACGACAAAATTGTATTCTATTTTACCAGCAAACCGCTCTTTTTCACAAGAGATAAATATCCAGCGAAAAACCGGCCGGCCTGGGCTTGAAGACGATCCAGATAAATGTTGGCATCTTCCAGGATGTCCCGGGCGGTCAGCGGTTGAGGCCTGGCGTCCTGGATTTCATTGGACCAACTGGATAACCAGGTCTCGATCATAGGTTGAGTTACCTCCAGGTGAAATTGCAGACCGTAGGTTAAGTCCCCGAAGCGGAAGGCTTGATTAGGATAGGCCATATTCCCGGCCAGGCCCATAGCCCCTACCGGCAGGTCAAAGGTCTCCCCGTGCCATTGAAAGACCAAAAAATGGGGATCAAAACCAGAGAAAAGGGGGTCTGTTTTAGCTGAAGGGGTTTGGCTAAGCCAGTACCAACCGATTTCTTTGTGGGGTCCTGGATAAACTCTGGCCCCCAGGGCCTTGGCCATAAGCTGGGCGCCGAGACATATCCCTAATACCGGGTGTCCTATTTTGAGGGCCCTTCTGATAAAGGAGATTTCCTGGTTCAGGAAAGGATAGCGCTTTTCATCATTGACACTCATGGGTCCTCCCAAGATCAGGATCATCCCAAATTGCTTTATCGAAGGGGGTAGTTGGGACCCTGAAAACAGGGACAGAACCTCTAATTCCCATCCCTGTTCCAGAAGGATTTTCTCAATAAGCCCCCCTCGTTCTTCAGGGGTGTGCTGCAAAATAAGAGCTGTCTGGGACATAAGTTTAGTTCGAAAATAGGATTCAAGGGTTCAAGGGTTTTAACTTCCATGCCTTTCACTTGAATCCCTGAATCCTTGCACCTTTAAATGATCATATCGCCGCTGCGCCCATCTCTCCGGTCCGAATCCGAATAACCTCTTCGACCGGAAGCACAAAGATCTTGCCGTCCCCTATCTTTCCTGAGCGGGCCGTTTCCTGTAGGGTTTTAAGTACCTGGGGGACTTGAGAGTCATCCAGGACCAGTTCCAGTTTCACCTTGGGAATAAAATCCACTAGGTATTCGGCCCCCCGGTAGATCTCGGTGTGACCTTTTTGTCGCCCAAACCCCTTCACTTCCGTTACGGTCATCCCCTTGATATCCAATCGTTGCAAGGCGTCTTTGATTTCATCCAGCTTGAAGGGTTTAATAATGGCCTCGATCTTTTTCATTGTATCACCTCCTATAGGTTATACCCTACTTCACTGTGTTGACTGAGATCCAGACCGGCTTGCTCATCTTCTTGCTCCACCCGAAGACCCATGGTCCAATCCAGAACTTTGAGAATAATAAACGTGACTAAAAAGGAATAAACCACAGTTACCAGCACGGCTATAACCTGGGTCCCGAAAAGGGCGGGATTTCCAAAAAACAATCCGTTGTCACCGGCGTCATTGACCAGCTTGCTGGCGAAAAGGCCGGTGGCCAGAGCCCCAAAGGTCCCTCCGACCCCGTGGACTCCCACTACATCCAGGGCATCGTCATACCCTAATTTATGTTTCAAGAAAATGGCGAAGTAACAAAGGACACCGGCGGCCAAGCCGATAATGAGGGCCGATAGCGGTCCCACAAACCCGGCTCCAGGCGTGATGGCCACCAGCCCTGCCACACAACCACTGGCCGCTCCTAAAGTGGTCGGCTTGCCGCGATACAGCCATTCGGTGACCACCCAGGAAAAGGTAGCGGCTGCGGCGGCTATATGAGTGGCTGTAAAAGCCGAGGCGGCTAATCCATTGGCGGCCAGGGCGCTGCCGGCATTAAAACCGAACCAGCCGAACCAGAGGATGGCCGCTCCCATAATCGTCATGGGCAGGTTGTGGGGATGAAAGGGTTCATGACCATAGCCTTTACGTTTTCCGACCACCAGAGCAGCGGCCAAGGCAGCCACCCCGGAATTGATATGAACCACGGTGCCGCCGGCGAAATCCAAGGCCCCCAGGTTTCGGATCCAGCCGCCTATTCCCCAGACCCAATGGGCCACTGGGTTATAGACCAGCGTGCACCACAGCAGGGTGAAGACCACAAAAGTGGAAAACTTGATCCGTTCGGCAAAGGTCCCGGTGATCAGGGCCGGGGTAATGATGGCAAACATCATCTGAAAAATCATAAAGGCTTGATGGGGGATGGTGGCGGCGTAGTCTTTAAAGGGTGCGGCCCCGACCCCGCAAAGTCCAAACCAATCCAAGCTGCCGATAATGCCTCCCAAGTCAGGACCAAAGGCATTGCTGTATCCCCAGAGGACCCATTCTATGGTAACCAGCCCCAAGATAAAAAAACTATGCATGATGGTTCCCAGTACATTCTTGCTCCGAACCATCCCGCCATAAAAAAGGGCCAACCCCGGAGTCATAAACATAACCAAAGCCGCTGAGATTAAAATAAAGGCCGTATCTCCTGTGTTAATGGCATTCATGGTTGAATTCCTCCTTGTTCTATTTCGGATTGCGGAATTAAAAACCGATTCCGTATTTTTTTGGTTTAAAACGTTGCCGTAAAAGTGATCCCGCCGAAAAAGAAGTCATTGTTGCCGCTCAGGCTGGTGCCTTTAATACGGTTCTTGGCATCGTCCGAAAGGGCCAGGGAATAGGCTACCATGGGCTTGACGGCAAAATATTTCCCAAAGGGTATGGTCAAGCCCACCGAGATCAGTCCGTCGTGAAAGGCCTGATATTTGTCGCTGGTCGGCATAAGCTGACTGTTGTATTTGACGATTTTATCCGTATCCGAAATCTGAACCCCCACCGAGGCCCCCAGATCCAGGGTGATCTCCTTGGTCAGGTTCAACGAATGGGACACCCCCAGATTTAAATACCAGCCGGGATAATTGGCAATCTCCCGGTAAATGCTCAAAGTCGGGGTGAGTAAAATATCGCCGGCCATTTTCAGGAACAATTCCTGGGAATCATCGGCGTTATCCAAAGAATAGTAAATAGTCCCGCCGGTCAGACTCACGGGACCCAGTTTTCGGGTATAGGAAAGGGTTAAATCGGTTTCATTCCAGTTAGTCTTGTTGACTCTGGTGAATTTATCGTTGCTATCCAGGTTTCCCCAGACATTGGCTTCAAATCCCTGATAGCCGATGGTCATGGAGGGCTGAATCACCAGGCTGTCTTTGCTTTGTTCATAACCCCGCCAGATATATTTACTGGCCAGGGTCACCGCGGCCGTGGAATAAGGTTTCGGCTCTTCCTTTTTTTCTTCCGCCTTCTCTTC
>JAZDOU010000488.1:0-5622 GCA_043798385.1 Pseudomonadota bacterium
CCCTCCACGATTTGTTTCCGGGTTTCTTCCGGATTGTTCCAATACCCTTTTAATACATGCCACCCGGACAGGGTCAATTCACCAATTTCCCCATCGGGCAGTTCCCGGCGGGTGACAGGATCTACCACCCGCACCTGGGTGTCGTCAATCGGTTTCCCGATAGTGGCTTCCCTGATCTCCAAAGGAGCCGGGTAGGGACAGATGATACCCAAACCAGGTCCCACTTCCGAAGCACCCCAGAATGATGACAGATAGATCCCCATCTCTTTTTCCACCCGGGTGATCAGCCCCTCAGGGGCCGGCTGCCCGGCGATCAGGCCGGCCCTAAGGGATGACAGGTTAACCGTTTTTAAGCTCGGACTGTTCAGTTCAAGCAGGTAATGAACCGGGGCCGCCAGTTGTAAAGTCACCCTTTCCTTTTCAATAAGCCGGAGGGCCTCATCCGGATCAAAGGTCTCCATCAGGACCAGTGTGGCCTGAAGCAACAGGGGTTGGATCAACAAGGCCCCGCAACCGTAGGAATGACTCATGGGCAAAACACCGATAAATACGTCACTGCCCTTAGCGTCGACACCCCTGGAATACTCCCAGCCCGCCCGTACGGCCTGATAATGGGTGATCATGGCCCCCTTTGGTTTTCCCGTGGTCCCGGAGGTATAGATCAACATGGCCAGGTCTTTTTGGGTATCCAGGAGAGGCCGGGGAAAGTCCTGACCGGAACCCTGTTCCATCAGATCATTCCAGGTGTGGACCCCTTCACCGTGACCCTCTCCGACGATGAAAATCGATTCCAATTCCGGCAAAGAAGACCGGACCAGGGAGAGCCCTTCCAGATAATCGTAGCCCCCCCAGTGCCTAAAAATAAAAACACCTCTTGCCCCGGAATTCTTGAGAATATATTCGGCCTCGACTTTTCGATACAGGGGATTGATCCAGGCCACGATGATCCCCAACTTCTCCAGGGCATAGAAGGCCGTTATAAATTCGATAGAGCTCTTCATATAAATAGCGACCCGGTCCCCTTTTCTATAGCCTCGGGCCCACAGGCTGGACGCCAAAGTGTCAGCCATTTGATTCAGTTCGCTATAAGTCTTTTTAAGAGGTCCGCAGACCACGGCCGTGTTATTTGGGGAAAACCCGGCCCCCCATTCCAGGATTTCTCCCAGGGATAATCCTTCTAAGTCAGTCATAAAAGACCTCTTGTCTTGGTTTAAGTGGTTGACTCGATCTTCTCAATCTTGGCTCCGAGTGAGAGCATGAGCTCATAAAAATTTGGAAAAGAGACCCGGCAGAATTCTGCATTGGAGATCTCGGTTTTCCCACTGGCAGTCAGGGCTGCTGCGGTGGTGGCCATGACGATCCGGTGGTCGTGATGACCGTCAATGGCAGCGGCTTTCAGATCCGAATGGTAGATGGTCAGGGTGTCGGGCGTTTCATCGAAACGTCCCCCCATCTTGGTCAGCTCTTCCCTGATGGACCGGGTCCGGTCGGTTTCCTTGAGCCGACTGGCGGCGATGTTTTTGAGTACGGTCTTCCCGCTGGCCCGGCAGCCCAAAACAGCCAGGATAGGCACGGCATCAGGGGTGCCTGAACAATCGATCTCTATGCCATGCAAGTCAGAGCCGCCTTCGACGGTAACCGTTCGGCCGTCATCACGAAAGGTCACTTTGGCGCCCATCTCTCGAAGGATATAGGGGAACATCCGCTCACCAGCGAAATCATCGGGATCCAGGCCCTCGAAAGTCACCCTGGAGGGAGTAATGGCTGCGGCTATCATCGGGTAACCGGAGCTGCCCCAGTCGGAGGGGATATGGGCCTCGAAAGCGCTGTAGTGTTGCTGACCAGGGATAGTGAAGATCTCGTAGTCTTTATGAGAAGACCTTACGCCACCCTTTTTCATCCACTCCATGGTCATGTTGACATAAGGCCGCTCCACCAGATCTTTCACCTGGACGATGACCCCTTCCGGCGTCAGGGCCCCGGCTATGAGCAGTGGGCTGAGCCATTGGGAGTTGACGCCCGGAAGACTCGTCCGGCCCCCTTTCAAAGGCCCCCGGATGACGAGCGGTGCAGTGCCGGAATTTCGGGTGGAAAAGACCTGGGCCCCTAAATCATTCAGGGCATCGATGAGCGGCTGAGCCGGCCGATAGCAGATCTGATAGTCCCCGGAGATGACCGAACAGCCATCGATCACTGAGCCTATTGCCGTAAGCAGATAGTAACCGGTGCCGGAGTTGCCGGCATCCAGAACGCCGCCCGGGACCTGGGGTCGATTGGATACACCTTCAAAGAGCCATTCTCCTGGTCGGTTGAGCTCAACCCCGGCTCCCAAGGCAGACATCATGTTGATGATGGAAAAACTGTCTATGCCGGGGAGAGGATTGCTGACCCTGGAGACACCCTCGGCCAGTCCACCGATAACGATGGCCCTGGCCGTGGCCGATTTGTTGCCGGGAATCCGGGTGGTCCCTTCCAGGCTGGATGACGACACAGAAAACCACATGAAACACCTCCGCTTTAGCGTTCAATCCATTCGCTCCTGCTTACCTGATGATAGAAACTATCCTATTTGTCAACATAAAAAGAGGGACATCGGTTTTTTCTCATTCCGATAAGAATTGTGGGTCATCATCAAAAGAGTTGGCGAGGACAGAAGGATTTCGGGGACATAATACTCAATTGTCTTGTTGTCTTTTTTACGAAGCCCTCAAGTTTGCACTAAACCCTCATGCCCGCGTCGGCACCACGAGGCGTGAAAAAGGATTTCTTCAAACATTGAACTTCGAACATTGGACCTTGAACGGAATTTTCGCATTATTAATGCTTGCTCCGCTTCAATTCCTGTTTTATAATCCCCAACCAGAGAGGGAGCGGAGAGGCCGTTGGTTTGAATCCGGGTCTTGATCAACGGCTCCTGGGCTTTCTGGAACCGGGCGCCCGGCAGATCGGGAGCAATAATTGGGTGGTGGGTCCTAAATCCTCGCCCGGCGGCGGTTCGCACCCGATGGGCGGCTCAGGGGAGACCCTCTATCGCGCCGTCTATGGGTTCAACCAGCCCTTCGGGGTAACCCTGTCTGCCTCCCTGCGCCTGGTGGTCGACCTGGCGGATGATGACAAAATTCCGGCGGTCCTGCCCGGAGGGGTCACCGCCCGTCTGTTCGACCCTCACACCACGGATCAGATTGGGCCTTTCATGAGCGGAGAAAAAATGTTTTGGTGTTTCAGTGATCAGGCCATTAAAGAACATACCCATCATACCCTGGTCCTCAGCCCCCGGTAGGCGCGGTGACAGCCCCTTTCCCAGGCCGGGCCTCATGATTTCTCCCCATGCCGGAGAACTGGCCGCCTTGATTACCGCCGGCCTCTGGACCGTGGCGGCCATCAGCTTTGAACAGGCCAGCCGGAAGATCGGCTCTCTTTCGGTCAACCTCCTCAGGCTGGCCCTGGCCCTGGTCTTTTTGTCCTTTTATAGTTGGATGATCCGGGGTCATATCCTGCCCACCGACGCCAGCACCCAGGCCTGGTTCTGGCTTTTCATCTCCGGCCTGGTGGGTATCTGGGCCGGGGACTTATGCCTCTTCAAGGCCTTTGTGTTGATCGGGGCCCGCAAGTCAATGCTGGTCTATTCTCTGGCCCCGCCGCTGGCCGCCCTGATAGGCGGGGTGGTCCTGGGCGAACGGCTCAGCCTCAAGGACTGGACAGGAATGGCCCTTACCATAGGAGGGGTCTCCTGGGTGATCCTGGAAAGGTCTCCTCAAGGCGGTAACAGGACCTCGGAAACCAAGACCTCCGGAATTGTCCTGGCTTTTCTAGCCGCCTTAGGCCAGGCCGGAGGGCTGGTAATCTCCAAATTCGGGATGGGGGATTATGATCCCTTTGCCTCCACCCAGATCAGGATTATTGCCGGGTTGATGGGATTTGTCCTGCTCATGACCCTTCTAAGGCGCTGGTCGGAGTTGTCCGGTGTCCTCAAGAACCGGTCGGCCCTGGCCTGGACCGGCGCCGGGGCCTTTTTCGGGACCTTTCTGGGGATATCCCTGGCCATGTCGGCCATACAATTGACCAAGACCGGCATAGCCGCTACCATTATGGCCACCGTGCCCATCTTGATCATTCCCCCGGCCTGGTTCTTTTTTAAGGAAAGGATTAATTCCCGGGCGGTCCTGGGGGCCACCCTGGCCGTGGGCGGCATCGCCCTCTTATTTCTGTAAGACCGGTTTTCAGCACATCCAGGCTCTCTGAAGAGTCAGTCAGAATTGATAAGGAGGATCCATGAAATTCGAATCCATCAAAAAGGAAACCGTTTTATTAAGCCCCCAGGAGGATATGGCCGAGCGTCGTATCCCCAGTGAAATCCGCATCGATCCCTTGACCGGCCGAACCGCCCGGATCTGCCACTTCATGAAGCTGCAATGGGAAAAGCCCGATTTCGAGGCCCTGGTCGCGGGAACCGAGGCCTGGTGCCCCTTCTGTGCGGATAAGGTATTGAAGGTGACCCCCTGCTTTCCCCCAGACCTCATCCCGGAAGGCCGTTTGCAAAAAGACGACCTGGTGATTTTTCCGAACATCGCCCCCTACGACAGCCTCGGGGCCGTGGCCACCTTCGGCTCCCGCCACTATATTCCCATGACCGCCTTCGAACCGGCCCATCTGGCCTCGGCTTTCGGTTTTGCCTTGGAGTTTTTCCGGCGCATCGAGGCTACCGGACATCCGGAGGCTGTCTATCACCTCATCAACTGGAATTACATGCCGCCCGCCGGGAGCTCGCTCATTCATCCCCACTTGCAGGTCTTCTCCACCTCATCAGCGCCCAACCTGATCCGCCAGGAGCTGGAAGCCTCCAGGCAGTATTCGGACCGTCACGGATCCAACTTCTGGGATGATCTGGTGGCTGCCGAGAAGGAATCGGGTGAGCGCTATCTGGGAAAAATCGGACGGACCCACTGGCTGACCGCCTTCGCCCCCATAGGCGTAGCCGGGGACGTGCTGGCGGTCGTGGAAAATACCCGGAGCACGCTGGGATTGAGCGATCAGGATCTCCTGGACTTGGCTGCCGGCCTGGTAAAAGTCCTGGCCGAATACGATAAGATGGGGGTTTACAGCTTCAACCTGAACTTTTTCACCGGGGCGAAAACCGACGACCACACCCGGGTTCACCTGCTCTTCTCACCCCGCACCTTCTTCAACCAGAAGCTGGGAACCCCGGACATCGGCGCCTTGCGCAACCTGTTCAATGAAACCCTGTGCATGGCCTATCCGGAAGAGATCAACGAATTGCTGAAACAAGGGTTTTAAAACCGCAAGGCTCCCTTTGCGGACCATTTCAACCCTTTAAAACCTGGAGATGGATGATGGACGATATTTAAAAATATAAGTTGACAGTATGGCTTTTGGGGTTAGTTTTGTAGCATGTTATTAAAAAATACTTGACAAATCAACCAACAAAGAATTATGAAAAATAAGAAATATTATGTTTTTAGGACCTGTTAATCCTTAGTGACTTAAGAATAAAATTCTACGCAAAATGGAAAGAATTTATTAAAGAACAAGCCGTTGACCCGGACCAACCAAGGGTTTTAACACGTTTCGTATATCCAATTTTGGTTCCGGCTGGTCCGGGTT
>JAZDOU010000313.1:0-19176 GCA_043798385.1 Pseudomonadota bacterium
GTCTCCATGGCCAGAAACCCTTTGAAAAAGGGGTTTCTGGCCAGAGCTTCGAGTCAGAATCCAGGTGTTTCCATCCGGAAATTTGAATTTCCGGATGGAAACTAAGTAGGGTGTCCGCCTAACCTTCCAGCCAACGGCTGGAGCCGAATATGGTCGTCTTATAATAATTCAATCTCCGGAGCAGCTTAATGAAAGAAGAAGATATTGTAGAAATATTTAAGCGTCGAACGCGTAACCCGTTACGTCCCAGATCTTCCCATATCATCCAGGCCCTTTTTACTCATTTTAAACCCTTCGCACCTTCCGGGGAATCCTTGATCTGCGGAGAGGCCAAATATCAGGATAAAAGAATCCTGGTTATCGGCCAGGAAAAGCCGACCCTGGAAAAATTGCGCAATCCTGAATATAAAAACCGACTCAATCTGGGCATGTTGTCGGCCGATGAACATTCTCAGATCTTGGGGATCTTAAACCAGGCCCGGACCATGGATCCCAATGAACTGATCATCCTTTGCCTGATCGATACCTATGGAGCCGATATCTCCATGACCTCGGCCCGACGCTTTCAGGCTTATTTTATCAGCCACCTGATTTATGAGTTTTTAACCCTCCCGATCCGGACCATCTCGGTGGTCATCGGCGAAGGGGGAAGCGGGGGCGCCCTGGCTCTTCAGGTAACCGACCGGCGTGCCCAGTTGGAAGATGCCCTGTATTCCACGGCCCCGCCGGAATCGATGGCCTCGATCATCTTTCGAGACCCTATGCGGATCCGGGAGGCCCTTTTTATCTCCAAACCAACCGCTCAGGATCTAAAAAGGCTGGGAGTGATCGATCAGGTTTTACCGGTCCCGGAAGACATCAACGATGCCGCCGGGTTTGCCGCCTCGATCGAAAATTACCTCCAAAAATCGATGCGGGATCTTTTCCATACCAAGATCAGAAAACTTCTGGAACACCGCGAGAAAAGGGCTTTGGCTTACGGGCTGCCCCGCCACCACGGAAAACTCCACGAATTAAAACAGCTCCTGGAAAAACCCATTAAAAAATTTTTTTATAAGGTTCCTCCGGATATCCAGGTGGTCACCTATGACACCCTGACCCAGATCCCCGATGATTATGCCAGCTATGAGCCCCTGGAACTGAATCGGGAGTATATCCGTTGCGGTCAGGAAAGAAGCCCGAAACCTTCCGGAGGGTGCGGCCGGCTTATAAAATTAGAGGACTACCTGGCCAATTTTCAGGTCTGCCCTTTTTGCGGCCGGCAGAACATCCTGGATGCCGGGGGCTGGATCGATTGCCTGTCCGATACGGACAGCTTTTTTGAAATCAACCGGAATTTAACGGTGGACAGTCTCCTGGACGGCTCCATGATCACCAACTATTATCGCGAGTTTTTAGAGAAACAGCGCTCTCACTTCAAGGAATCCTTAGTGACCGGCGAAGCCCGGATTTTAGGCCAACCGGTTATTCTGGCCGTTTCCGAATTTTATTTCGGCGGCGGTTCGATGGGAGTGGCTTTCGGGGAAAAGTTTAAACGGGCGGTTGAGTTGGCTATCGAAAAAAAATATCCCGTTATCAGTCTGTGTTGTTCCGGCGGGGCACGGTTGTACGAAGGCATCCTGGCCTTGATGCAAATGGTCAAGACCATCGCCTGTCTTAATCTCCTGAAGCGTCAGGGCCTGCCGTTTATTTCCATTCTGGGTGACCCTTCCACCGGTGGGGCTATTGCCAGCTATGCCTCTCTGGGGGACGTTATCCTGGCTGAACCCAATGCCCTGGTGATCTTTACCGGACCCCGGGTGATGAAATCCAGAGGGTTCGAAGTCGACGAGGGTCTGGTTCGTTCTAATTCCCTGCAACAATTGTCCGGTCTTATTTATCAGCATCAGGATTATTTCTTTAACATCCGGGGCATTCATCAGGTGACGGCACGAAAAGACCTCAAGCGGGAACTGGTTAAATACCTCGAATTTTACCACCGAACCCGTCCGAGATAGACCTTTATGTCCCCTGTAGATCCCAATGAGATTTCTTTGTTCCGGGAGAGCGAGCACCTCCCGGCCCACTATTGGCAGGAACTGCTCGGCCTGGATCCGCCGGAGGTCTGTCAAAGGGCCTTAGTCACCTTTCAACCCGGGACAGGATTTTTAATCCCTTTTTTGAATCGGCTTTATGTCTGCCGACCGGAGGCCAAGCGAATCTGGAGGCAGGACCACCCTGAAAAGGCCTTAAGTTTTCAGGACTGCCTGGTTCTCTTGATCTATTTGCAGCGGGCCCAGGAAAGGCCCTTAGACGGACGGAAGGTCAGCGAAAGAGAACTTCCCGGGGGGGAACTTTTTTTCCGCGGTCCCCATGCCCTGCTCAGGGAACCTCTGGAAAAAAAATTCGGCCGGGATCCCCAGGGCTTTCTCCGGGCCGGTTTGCATCTCAATGGACGGGATACCGGACAAGGCCAGGCCTCTTTTGAACTCCTGGTCCTGCCTCGAATCCCGGTCGAATATATCCTGTATGTCGAAGATGAGGAATTTCCCGCCCAGATCAGCATCACGTTCGACCGCAGCATCAGCCGACATCTGCCGTTGGATGTTATCTGGGCCCTGATTAATTTAACCAGCCGGCGACTGGCGTCTTTATCCAAGGACTAACCTTATGACGCTTTCCCTTTCTCCTTTTTTCATTGACCTTCCACAAACCATCCCCGGACTGGAACATTTTATCGGCTCCTGGGTTATTCCCGGTCCGCCGACCATTGTCGTGGATGTGGGACCCACGGCCTCGGTGGCTCAATTAATGGTCCTCTTAGAGAAGAAGGGGATACGAAAGGTCGACTATGTCTGGCTGACGCATATCCATATCGATCATGCCGGAGGCCTGGCCCCTTTTCTGGAACAATTTCCAACCGCCAGGGTGGTCTCTCATGCCAAGGGACTGAAGCACTTGATCGATCCCGGCAAGCTCTGGGAAGGAAGTCTGGCCACCCTAAAAGAGATGGCCCTGGCCTACCAACCTATCCAGGCAGTCCCGGCGGAACGGCTTATCCCCCATGAGGCCGCCCGGTTGGACGGCCTGACCATTCTCGAAACCCCGGGTCATGCCCCGCATCATCTGAGTTTTTGTTATCAGGAGGTCTTGTTTTCCGGAGAATCAGCCGGGGTCTATCTCCCTTTTTGGGAAAAAATTTATCTGCGCCCCCCGACCCCGCCTCGATTTTTCTTTGAACAAGCGGTAGGCAGTGTGGATCGCATGCTGGCCTTAAAAGACCGGCCGATCTTTTTTGCCCATGCCGGAAGCTATCCCAGCAGTCGGGAGATATTGACGTTGTATCGGGAACAACTTTTTTTCTGGAAAGAGCTGATTACCGAAGTCCTCCAGGCCAATCCGACCGAGATACTGGAACGGGCCACGGATCTCCTCCTGGAAAAAGATCCTCTCTTGGAGTGTTTTCGACAAATGGATGGGCCGGCTCAAAAAAGGGAACGGTTTTTCATGGCCAACAGTATCGCCGGGTTTGTGGGCTATTTACAAGATCAATCCAAAACGTCTTGAACCTTGGTAATTTTAATTACCGTCTCATAATAGTGATTACTCTACCCAGGTAGGTGGGGCTGTTTTTTCTGGAGTCATTGGCGGAAGGGCGCCGTCTTTTTGTTCGCCAAAAAACTACGCTCACCCCCACCCCTACGGGGCGGTACCCGGTTTCGGACTTATTAACGGGGGAAATCCCGCCGCAGGCGGGACTCGGCCGCAGATTTTTAGCGGGCGAGAATGCGGAGGGGGTAAGGCATCCCCCCTGGATAAGTCCGAAGAAAAGACCAGCCCGAGAGCCACAGACGGAAGAAAAGACAGCCCCACCGGGTCAATATTAAAATAAGACGGTTAATAATTTTGGTTTCGTGTCGATTCCCGGGTTTCGAATTTTAGATTGGCTCTTCACCAATATTCCAGTTGAGTTCTCGTTAAAAATCGATTATATCTTTAGCCAAGCCCCCGTAGCTCAGTAGGATAGAGCGGCAGATTCCTAATCTGTAGGCCGTGAGTTCAAGTCTCGCCGGGGGCACCAATATTTCAAGAAGTCAGATTATGTTACGTATAGGTAGGTGAACTAAGCACTCGATTATTGGCAATGAGGCCGATCCGGGTTCTTCCACCGCCCACCCCACACGCCGCCCACAGCTTCCCATAGATGGCCCGCCTCATCATAATCAGGCCCGGCGCTCTGGTTGGTATCGACCTTAATATCCCAAATAGGCTTTCCGTCCCTGGTGATCGCAAAGTCGAAGGCCCGGGCTTTGTCGTTATACGGGTCCTGGTCCTCGATGTCGACGATATGCAAAGACTTCAAGGTCCAGGTGATTATCTTGTTTTCGGGATTATGGATCGTTTAACGGCAAATTGTGGGAGGAATTTTTGAATCGGAAGATCTTTGAGACATTACTTGAAACAAAAGTACTTGTAGGGCGGTGGAAGGTAGAACGTAACACAATGTTAGGCCACATAGTTCATTGATTTACCAGCCTTCTGCTCCAGAGGTTATTAAGCTGGAGTGGTAGAAAATGCGGTTGCTCGCTTAAGAACGGGTACAACTTATAGGGGCAGGTCAAAGCCGACTATTGGAAAGGATTTTGGATGGTCAAAGAACCAAGTCGGAATCCGGAGTTTAAATCTTCCGAGAGCAAAAGAAAGCAGCCTGCCGATCTGGCGGTTTGAATCACCATGGCATCCCAGAAGGAGAGAAGATGTTTATGATGAAGATGGATGGCCGCGATAACCATATCGAGGTTCGGTTGAACGACTTTCAGGATGGATAGGTATTGGAGGTATTCCAGGGCTTCCTCTGATGAAAGGGGGACTTTAATTTTACCGGTAGAGACCACAAAAAATTCCTGCAGGACCTGAATACTGATTACCCCGGTTTCATTTTGAACATGGGTGGCAATTAATTTTCTGGCCATCTCCTGTTTTTTCCGATAAGCCGGAGTGGTATCAACGGCATAGATCAGAATGTTGGTATCCAGAAAAACTTTATCGTTCATGAAGGTCCTCACGGCTCCAGGTGGGTTTGCCTATTCTGGCCCTGGATTTACGATAAAAAGCGTCCAGGCCTTCCAGGGTAGAATGCTTTCTTTGGTTTATGGTAACAAACTCTTTTAATTGTTGGGAGAACAAGGCATTGACCGAAGTCTTCTTTTTTAGGGCGATCCTCCGGGCCTCTTCCAAGAGACGACTATCAACCTTTAAGGTAATATTGGCCATCGAGTTTTCTCCTTTTGTTCGAACTTGAGTTAAATGATAGCACAGGAAATGTGCTGGGGCAAGTCATTTGTAGGTCAGGGTACCCGGTGGATGTTGGAGGCTGGAAAGTGGCAGGCCTTCTAAAATGATTGACCGATATTTCGGGGCCTGATTGATGGTTTTTTTCCAAGAAAATATGATAGTATCCTTTTTATGAATTTCACCACCCAAAATTAAAACGGTAGCAATAGGGTAGGGGGGAATTTTTGCCTTTTCTGCCTGTCTTGTAAGTTGTTGAAATAATTAAATACCACGTAGCTCAAGTGGATAGAGCGACAGATTCCTAATCTGTAGGCCGTGAGTTCAAGTCTCGCCGGGGGCACCAATAATTAACCCCTAACAAGGCTATTTACATGGATCGGACTATTTCATGCTTCTTGGCGCCTGCTTCAGTCAGGCATGAGGGCTTAGTACGTAAATAGAATCTGGGGTCCACCGGTCCTCGGTCCTATTTTCATGATTCGGTGGTGTCACGCCACTAGCGTGGCATGACGGATTAGTACGAAAATAGAGTTCAATACCCCAAAAGGCGGGGCATGGCGGCTTAATATCAAAATAGAAGGAGCAATACCATGAGTTACGAGAACATTATCGTTGAAATCGGAGATGATTTTGTCGCTGAAATAACGCTTAATCGGCCGAGCAGCCTTAACACCTTCAATATTCCCCTTGCCAAGGAACTCAATCAGGCTCTTCAGGAACTGGACTCAGAAATTCGGGTGCGAGTCATTATTCTGAAAGGCGCCGGTAAGGCATTTTGCGCCGGTATCGATATAAGCGATTTTTCAAATAAAAATGTTATGGAGTATCGTGATTGGATAGAGTGCATGGAAAACCCGCTGGTTACCATTAGCCGGTTGAATAAGCCGGTTATTGCTCAGGTCCATGGGGTTGCTGCGGCAAACGGAGCCGGTCTGGTAGCAGCCGCCGACCTCGCAACCGCCGGTGAAAAGGCCCGGCTGGGTCTGACCGCCATCAACGTGGGACTCAACTGCGTTGGGCCGGTAATCCCGGTCACCCGGTCCGTGGGGAGAAAAAGAGCCCTCGAACTGTTATTTTACGGTGATTTGATCACGGCCAAGGAAGCATTAAACATGGGGCTTATCAACCGAGTCATACCTGAAGCCGATTTAGACCGGGAAACCCGTAACTGGGCTGCGATTCTGGCGCAGAAAAGTCCTCTGGCGCTGCAGATCGCTAAAAAAGCCTTCTATGCAGCCGCGGATCTTGATTATTACAAAGCCTTCGAATATATGAACGAAGCTTTTGCTCGTCTGTGCTCTACGGAAGATGCCAAGGAAGGCATTAGCGCTTTCCTGGGAAAACGAAGTCCTGTCTGGAAACGGAAATAGAAAAGAATTCGACAGAACGGCATAACCAGCGCCTCCCCCGGAGGCTCGACCCTCGGATTGTTGATGCTCGACGTTGTCAACCTTCCAATCGTAATCGTTAACGCACAGAGGCGTTATTTCATCTTTGCCCTGAACTCCCGTTCCTCGGCGATTCCCGCTTTATTCTTTCTAACTCAATGAGTTCCGGTCCGAATAAGGTGATCCGGTTAACCCAAGAGTCGGCCAAAATTTTTTGACGGGTTTCAGATGATATCGGGGAGGCCAAGGGAAAAGACTTTAAGGTGGTCCTGAAAAGATCGGATTCAATTGGTTGACACCCATTTTTATTAATATTATAGTAATCCTTAAAAATAACCCGACGTGACGGCTTTTTATGGAAACAAGATTGAATTTTGAAAAAGGAAACGGACTTCTTCCGGCGATTGCCCAGGACTGGCAAACCGGCCAGGTCCTGATGCTGGCCTTTATGAACCGGGAGGCCTGGGAAAAAACCCTGGCAACCCGGAAGGTTCATTACTGGAGTCGTTCCCGAAATGAATTATGGTTCAAGGGGGGAACTTCCGGACATGTCCAGGAGGTCAGGGAAATCTTTATCGATTGCGATGGCGATACCATCCTGTTGAAGGTCAAGCAACTTGGCGGTGGGGCCTGCCATACGGGGTATCGGAGTTGTTTTTTCCAGAAGGTCAGGGAAAACGGGGAAATTGAAATATGCGGAGAAAAGGGGTTTGATCCCCAGGAGGTTTATAAAACGTGACGGTATTAAAATTGGGCATCCCCAAGGGGAGCCTGCAGGAAGCCACCATCAATCTCTTTAAAAAGTCAGGCTGGAAGATCAATGTCAATAGTCGGAATTATTTTCCGGAAATCGATGATCCGGAAATCCAATGCTCTATTTGCCGGGCCCAGGAGATGTCCCGCTATGTGGAAAGCGGGACGATTGATGCCGGCATAACCGGAAAAGACTGGACCCTGGAGAATAATTCCAAGGTGAAAGTGGTGGCGGATCTCTTCTATTCCAAGGTCAGTCATCGTCCGGCCCTTTGGGTCCTGGCTGTCGCCAACGATTCCAAGATGAAAAAGATAGAGGACCTGCGTGGGAAAAAGATCGCCACCGAACTGGTCAATTTCACCCGCCGATATTTTGCCGAAAAGGGGATCCCGGTCCAGGTCGAGTTTTCCTGGGGGGCCACGGAGGGGAAAATCATCTCCGGCCTGGCTGATGCCATTGTTGAGGTGACCGAAACCGGCAGTACCATCCGGGCCCATGGATTGAAGATCATCCATGAATTGATGCAATCCAACACCCAGATCATCGCCAATCGGGAATCCTGGAAAGACCCCTGGAAAAAGGATAAAATGAAGCAGATCGTTTTATTATTGCAGGGGGCTTTACGGGCGGAAAAGATGGTGGGCCTTAAAATGAACGTCCCGGGGGAGAAACTCAAAGAGGTGGTGGCCATCCTTCCCAGTTTGAACGCCCCTACCATAGCCAATCTCTATGACAGCCAATGGCTGTCAGTGGAGACCGTGGTGGAGGAATCCCGAGTCCGGGAATTGATCCCTCTTTTGATCCGCAGCGGGGCCCAGGGGATCATTGAATATTCCTTGAATAAACTGATATAAACGCCGTTGGTCGTTTGGCGTTCATTGTTCGGCGAAAAGAGGAGATCCTGTTTTCAGCGGACATTTGATTCTGGGTTTTATGACAGCTTTTTTTATAAACATGAGTAAAGAATAATGACTAATACTATCCCCCGACCGCTGACCGCTGACCGCCGACCGCTCCTACATAGCAGAAATTGGTGTCTGCTGGGGTTCATTTTGGTAATGACCGGCCTGGCGGCCTGTTCCGCTTCCATCCAAAGCAAGGAGCAGTCCCTGGTCCATCTGCGCTTAGGGGACTCGATGCTGCAGGAAGGGCGTCCCACCCAGGCCTTGGCTGAATTGGGCAAGGCCGTCGATCTGGACCCCGATAATCCGGTGATACGCAATATGCTGGGAGTCACTTACCTGGAAAAGGGGATGCCCGGCCCGGCCATAGAACAGTTTCAAAAGGCCCTCTCCCTGGATCCTGACTATGTGGAAATCCATAACAATCTGGGGACTGCCTGGCTTCGGGATGGGAGGGTACAAGAGTCCATCAAGGAGTTTAACCTGGCCCTCAATAATCCTTTATACACCACACCCCATTTTGCCCAATACAATCTGGGACAGGCCTATTCGACCCTGAAAGACTATAAAAAGGCCCAGGAATACTTTCAGGCGGCTGTTAAACTCTCACCCGCCTATAGCCTGGCTTATTATGGTCTAGGAATGGCCCTTAAGGCCAGTAGCCAGCCGCTGGAGGCCTCCGAGGCTTTGAAAAAGGCCATTGAACATGCCCCCAGGTTCGCCCAGGCCCATTATGACCTGGGAGAGGTCTTGCTGGAGTTGAATCAACCGTCCCTGGCCCGTTTGGCCTTCCAGGAAGTTATTCATCTGGTTCCTGACAGCCCCTTGGGAAAGACGGCCCAAAAACGATTAAAGGAATTGAAATAATGATTAATGGACCCGGCCCAGGCGCGGTTTCTAAACGGGCCCAAGAAATACCCCCTTTCATCGCCATGGATGTCCTGGAGACCGCCCAGGCCATGGAGCGGTCCGGCGAGTCGATCATTCATCTTGAGGTGGGGGAGCCTGATTTTAATACCCCGGAGTGCATCAAAGAGGCCGCTATTAAGGCCCTTCGGGATGGAAAGACCCATTATACCGACAGCCGGGGTCTTATAGAGCTCAGAGAGGCCATCTGTGCCCATTACCTCCGGCATTACCAGGTCACCGTCTCTCCGGATCAGGTCATCGTCACCTCCGGGACCTCCCCGGCCATGTTAATCGTTTTCCTGGCCCTTCTCGAGCCGGGCCAGGAGGTCATTATCTCCAATCCCTATTATGCCTGTTATCCCAATTTTATCCACTTCGCCCAGGGGAAACCCGTCAAGATTCAGGTCTATGAAGAAGACGGTTTCCAATACCTTCCGGAAGAAATCCGGAAAGAGATCGGAGATAAGACCAAGGGCATTTTCATCAATTCCCCTTCCAACCCCACCGGGACCCTTTTGTCCGCCCAGCGGATGAAGGCCCTGGCCCAATACGACCCTTATATTGTCTCGGATGAGATTTACCACGGTCTGGTCTACGAGGGCCGGGAACATTCCATCCTGGAGTTTACCGATCGGGCCTTTGTTTTAAATGGTTTTTCTAAACTCTACGCCATGACCGGCTGGCGTCTGGGTTATTTGATCGCCCCCCGGGAGTTTATCCGGCCCCTGCAGAAGATCCACCAGAATTTTTTTATTTCAGCCAATTCCGTCTCCCAGTGGGCCGGGATTGCCGCTTTGACCCAGGCCGGGGAAGATGTCATCCGGATGCGGGAACTCTATAACCAGCGTCGAAAGATCATGATCAAACGACTCAAGGATCTGGGGTTTGGTCTGGCGGTCGAGCCTACCGGGGCCTTTTATGCCCTGGCCAATGCCAAGGCCTTTCATCCCGATTCGTATAAACTGGCCTTTGATATCCTGAAAAAAGCCAGGGTGGGCGTAACGCCCGGGATTGATTTCGGTTCCGGTGCGGAAGGCTATCTGCGCTTCTGCTATGCCAATTCCATTGAACGGATCGAAGAAGGGATGGAGCGCCTGGGGATTTATTTGAACCGGGAAAGCTATAAAACGATCCCATGATTATTCGTTCGGCCGAATTTTTACAAAGCGGCCTTAGGGCCGTCCACTTCCCCCAAACTTCTTTACCGGAGATTGCCTTTGCCGGTCGCTCCAACGTGGGGAAATCATCCCTGATTAATGCCCTGGTGGGCCGGAGGGCCTTGGTCCGGACCAGCCGAACACCGGGCCAGACCCGGATGCTGAATTTTTTTTTGGTCAATAATGATTTTGTCCTGGTGGATTTGCCGGGATATGGATTTTCCCGGGCGCCCAAGGAGGTCATCCGAGGCTATCAGGAGGCCATGTCGGCCTATTTAAAGACCAGAAAGACCCTGGTGTTGGTGGTATTGTTGTTGGATATCCGGCGTCTCCCCAGTAGTGACGACACTCATTTTTTTCGACTGGTCCAGTCCTGCGGGAGAGATCCCCTGATGGTCCTGACCAAATCCGATACGGTCGGGCGCGGCACATGGAAGGGGGCCTGGTCGGCGATCTCCAAAGACCTGGGCGATCCAGGGTTAGATCCGATTTTTTTTTCAACCCGAACCGGGCAGGGGAGGGATGAAATTTGGAAAGAGATTGGAGACCGGCTTACGGGGACCGTCAGGGAGTAGGACCGGCTATGACGGCCTGATGCCCCGTTGGGGCGCCACGAAGGATAAAAATATCTTTCGACGAACGCCGAACGCTTAACGCCGAACGGTATTTACGTACTAAGGATACCATTTTTAAGACTTCGTAAATAGAGGAGGAAAGGAATTATCATGCAACCAAAGAAGAGTCCGATCATCGCAACAGGATTGCTGGCCGTGTTTTTTATCATCCTGTCAACCGTGGCCCAGGCGGCACCGCCCGATAATTTTACCGCCAAAATGGTGGTCATGGGCATTTCCATGCCGATGGCTAAACTAGGAAACAAGACCCGGATTGAAAATGTCATGATGGGGGGACTGGTAACCATCAGCCTGATGGATCAAAAAAAGTCCCTTACCATGAATACCAAGAACAAGACCTACTTTGAATCTCCCATAAACGACAAGGTTCCTTCGGTCCATGACCCGCGGACGGTCATTGAGAAAAAGAAAATCGGGACCGAGAGCTTCGATGGACACCCCTGTATCAAATACGAGGCGGTTTTTTATTTTAAGGAAAAACCCCAGGAAAAATTCAAGGCCGTTATCTGGGAAGCCCAGGACTTGGGAGGTCTGCCGATACGAAATGAGATGGCGGTCCCTGAAGGCAAAAAAGCCGGCGGTCCCGGTACGCTGGTAACCGAGTTCAAAGAAATCAAGGTCGGTGCGGCCACCGCCGCCATGTTTGACATACCCAGGGATTATAAAAAGGTCAACAGCATGAATGAAGTTATGGGTATGGGGCAACCGGGGGATATTAAGGAATTGATGAAACAGATGCAAAAAATGAAAAATTTGAAGGGGCCTAAAGAAGAATAAACGAGGTAAAAAACTGATCCATGTCTTCCGTCTCCCGCATCAAATTACAAGGAGGTCCTATGTCCCGGTCCCTTGCTCTGAAGGACTTTGTTTTTTGGGCAAGCCTGGTAATTATTTTCCCGCTGTTCCTGGCCTGTGCCAGCGAAACGGCCCATCAAAGGGGTCCTGGGAAGGCCTCCAGCGGGGAATTGATCGATAAGAACACTACCTGGCGGGGTGGGGCTATCGGGGCCGGACTAAGCAAACCTTTGGAAGGAAGGTTATCGAAAATTGCCGCCCGGGCCTCGGGTGAGGCGGCTCGAGAGGGAAGACCTACGGCCTATTTAAGTATAGATGGGTTTCAGCGGGTAGAGGCCTATCCATTGGAGAAAGGGTCCAAACCCAATTGCCGCCAGATCAGGGAACAGATCTATCAGAATGGAAAATTGGTTCAAGATGAGACGAAAGAGGTCTGTCAATAAATCAGGATTCAAGGGGTCCAGGGGGCAAGGGTTCAAGTGAAAGGCTGGGACGAAGCTAAACCCTTGAACCCCTGAATCCTGGAATCCTTGGCCCCTGAACGAAGTTTTATAAAGATTCCTGCAATAACTCGGTTATATCCTTGACTACAAGCTGTTCTTCTTTTCCCGTCCCTTTGCGACTGTCTTCCAGAAGGCTGATGCAGTAGGGGCAGGCCGTGGCCAGGATCTCGGCTCCTTGGTCGGCTGCCTCGATCATCTTTTTATCGGAAAACCGTTGTTCCGGCTTGGTTTCCATCCACAGACGTCCCCCGCCGCCGCCGCAGCACAGGCTGAAGGCCTTATTCTGCGAAAATTCCATTAACTCGGCCTCCGGAATAGCCTTTATAAGTTCACGGGGTTGATCAAAAAGGTCATTGTGACGGCCCAGGTAGCAGGGATCATGATAGATTACCTTTTTACCCAGGGGTTTCTTAGGTGTTAACCGGCCATCCTGAACCAGCCGGGCCAACAACTGGGAATAATGTTGGACTTCAAAGTCGGCTCCCAATTCTTTGTAATCCTTGGTGAAAGTAGTAAAACAATGGGGCGAAGTGGTAATGATTTTTTTGACCCCTTTTTCTTTATAGAGGGTTATGTTCTGTTCGGCGATTTTATTGAACAGGCCTTCATCCCCGATTTTGCGGACCGATTCTCCACAGCAGGCCTCTTCATTGCCGATGATACCGAAACTGACACCGGCCGTTTTAAGCAATTCGACCAAGGCCTTGGCAATCTTCTGGCTGCGCTGTTCATAGGCCGAGGTACAGCAGACAAAGAGAAAGTATTCGGTGTCCGGTCCAAAAAGAGGAACATCCAGCCCCTGAGTCCAATTGATCCTTTTGGCCTTATCTTCGGCCCAGGGGTTTCCCTGGCTGTGTACACTGCCTAAAATAGGGCGAAGACCCTGGGGGAGTGCCCCGGTCTCGGCAATCATACTGCGCATAGACCGGACCACGTCCACGATTTCTACCTGACGGGGGCAGTTGCGGACACAGAGGTTGCAGGTCGTACAGGCAAAAAGGATATCATCGGATTCATAGCCTTCCGTACCCAACTGGCCCATTCGAATAAGCTTGCGGATCACAAAGGGGGATCCCTCGACAACGCGTCCCCAAGGGCACAACCCGGCACAAAGGCCGCATTGCATACAGTGATTTAATGTATCGCCACCCGTAGCCACAATGGCCTGGTTGACTTCTATAAAGGGGGTGATTGACATAAAACAGACTCCTTTCTTGGCATTATTCGGGAATAGGTCCGGAAAAAAACCCTGACGATAATTTTTATAAGAGCTGACTTTTGGCGTGGATCATAAAATAAGAAAGGATAAAAGGTCAAGGAGAAAAAAAGGAGCCCTGATTCTTCTTGGCTTAACCTTGAGGGACTCGTAAAAAGTCTCTCCCCTCCCTTTCCCTGGAAGGGAGAGGGAGGGGGATTGGGATGGGAAAGTTTTTACTCCAGGTCGATGGCTTTCTTGGTTTTGTCCCTTCGTTTCGTCTCCTTGGCGGCATAGGCTTGCATACAGGAATCATCTTTTCCTTTAACCAACGAGCATTCCAGATACTCGCTGATCTCTATGATGCAGGCCCGAATAGCCTTTCCAACCGGGGTTTTTTCATGTTTTCCAAGGCTTCCGGAAATTCCGGCAAATCCGCCTGATAAACTCAGCCCCGTTTTTTCGGAGGTGGCTTCTACGGTTCGGTTATCAACAATTTCACCGGTTGCAGTATCAATAACCTTTAAGTCAACGGCCATATAGGCTTTACCCTTACTCCCTCCAATGGAAAAACCCATAATCCCGATTCCGCCTCCTGACCCACTGGTATCTTCTTCAAAGGCCGAGACCGTTCCGGCCACCAAGTACTTGGCTCCTTTTATCTTTCCTATTTTGGCCCTGGTTTTGGGATCTATCCTCCCCGAGGCCCCCAAGTCCTGTTCTCCCAAAACGGCATTGATCTCTTTTCTTTCCAATACCTGGAAGGCCTTGGTGCTGGCCAACTCAGAGGCCAGCATATCTTGCAGTTCAGAACCCATGCCGCCTGACCACCAGCCGGCGCTGGTATGATTGGTAAATCGTAGAACCCCTATTCTGGGCTTTTCAGCGGCCCAGGTTAGGGAAAAAGAAACCAGGATCAGTCCCAAAACAAATAAAACGGCAATTTTTTTCATACGCCCTCCTGTAGTTCATTCATTTTTTCTGGCTAAAAATTATCATATTGGAAACCGGATAGCAATATGTTAATAGGATTTCCGGACGTTAAAAAGCTGGAAAGATCAGAGACAAAAACCGGCCTTCGGAGGGGTTATTTATTGAAATCTTATTGAAGTAACTGGGAAAAATTTTTTCAAACATTTTTCTTGGAAATTTTCTCCAATCGGCCTATAATACCACCTGTTGTAGAGGTAGTTCCCGGTTTCCCTATCTGTTGTAGTTGAACTTGCCCAGCGTTAACAAACCGTTTAATGGCCCCAACTTTTGAACGTCATCAAAGAATTAAGAAAAGGAATCCCGTATGAGCGCTCAAGCTTCTCCCCTGGTGCTGACCCCCAATGCCAAAATCGTTCTAACGAAGCGATATCTTAAAAAAGATACCCAAGGTCAGGTGATCGAAAATCCCGAGGATATGTTCCGCCGGGTGGCCCAGGTGGTGGCCTCGGCCGATGCCCTCTATGGGAGGAAAGACCAGGTCAAAGAATCCGAAGATTTGTTTTTTAAGATCATGACCCGCTTGGAATTTATACCGAATTCTCCCACCCTGATGAACGCCGGTCGGTCTTTGGGACAACTTTCGGCCTGTTTTGTCCTGCCGGTCGAAGATTCCATTGACAGTATCTTTGAGGCCATTAAACAGACAGCCATTATTCACAAAAGCGGTGGAGGAACCGGCTTTTCTTTTTCCAGGATCCGGCCTGAAAAGGATACGGTTAAATCCACCCACGGGATCTCCAGCGGCCCTATTTCTTTTATGACCGTTTTTGATGTCGCCACCGAGACGATTAAACAGGGAGGGACCAGGCGGGGGGCCAATATGGGCCTGCTGCGGGTGGACCACCCTGATATCGAAAGATTTATCGAGGCTAAATTGCAAACCGACCGGTTAAACAACTTCAACCTTTCGGTCGTGATCCCCGATTCTTTCATGGAGGCGGTGGAAAATAACCAGGATTATGATCTGATCAATCCCCATACCGGTTTAAAGACCCGCTCGATTTCGGCCACGGCTATCTTTGACAAGATTGTGGATTCGGCCTGGAGAAGCGGAGAGCCCGGGGTGGTCTTTATTGATCGGATCAATCGGGACAACCCCACCCCTCACCTGGGCACCATTGAAGCCACCAACCCTTGTGGAGAACAGCCGCTGCTTCCCTACGAGTCCTGCAATCTGGGATCGATTAACCTGGCCCGGGTGTTCAAAAAAGGGGAGATAGACTTTGCCAAGCTCAAGATGCTGGTACACACCGCCGTTCATTTTTTGGATAACGTGATCGATGTCAACAAATATCCCCTGCTCAAGATCGAGAAGATGAGCAAGGGGAATCGAAAAATCGGTTTGGGCATTATGGGTTTTGCGGACCTGTTGATCCAGATGGGTATTCCCTATAATTCCCCCGAAGCGGTGGACGTTTCTGAAAAAATAATGAGTTTCATCGAGACCGAGTCCCGCCGGGCCTCGGAACAGTTGGCCAAAGAAAGAGGGAATTTTCTAAATTTCAAGGGGAGTATCTTCGATCAGCCCGATAACCAGGATGCCGGGAGGCGGAATGCCACCACGACCACCATCGCTCCCACCGGGACGATCAGCATCATTGCCGGTACATCCAGCGGAATCGAACCCCTGTTTGCCGTATCCTATTACCGAACCGTCCTGGACGGGACCCGGATGGTCGAGGTCAATCCTTTTTTTAAGAAAATGGCCAAAGAGAAGGGCTTCTATTCTCCTCAATTAATGGAACAGATTGCCCAGGAAGGTTCTATCCGGAACATCCCCGATATCCCTGAGGAGATCAAGAGCCTTTTTGTCACTTCCCACGATATCAGCCCGGAATGTCACATCCAAATTCAGGCCGCTTTCCAGAAGCACACCGATAACGCCGTCTCTAAAACCATCAACTTCCCCCATGAAGCCACCCCGGAGGATGTCAGGAATGCCTATTTGCTGGCCTATCACCAGGGGTGTAAGGGGGTGACCATCTACCGTTACGGCAGCCGGGAGGTTCAGGTACTCAATCTCACTAAAAGCACCGACGGTTTAAAGATCAGCCCCCGGCCCCGCCCGACCAGGACCCTGGGGATTACGGAGCGGATATCTACCGGCTGCGGCAAATTATATGTCACCATCAATTCCGACGAAAAAGGGATCTGCGAGGTTTTTGCCCAGATGGGCAAGACCGGCGGTTGTGCTTCCTCTCAGATTGAAGCCACGGGCAGGCTGATCTCTTTGGCCTTGCGCTCCGGGGTCAGTTTGGCCTCGATTATGAAACAGATTTCCGGTATTCGCTGTCCCTCTCCTACCTGGGGAAACGGTCAACAAGTTCTGTCATGCCCGGATGCCATCAGCCGGGTGATCAGCAACTATACCCTGGCCAAGATTGAAGATGATGAAAAAATGATGGGCTCCTGTCCCGATTGCGGAGGCCAGGTGGTCCACGAAAACGGCTGCCTGACCTGCCATTCCTGTGGTTTTTCACGGTGCAGTTAACCTCAATCCACAATCTGCCATCCGAAATTTAAATATGCTTGTCCCAGTCATCGATACCCACGTTCATCTGGACGAATTGACTGATCCGGAAGGGGCTATCCAGGAGGCTCGGAAGGCCGGCTTAAGCGGTCTGGTGGCTGTGGGCATGGACTTAAAATCCAATGAAAAGATCCTGGCCTTTTCCCGACGATATCCCGGTTTTGTCTTCCCGGCCATGGGATATCATCCCTGGAAAATTTCCATCTCCGGGGTACGAGATAATCTTGATTACCTTCGAAAACACTTGGACCAGGCCGTCGCCCTGGGTGAAGTAGGCTTGGATTACAAGACGTCCGTCCCTAGGGAACTTCAGGATTGGGTCTTTAAGGATTTGTTGGAGCTGGCCTTGGAAAAGAAGAAGCCGGTTATCCTCCACTGTCGGCTGTCTCATGAGCAGGTCTTTGAATTGACCAGAAAGTACAATCTGAAGAAGGCCGTCTTTCACTGGTACAGCGGGCCGGCCAACATCTTAAAAGAGCTGCTCCTGGCAGGCTATTGTATTTCAGCTACGCCGGCCCTGGCCCATAGTCCCAAGCACCGGGAGGCCGTGGTTGCCGCTCCCTTAAAACAAATTTTAATCGAAACCGATTCTCCGGTAGCCTATCAAGGAGAACCCTCTTCCCCGGCCCAGGTGCTTCGAACCCTGACAGAGTTATCAAAAATCAAAGGGATCGAAATCGAGGAGGCCGCTTTAAAAACAACCCAAAACGCCCGTGATTTTTTTGGAATCGTTTAAACTTTTTTCCTATGACTGAACCCTATCAAACCAAATCCCATCTCGACTTCAAGGCCGTCATGATTCTGGTGATCCTCTGCTCCTTATGGGGAGGGAATATGGCGGCGATTAAATTCAGCAATAAAGGGCTGGAACCGATCTTCACGGCCGGTTTTCGTTCCTTAGTGGCTGCGGGGTTAATGCTGTTATGGACGGCTTATCGAAGAGAACGGGTCTTCCCTCGAAATCTGAAGATTATTCACGCTATGATCGTCGGTTTCCTTTTCGGGATAGAATTCTGTTTTATCTACCTGGGACTACGTTTCACTTTGGCCAGCCGTTCCTATATCTTCTTATATACTCATCCTTTCTGGGTGGCCCTGGGGGCCCATTTTCTGATCGCCGGGGACAGGTTGACCTGGCGCCGCCTGGCCGGGTTATTAGTGGCCTTTATCGGGTTGGTGGTTGTTTTTTCCGAAGGGCTTCGTCATTATTCATCCCTAGTCTTATTCGGGGATTTTTTAATGATCCTGGCGGCCCTGGGCTGGGCGGCTACAACGATCTATATAAAACGGTTTTTGACCTTCAAGTGTACTCCTTTTCAGACCCTGTTGTATCAGCTCCTGTTTTCAGTCCCCATCTTATTTTTATTGAGCTTTATCCTGGAAAAGGATCCGATTCGCTATATTGATACTACCATATTTATCTCTCTTTTTTATCAAACCGTCATTGTGGCCTTTTTAAGCTATTGGGCCTGGTTCTATTTGATTCATATCTATCCGGTAACCGTCCTGGCCGCCTTTTCCTTTATGACCCCCATCTCCGGGGTTTTTATCAGCAGTCTCCTGTTACAGGAGCCTTTGAGCCTCTGGCTATTGCTGGCGTTAGGCCTGGTTTCTGTAGGAATTTATTGGGTCAACAAACGATGATGACTTCGAAGAAAGTCCACCTGCTTTCTAAAAATAAAAATCTTGACGATCATCCGATATATTAGTAATTTTTATCCTATTGAGCAAGCGAGAAACTCTCCTGGGAAAGAATTTATGCCGAAAACCATTCCTGTCCTGATACTGCTGGTTCTTTTTTGGTTTGGATCAGCCTTTTTGTCTCCTCTCGAAGCAAGAGAAACGGGCAAGCCCCTGCAGGTGCTTTGTACCATCCTGCCCATCTATTCTCTGACACTCAATGTTGTCGGGCAGACCCCGGGTGTCCGGGTGGAACTGCTCCTTCCGGCCCATCAGGGGTGTCCCCATAATTACGATTTAACCCCGGGTGATCTGATGAGAATGGCCCGGGCCGATCTGATCATTGCCAATGGACTGGAGATGGAGGAATTCCTGGACCAATTTTTAAAAAAAGTCAAGGCCAAGGCCCCGATCATACTGGCGGCCGAGCAGATTCAACCCATCTTGAATCAGACTATCCC
>JAZDOU010000513.1:0-8935 GCA_043798385.1 Pseudomonadota bacterium
TTCCGGATGAGAACATACCGTGGTCGATTTGTCTCCATGGCCAGAAACCCTTTGAAAAAGGGGTTTCTGGCCAGAGCTTCGAGTCAGAATCCAGGTGTTTCCATCCGGAAATTTGAATTTCCGGATGGAAACTATTTAAAAATATGGACCCATCCCCTAAAATATCCGTTTTGATGCCTGCTTATAATGAAGGAGATCATATTTTTGACAATCTCGAAATTACCCGGTCTGTTTTGGGGAAGTTGTCGGAAAAATGGGAAATTATCGTGATCAACGACGGGAGTTACGACAACACCTATACAGAAGCCATCAGGGCCTCTAACCAGTCACCCGAAATACAGGTTGTAACACTTTCCGATAATCAAGGGAAAGGCTCTGCCTTGAGGAGAGGCTTTCGGGAAGTCAGCGGAGACTTGGTAGTCTTTCTTGACGCCGATTTGGAACTGTCCCCTGACCAGTTGGAACATTTTCTTAAACCGATAAAAGAAAAAAAAGCGGATATAGTGATTGGATCAAAATACCATCCCCTTTCTCAAGTGAATTATCCAAAGAGGAGAAAACTGGTCTCCTGGATTTACGCCAAGATCGTTTGGTTGCTTTTCCGAATGCCCCTGCACGATACCCAATCGGGATTCAAGGTGTTTAAAAAGAAAGCATTGGATAGCATCTTTCCAAAAATACTTTGCAATCGTTTTGCCTATGACATAGAAATCCTGGCCAATGCGTATCAGCAAGGTTATAAAATTGTGGAGATTCCTGTTTTCATTAATTACAGCCGTCCTAAGCAATGGGGCCGAATCGGAATAAAAACCCTGTTTCTTACGGGCTTAGATACTTTGGCTATTTATTATCGGATGCATATCCTTAAATCTTATAATCGTGAGAAGTTCAGTGGGGACAGGGGTTGAAGGAATATGGAGAGGGAATTTCAAGGACTTTTTACAAACTCATCCCGTTTCGCTGGAAATAAATATGTAACCAAAACCCCTTTCGATGGTATCTCCTGAAAACCCAAAAGTCAAAAAAACGGCCCCTTATCAGACTGGAAAAGTGATAGCCAGACCCAAATAAGGGGGATAGAAATAGAAGGAAGGCTCGATGTGGAGAATTCTCCAGATATCGGCTGCCCTCAACTCAATTTTACAACTCCCGATAGAAAATGGTAAAGATAGAATTTCCCGGTATCTGAATTTAAGTCTTGCCTGGAACCAATTCTTTTTCTTTTTTTATAGCCATTCCCAGGTACCTGGAGTCCTCATAAAAAATGTTTACATAGGGGACCGAATCGAGTACCGAGCGATAAGCCTTAAGGGTTTCCGGAGGATAATAGCGTTTTTCTAAAACGATCCAGTTGAGATTAAAAGTTTGGACCAGGGCCGTCAGTTCATCTTCTGCAATCGGCTGAAGGGACCATAGCTTGGATACGGCCGGTTGATTTTGGAAAAAGACCAAGACAGATTCGTCTAATTTAGAGGAAACCCCTCCTATCATTTTTTGTTTATGCACCGACTGGTAATAAAAACGTCGGGTTTCTCCATGACCGGCCGATCGTGCACCACTATGGATAAACAGGGGGAGATCCAATAAGATGCCGGTTCGCCCTCGGGCCTTCTGGGCCAATACCTGATACACCTCGGGAATCCGGTAATCGGTAAAGCGTAGAGGCCAGAGTTTTGGTAACATGCCGTATTCAAAACCGATCATTAAAAGCATACCGGCTAAAAATATTTTTTTCTTCAAGGGAGACAATTTTAAATAAAAAGGTTTAAGGATCAGGCAGATCGATAAACACAAAAAGAGCATGGCTGGGGCTAAATAGCGGGAGAGGGTACGTCCGCTCTCAATAACCGGCAAATAGCGAATCCAATAAGCGGGCAGAGGCAGGGAGTCATAAACCAGACCATGAATTTTCAAATAAGGCCCCAAGCTGAGGATAGTAAAAAGACCCCAACCTACCAGCCATAGACGCAATTCCGGCCTTTTAAAAAATTTTCCGGTCCCCCAAAAGAGGATCATCATAAACCCATATCCCGGGAAAGCGGGTGTTCCCACAATAGGAGCCCCATTTTTCCAATCGACGGCTATGATCTTGTAAAGACCTGCCAGCCAGGCGTTAAAGGGAGCTAAAAAACTAACCAAGTCTACGCTGTAGACAGCAAATTCCGCTGGATGGCTGCTGACCGCCAGCCGGGTGGCCTCTTCCTTAAAATAGGCATAGAAGTAAGGGAAACCTATCAGGGTTGTGATCCCCATGGCTATCCCGAAAAAACCGAGCCCTAAAAATATCCGCCGGAGGGGGGGCGGATTCCAGCGAACAGGAAAATATTTTAGAATTCCGGTTGTTCCAAGGGCCTGAAATTTGAAGATCGTCCAGATTATAATTAATAGAAGGCCAAAAACGAATAAGGTGATCCAGTTGATCATATGCCACCGGCCCAATAATTCCCATAAACGGCGCGGAGCAAAAATTGGAAACAGCATCAAGCCAAGCAGGAAGACCCAGACTAAAATGCGGGCCCAAAAGGAGATCCTCAATTCAGGGAGTGTTTTGATCCTTATTTCCCAAGGGCAAAGCTGATACCCTATAAGCAGGAAGAGCCACAACCCCCCAAAAACAAAATAATAGGGATAGTTGTAAAGGGTTAACCCCCAAAAAAAACCGGCCGGGACCACCCATATCAGCCTTCGCTGTTGGACAAAACAATAAGAACAAAGCACGAAGAAGATGAAGTTATAAATCTCCAAAAGACTGACCGTCTTATAGAAGCTGAGCAGGGTCGGGCAATGGCCAAAGGCCAGGGCCCCTATAAAGGCCAGTCCAGGGATTTTGGTTACATAAAAAATCAGCAGATAGGCAGCCATGGCATTGGCAAAGAAGGTCATCCAGACTAAGAGATTATGGAAGACAATGAGTGAGACGAAGGGGCGCAGGATGGTAAAAAAGAGGCCATCCAGAAAGGTATAGGTGTGTTGCACCATGTTCAAGCCCAGAGGGTAGAAGATATAGGTGTTGTTAAAAGGATTGGTCTTCAGGTCTACTAAGGCATGGGCCGTCCACCATTCATTGAGAGGGTATTCGGCCGTATCCATCACATCTCCAGGAATATGGGTGGTGATATGAGGAAAGTTGGATAACAGATTGATCGGGGCCAATAAAAACAGAATGCAAATGATCAGAAGATGAGTCCGCCAGGGGGAAGGGGGGCTCGGTTGTTTATCTTCCATGGTCTGCTCCGAGAGATGGATCGACCATTAATAAATGGGTGCCATTCCAATAAAAGGGAAAAGCAATCCCGGCTGTCTTGGAAGGTGATTTTTCCGAACAGGATTTTCGCATTTAACTGTTCCGACCGACTTCTTTTCTTGACATCTATTTGAATTCATAATAGCTTTAGCAAAAAAATCGTCAGGCAACAAGAGATTTGTAAAAAAGCTAAAAAATTGGCCAAACGACCCATTATCCTCTGTCTTGTCCTTTGTTTGATCGCCGGTTTCCTTTTTACCTGGCCCCTGACCCTTAATTTTTTTTCCTCTATTCCCTATACCCTGAGGCCCATCTCCGGTTTTGAACGGGTTCCGCTGATTCCCGGAGACCACCTCCAATCCTATTACTGGTATTGGCTCTTTTCGGACAATCTTTTCGGTGATTCGGCCCTGTTGACCAACCCCTATGAATTTAACGGGCCATCAGGGCCTATGAGTAGCGTATATGCCAATTTCCCCTTTTCCCTGCTCTATATCATTTTTTTGCCTTTGGGACCCATTGGGGCTTATAACGGGTTAATTATCCTTTCCTTTCTCCTATCCGGGTTGTCTATGTTTCTCCTGGCCAGGACCTGGACCAAGGATCAATGGGCTTCATTAATTGTCGGGCTCATTTTTGCTGTTGTTCCCTACCGGGTCAGTCATATTGCCGGCGGCCAACTTACCGGATATGTATTTTTTTTATTGCCCTTGGGCCTCTTTTTTGTTGAACAGACATTAACAACCGGGCGCCTGGTCTATGGGAGTGCGGCCGGATTTTGTCTGGTTCTTTTGTCTTTGATGGACCCTCATACCAGTTATTTATCGGCCTTGACTGTCGGAGCCTATCTGCCGAGCCGAGTCCTGCTCATTCGCCCCATTTTTTTAAAGGAACACCGGGAAATCAAGCCGCTTTGGCCTGGGTTGTCAGGGGCTTTTATAGGGGGATTATCCATTTCAGCTTATCTCTGGATGTGGTGGGTGAAAAAGACCGGAATTCCCTTACGGCCTCTTTATTCGGTCCAAGTCTTTATCTTGGGAACTATGGCCGCCTTTTTCCTCTGGTTTTTTCTGTCTGCTTTACTTTTTAGGTTGACGACCCTGTCTTTTAGCGAAGCTCGTCATCGAGTCGGGAAAGCCTTTTTCCTTTTCCTGCCCTTGTGGCTTTACGTTTTGAAATTTCGATGGGAAATTCCTCGTCTGGGTCTGATTTTGCCGGTGTGCTGTTTGAGCCTGTTTTTAGCATACCTGCTGGCTCAAGGCCTAAGAAAAAGGGAGCGCCCCCTTGTGTTTAACCGGTTCCGTTTTTTAACTGCGTTGATTGGGGTTGGATTGGGCTTAGGTATAAGCACAGCCTATTTGATGCATATAAAGACCACCGTCTTTTTACCCTCTTTGGCCGGTAAGGGAAGGACCTTAGCCGAGGTTTTTATTTTTTCTCCAAAATTAAGCAATCTTTTCTTCTGGCAGGATATCAACTCTGAACGATTCGTTCTTTTGGGGTGGGGGTTGATTGTCCTGGCCGCACTTGGCTTGATCCCTCTCTTTAGAAGTCAGACCAAAAATCCTGGTCATTTGGCCTTGGCCGGATTTCTGGCTTTTTGGGCCCTTATCCTGACTCTCGGCCCAACTTTGACCTATTTCCCCTTGTATCAGTTTTTATATACCCATTTCCCTTTTTTTAATTATTCCAGGGTGCCTGGACGGTTTGTCATGGTGGGATTCATTTTTTTATGTCTTCTGTCCGGGATGGCCTTGGCTTCTTTTCGGGAAACACTGGCTAAAAAAGGCTGGGTACGACTGAGGCGCTGGCTCCCTTTGTTGATTATCCCTTTGGTATTGGGAGAATATCACACCTATCGACCCATAGGGCTCTGTCAACTTATCGGGGGACATGGGAGTTATGAGCCTATTGCCAAAAATCTTCAGAAGGGTCGGAGGGTCCTGGAACTGCCGATCTGGCCGGGAGATTCCCACCAATCCTCCCTCTATGAGTACACAGTATCCCGAACTGGTAAACCCATGATCAACGGTTACGCTCCTGTGGTGTATCGTGATTATATCGAAAAAGTTTTCTGGCCTCTCTTTCCTTTGAATTACGGGGAACTGACACCCCGCCAACTCCGGAGTTTGAATCAACTTAAGGTCGATCTCATTACCTTCCACGATGATTACCAGGTATACCCTAATAAAATAAGCCCTTTTCCTCCTCGATTAGCCTTAAAGAGATTGTCTGCTTCCCCATGGTTGGTATTCCTTTCCAACCGTGGGAATGTTTCGCTTTTTAAATTTCAGACCGATCCCCGGCAGATGGGAAGTCCTTCAGAGATCAGTTCTCCGGTGAACGCCGTTTTTTATGCCCATGATTTGAAGCATCAAATCGGACAGCGGGTTTTTGATCCTTCGGCTTCCGGGTTTTATCTCTTATTACAGGATGAGCCCCTATGGAGAGGTAAATTGATTCCCCAAACCTGGGCCAAGGGCAATCTCATTCAGGCCCTGCCCGGACGAGATAAACCCGGGACCTTGATTGATGGGCCTGCCCGATTTTTTCCTTCCGGTAATTATATAGCCACCTTTCGAATTAAGACCGGAGCGGCAAAAGCCCGACAAGAAATAGGGACTCTCGAAATTATCGATGACCAGGACCGAAGAGTCATGGCCAGAAAACGATTGTCAGGTTTAGAGGCCGGGACATCCGGAAAGTGGGTCGATGTGCCCCTTCACTTTAAACTTTCGGCGACGACCAAGGTACAGTTTCGAATATTTTATGCCGGTTCCGTTTCGTTGACCCTAAACCTGATCAAAGTTGGGTTTGCCGATCAGGGGATGGGTCCCGGTGTGGTGGAGGCCGAAGAGTTGTTCCGACAGACCGGCGAGGTCCATCCGGATTCTCTTGCTTCCAGGGGTGAGGCTGTCTTTGGACAGGGCGGATACCATCCACCGGTCATGTTGATCCAAGGTCCTTACCGAACCTTCGAACCGGGACGGTATCGAGTTCTTTTTTATATGAGGGGGGAAAAAAACCATACCGGATCTTCAGATGTGAAAGTCGCTGAACTGGGAATCGCTTCGGATATGGGGAAGCATTTGTTTAAAAAACGATGGGTGTCTGCCGGTGATTTGTCCCTCGAAGGGTACAGGCCCTTGGGTATGGATTTTGAGGTTCCCTTCCGGTGCGAGGTTGATTTTCGGGTGAAATTTGAAAGTCAATCAGATGTATGGGTAGACCGGATCGAAGTTTTAACTCGACCCTGAACCTTTGGGGTGTGATTAGGGACGATAAGGGATTAAAGGGATATTTAAGATATATGCCTTATTGCCAAGTTATTTAATGTTACAGCGCCGTGTTGCGGCGTTTCATAGCTTTTTAAGAATCCATCCTGAGTTTAAAGAGAAAAAATGGACATGGGGAAATATAGACTGGTTGCTTTTTTTAGAAGGCCGCCCGAGAAACGCCTCAAGGAAGGAATACCGAAAACAAAATTTTTTCAGCGGCTTTGGACCCCCTTGATCGCTTTGACCTGTTTGTCCCTTCTAATATTCTTTTGGAAGATCGACCATCCGGCTCTATTGATCTTCAAGTTGTTTTCATTGCCCCTGACCGTCCTTTCCATGGGAGCTTTCCTCATAGCCGTAATTCCCAGAGGCTGGTTGTCTCATTTTCAGCGGCGAAATCATATTTTCCGATCAACTTCTTTGAACTATCTTCTCCCTTTAATTTTGTTTTTCAGCGCTCTAATCCTGTTCAGTTTTGTTCGTTCTTCGTTGATTTCTTCCAATCCCGACGATATCAGACTTCATTATCTGTTAACGGGTGATGAACCCTCTTATTTACTAATTACCCATAGTCTGGTTTTTGATGGTGATCTCGATTTGTCCAATAATCGTCAGGACTATGTTTATTTCAACCGTCACCAACTTTTGGGTGACCAGTTCGGATTTAACTTTTATAATCGGATTGCCCAAGGCCGATTAACCGGAAAGGAAAGGGATTGGGGGGATCGACAATATTTTATCAACCGTCCGGGACTCCCTGCATTGATCGCACCGGCCTATTGGATAGGATTTCAGACGGAAAAGCGAATCCGTTTTGCAGTGCTGGTGTGGATCAACCTGATGGCCGCCTTTCTTGTCGTCTTATTGTTTTATTTAGCCAGGGCTCATTCCGGGCCAATTCCGGCGGCCTCAGTCGCCATCTATTTCGCCATGACTTCCCCCATGATTTATTATTCCAGCCAGGTCTATCCAGACCTGCCGGCTGCCTTTTTTTTGGCCGGGGCTCTGCTGGGTTTGATCAAGGCGAAAAAAAAATGGGCAATCCTGGCTACCGGGCTTTTGGTTGCCTACTTGCCCTGGTTGCACGAGCGCTTTATTGGCCTTTTCTTGGTTCTAATCGTGGCGGCTTTGTTTCGTCCCGACTTCCGCCGCCGGTGGTTTTTATTTCTGGTACTCCCATTGCTGTCCCTCATTTTTCAAGGGATTTACTACTATTCATTTTATGGTCTCCCCTTTCCATTAAACAGTCATAAAGCGCTCAGTTTCTTTGCGATTCCACGGGGATTGTTGGCCCTGGGGACCGATAGAGACAAAGGCTTGTTATTTATTAATCCACTGATAATTCTATCATTTTTTGGCCTGATTCCTCTCTGGCGGCAAGATCGTCGGCTCACCATTACTTTGATCTTCTTGCTTTTAGCTTTTCTTGTCCCGGTGGCTTCTTTTCCCGATTGGCATGGAGGAATCTGTCCTCCTTTACGTTATTTGGTGATACTGGTGCCTTTATCCATTATTCCAATCGGGACCTTGTTTAAAAATGATTCCTGGGTGTTCAGTCGGTCTGAAATGTTCGTCCTGGGAGCTTTTGGTCTTTGGATTGGATTAACTGTAGCTATCCAACCCAAACTGTGGTTCTGGGAGTACGGCCCGATTTTTAATCCCATGATCTTTCGGGCCGCCCATGCTTTTTCCCCAGGATACTTTCATCCTCAGACTCACAGCGGCTTATTAAGTTTATATTGGATTGCTCTGATCGGCCTTTTCCCGTTTTTGGATCTGCTGTTAAAGATAAAGCAAAAAAAAATTATTTCACAACCGGTTTTCCCTTGGACCGTCTTTTTCTTTACCCTGGGAGTCTTGATCATTTCAATAAGCTCCTGGCTGATAAAAAATTAACCAATAAATTTAAAATTTTTCTCTCGGTCTTGATAAAATAGAATGGTGAGAAAAATTAATACGAAAATAGAATTTGAGTTTTGATCAACCTGTACCTGTTTTCATGTCCCGGCTTCCGAAGGGAAGCCTCCTTTTAGGTCGGCATAGCCGACCGTATGGTGGTGTCACGCCACTATCGTGGCATGACGGCTTAGTACGTAAATAGAATCTGGGGTCCACCGGTCCTCGGTCCTATTTTCATGATTCGGTGGTGTCACGCCCCTAGCGTGGCATGACGGCTTAGTTAAAAAAGTGTAAGAATATAAGGCATTAAAGGATATATTGTTTTTTTTGTTGAAATAATCTTTTAAACTCAACTCTATTGCCCTGCAGTCCATTCAACACTTGGGAGGGTATCGTGAAACGCACACTTATTCTTTATTTAATAAGTTGTTTTTTAATCTCCTTGTGGCCGGTTTTATGCCCCGGGGAAATAATCCAAGGGGAGACCATCAAAGCAGGGATAATCCAAGGGAAG
>JAZDOU010000518.1:0-5952 GCA_043798385.1 Pseudomonadota bacterium
GGGAAACATTCGAGACGACACATTTGTATTTTGCCGTGGAAGGATCGAATTTGGGTTTCCATTGTTCCAGGGGATCCTTCTTTTCCTGGGCCGAAACAACACCGCAAAATAGTACGGCCACCGCCACCAGACAAACCATAAACGAAAATAAATTCTTCTTCATCCTGATACTCCTCTCTCTTTTGTTTATTGTTTAGTTTCCATCCGGAAACGGTCTTTTTTTGCCCTGGCGGTGTCAATCTGCAGGCTGTCTTGTGGGGCGACCCCAAGGTCGCTTTTGCGCCACCCCTTGATTTCCTTGCCAGAACAAAAAAATCCTCGTTTCCGAATTGGAAACTAATAGTTTCACCTCCGGGGTTTCCGGATGGAAACTATTTAATAAATGTGGTTTTAACTTCCAAGATTACTTGAGAGGGCTAAGTCGCCATCCGGTTTCTCCGCTTGCCTTTCAAGCGGTTGTATTCGGATTATAAAAAGTATTACCAGAAAATTAATGGCACTTAACAAGAGCACGATTAATGGTTTAGACAATAGTTCCAGCACGACCTTGCAGAAGATTATTTCAGAGATACCAAAAGCCAGAAGAAGCCCGATCAGGGCTAAAAGGGGCATGAGTTTCATAGAAGTTCCTTTCCCGCAGAAAAAATTTAGTAGACCGAGTAGCGGATCCCAAATTTTACACGGTTTTTCCGGAAAGAACCCAGCCGGGAGCGAATGTTCACCTTTTTATTACCAAAGGGCTTTGGCTGGGTTTCCCGATAAAAAACCAGGAGATTTTTTTAGACCGACAGGAGAGGAGGATGAAAAATCTCTTGGGATAAATACTTAATAAAGAGAGATTCAAGTAAAGGCCGGAATTTATGCTGCGAAAAATCTTTATCGAACAGAGGGAGAGGGCTCCAGATCATGGCATGAGGGGCCAGCGAGACATTTTTTTCTATGGAAGATGATTTTTCTTTCGTTGAAGAGTGATCCGCTGAGGAGGGCTGGCCTATCCTGACTCCAATAACGGAGGGTTCAAGGTATTCCATGGTGAATAAAATTAGAATCAACAGGCCAACACATTTTATGATCCTCTTATTATTTCTCATCGGTTGTTTTTACAAGACAGGCTGGGAATAGTTGGCCCCTTTAGATTCTTAGCAACCAAGTTGAGAATTTATCTCCAACTTTTTTAAATGTGAGATCGTCCGCCTCTGGACAGACGATACTGGATGCTTGATAATTCACATAATTAGTGCTCATCTGAAAAACTCTTTTCCGGCCAATAAAAAAAGCCGCTATCCGAAGTTAACCCTTCTGATAGCGGCCCGACTATCTTTTTAAACCTCCAGAAATAATTAAAATATTCCTGGACCCGACATCTTTTTACACATTTTTATAAAATTTAACAAAAAATTTTTTAAATGTCAATATTTTTTTAAAAAATGATTGAACAAGGATAATCTCGTAAAAAGTAAATGTGCCGGCCAAGACGTTCCGGGGTCCTCCGCCTCCTTTCCTCCGACTTTCGGGATCCCCCCATTCTTTAAAGCGTTCTTCCGCCCGGCGGCGCAGTTCGGCAGTCTCTGATGAGGGGGGTTTATTTTTTTTGTAGCGTTTTTATTCCTTTTGTTTCCCGAGGCGTTTTTCCAAACCGGCCTGTGTCTGGCGGAGCTCCGCCTCCAGTTTCTTGGATGTGGTGATGTCCGTAAAGGTGATTACCAGGCCTTCGATCCGGTTCTCCTGGGTGCGGTAGGGCATGATGCGCACTGTAAACCAGTGCCCGTCGCGGGTGGCGACCGGTTTTTCCACAAAGACCAGGGTCCGCATAACCTCCCGCGCATCCGCGGCAAACTCGGAGTAGAGCAGTTCCGAGGCGATGTCGGTAATGGGCCGGCCGGCGTCGCCGGGGAGCAGTTTGATGATCTGGCAAATCCGGTTGGTGAAGCGTCGGACGTTAAGCCTATCGTCCAGGAAAAGGATGGCGATGTCCGTGCTGTCTAAGAGATTCTTCATGTCGTTGTTCAGCAGGGAGAGATCGTCCACCTTGGCCTGGAGCTCATTATTGACCGTCTGCAGTTCCTCATTCATGGACTGCATCTCCTCTTTGGAGGTGGTCAACTCCTCGTTGGTGCTCTGCAGTTCCTCGTTAGTGGACTGCAACTCCTCGTTCATGGATTTAAGCTCCTCCTGGGAGGTCTGCATCTCTTCGCGGGTGGACTGCATCTCCTGGCGGGCCTTTCCAAGCTCCTGCTCCAGTTCCGCCACCCGGGCGCCGGAAGCGGAAGCCTTCCGGCGCTTATCCGGCGCTTTGACTTCTGGGGGTGTGGCCACATCCATAAAGACGATCAGGACCATCCCCCGCAGGGCCGCCGGCTCTGCCAGGGGCTGAATGGTGACGTCCACCGCCTGCATCCCGCCATTGTTCCTGACCTTCAGTCCCCTCAGGGTGAGCGTTTCCTGATGCCGGATGGCCTTCTGAGAGGCGTTGCCGAACTCATAGCGCAGCCCCTCGCGGGCCATGACGAAGATATTCCAGTTGGCCTTCCCGGCGGCCGGCTCCAGGTACTTGCCCGTTCGCCCGCTGATGTAGAGGATGTCCCCCTTGTCGTTGATCAGAGCGGCCGCCGGGGCATAGTGCGTCAGAAGCAGTTGATCCGCCAGGGCCTGAAGGTTAGGGGCGGGCCTCTGGCCCGCGGCCCGCGCTGCATCCGGATTGGCAGGAAAGAAGGTGGCGGGGAACTCGATCGGTTCTATCCCCAGGGCGGTGTCGAGCCGGCGGTAAATTCTGGCCTTGTTGTCCAGCGGGGTGAAAAGATCGCTAAAAGCACCGATGGTCTCGGCACTCCCTAAAAACAAAACGCCACCGGGATTCAGGCTGTAATGGAAGAGCGGCAGCAGCTTTTTCTGGATGGCCGGTTCCAGGTAGATCAGGAGGTTTCGGCAGATCAGGATATCCAGCTTGGTGAAGGGCGGGTCCATGATGACGTTCTGGGGGGCAAAGATCACCATCTCTCGAATCTCCTTACCTACCCGGTAGCCGCGCTCGTCCTGGACAAAGAACCGTCGCATCCGCTCCGGCGTCACGTCGGCGGCGATGTTGGCCGGATAGACGCCGGCCCGGGCCTTGTCGATGGCGTCCTTATCCAGGTCGGTGGCAAAGACCTGGAGAGAAAAATTACCCGCCGGCTTGACCTGCTCCAGAGCCTCTTTGAAGACCATGGCCAGGGAATAGGCCTCCTCCCCGGTGGAGCAACCGGGGGTCCAGGCCCGGAACGTCCCGCCCGTCGGGTGGGCCGCCAGCAGCGCCGGGATGACCTGGCCCTTAAGGTGCTCCCAGGAGGCCGGGTCCCGGAAAAAGCTGGTCACGCCGATCATCAACTCCTTGAACAAAAGCTCCGTTTCCTTGGGGTTCTCCTGCAAAAACCGGACGTAGGTGGCGATGCGGTCAATCTGGTGGAGTCCCATACGCCGCTCGATCCGGCGGTAGACGGTACTTTTCTTGTACAGGGAAAAGTCGTGACCGGTCTGCGTCCGGAGCAGTATGAAGATCTTCTCCAGGGCGCTCTGGGCCTTGCCATCCAGGGGCAGATTCTGCTTTTCGATGAGAGGGGCGTGCTTGAGATAGGCGATGATCTTGCCGGGCAGCTCCTCCACCGTGGCGACGACGTCGGCTAAGCCCGCGTCGATGGCGCTGCGGGGCATGCCGTCGAATTTGGCCGAGGCCGGCGACTGGACGAAGACCACCCCGGCCTTCTCCTTCATGGCCCGGAGGCCCAGCGTGCCGTCGGAGCCCATGCCAGAAAGGATGACGCCGATGCTCTGGTCCTTTTGGTCGTCGGCCAGGGTGCGGAAGAAAAAATCAATGGGCAGCCTTAAGCCCCGGGGCGCCGTCGGTTCGAGGAGGTGCAGGACCCTGTGCAGGATGGAGAGGTCCCGGTTGGGGGGGATCACATAGACGCAATCCGGCTCGACCCTCATCCGGTCCTTGACCTGGACCACCGGCATGGGAGTGGTGCGCTGGAGCAGCTCCACCATGATGCCCTTGTGGGTCGGGTCCAGGTGCTGGACGACGACAAAGGCCAGGCCGCTTTTCTCCGGCACGTTTACCAGAAAGGCCTCCAGCGCCTCCAGGCCGCCGGCGGAGGCGCCGATGCCCACGACAGGAAAGGGGCGATCCGCCCTGGGCGCCTGGATGGCTGGCCAGGAGGGTATTTCTTCCGAACCTGCGTCGCCATTTTTTGGCTGCCGGTCTGCGGATTTGGTTTGCTTTTTCATGGTCTACTCCAATCTAAATCCATCCATGGGGACGTTGTTCATTTGATTCAGTTATTCCCTCTCACCCTTCCCCAACCAGCAATAATTATTCGCACTTAAACCCCTTCTCCCTGAAAAGCCTCAGACACACCTCCGCCGCTGCAGGATCATACAGAACGCCCTTGTTTTTCTCAATCTCCTCCAGGGCCGGCAGGGACGAAAGGCAATGGAAGCACGAAGAGAGAAACTCTCCATCTATCAATAGGCGCTCAATCCCGCAGTTTTGATTTGCCGGATCAATTTCTGATCAAAGGTCACCAGAATGGAACCTTTATGCGTCTTACAAAGCGCCGCGACAATGGCGTCTCCAAAATCAGGTATGACTTCCGGCCAGTAGACAAAGACGGTCTTGAAGTTGATGTCCTGGATGATGTCAATCCCCGGCAACAGAATAAAATCTTTAACCATGACCTTAATCTCGTCTTTGGGTACCTGGTATACTTTGTCCATAACATAGACAAATTCGGTCAGGACATGGTGGTGACAGAGAATAACTCCTTTGAGAACGGAGGCGTACTCAAAGAGGCCTTTCATAATTCGCTGTTGTTTCGGGTTTCTATCGGTCACAAAGGAAATAAGGGCGTTGGTATCAATGACATATTTTTTCACCGGTAATCCTCCAGTCGTAAGTTTCCGGCCAGCCCAATATCCGCCTCGATATCTCCCTTACCGACCTTGACGCTGTTTTGATATTTCAGAAAATTCTTTTGCAGGGGGGAAACAATGACTTTCCCATGATCAAATTCCCACTCCAGCGTATCGTTCACGGAGAGACCAAGGTTTTGCCGAATGATCTTGGGAATGGTGGTTTGAAATTTAGAGGTGATGGTTGATTGCATGGATGCTCTCCTTTTCTGACAGTATTTCCTTACCAAGGAAGTATATCGTAAGGAATAACAGATGTCAAGAAGGGAATAAAACCCCATAAACCAACCGCAAAAAGGATTGCGGCTAACAGGTTAATTTTTATCAACGTCCCATGATTCCCCGGGGGAAACCCGGACCAGTCAGGCGTTACCGCGCACTTTAGCCGAAGGCCGAGAGTTCCTTATCCATAACCGGTAATAATTATTCGAACTTAAACCCCTTTTCTTTGAAAAGCCTCAGGCACACTTCCACCGCTGCAGGATCGTACAGAACGCCCTTGTTTTTTTCGATCTCCTCCAGGGCCTTTTCAATACCATGGGCCGGCCGATAGGGACGATGTGATGCGATGGCCTCGACCACATCAGCGACCATCAAAATCCGAGATTCAAGGAGAAGCTCATCTCCGGGTAACCCGTTCGGATATCCGGAACCATCCATCCTCTCGTGATGCTCATGCACTATCCGCGCAATAGGCCAGGGAAACTCAATATCCTTGAGAATGTCATAACCACTCTGAGTATGAGTTTTTATAAGACCAAACTCTAAATCAGTCAGCTTCGTCGGCTTGCTCAGGATCTCCGCCGGAACCGATATCTTCCCGATATCATGGATCAAGCCCGCTATACGAACGCTATCGATCTGATCGTTTGACAACTCCATCTCATGGGCGATGGACCTGGCCAAGTCGGCTACCCGCCGCTGGTGGCCCGCCGTATAGGGATCTCTCATTTCAACGACTGTGGCAATGGCCTGAACGGTAGCTCCTAAGCCTTTCCGCAACTGCTC
>JAZDOU010000524.1:0-14958 GCA_043798385.1 Pseudomonadota bacterium
GGTCCGGTAAAGGCGGTCTTAGTCATTGTTCATGGCTTGGCCGAACACAGCGGCCGCTATCTGAACCTGGTCAACCATTTTGTGCCCCTGGGCTATGCGGTCTATGGCCTCGATCACATCGGACATGGCAAATCAGACGGACCTCGGGTCTATCTGGATCGATTTCAGGATTATACCATTACGCTCAAGGCATTCCTGGCCCTGATCCGGGGATGGCAACCCGATAAAGCCATCTTTTTGGTGGGGCACAGTCTGGGTGGATTAATCGGCGCCTGCACCCTGCTCGATCACCAGGCCGACCTGACCGGGGCCGTCCTTTCCGGGCCGGCGATCAAGATTCCCGACAAAATCACACCAGCCATTATTTTTATCGGCAAGATCCTTTCCGCCCTGCTGCCCAGGTTCGGTTTGATCGGGTTGGAGGCTGAGGGGATATCGCGAGATCCGGCGGTAGTGCAGGCCTACCTTGGCGATCCTTTGGTCTTCACCGGAAAAACCACCGCCCGGCTGGCTGCTGAAATGCTTAAGGCCATGCAGCGTGTCAACGCTGAAGCGGAAAAGATAACCCTGCCGATCTTGATTATCCAAGGCGGTGCCGACCGGTTGGTCGATCCGGCCGGTGCCCGGGTGTTGTTCGAGAGAGTCGGCTCTGTGGATAAAAAGGTCATCATCTATGACGGTTTTTACCATGAAGTCTTCAATGAACCTGAGCATGACAAGGTGCTGCGCGATGTCGAGATGTGGCTGGACGGGGAGCTTCAATCCGGGGATGGTCTAAAACCTATTTGAGGCGCCGTCTTAAGGCCGGGACCCATTCACTCGATTAAAAGTGCCGGGAGGACCTCCGGTTCCTGAGAAGAAGGGGCCGGGCTTTGAAAGGCTATCAGGTAGAGAGACTGATCCCCGGCATTTTTTATGGCATGCTTCACCCCGGGCGGGATAATCACAAAGGTCTGGTTGTCTTTAATACGGATTTTCCGGACGGTCTCAGAATCCGGGTCCTGCCAGGCCAGGAGAACCGGTCCCCCACAGAACAATAACCACTCCGTAACCTGGGGATGAAAATGATTTCCCCGTATGGTCCCCGGCTCCATGGAAACAGTATGGAAAGTGGTCCAGTCGATGTCCACCTTATCGGTCAACCCGGGGTCTTTAAAAGGGGTAAAGGACCAACCCCGAGGTTCACGACGGAAATACTGGGGAAGCGAAATTATTTCTATTGAAGACATCTTTTGACTCCTATTCTCCTTATTCATCAGGGGGCCCTGGGAGATCTGATCCTGTCTCTACCGGCCCTTTATTCTTTAAGGTTGTTTTCCGAACAAGCCCCCTGGGTCATGGCCGGGAATCCGGAAACCTTATCCCTTCTAAAAGGCCGCTTTTATGTCCAGGAGGTGGTATCCATTCATCGGAAAGAATGGGCACTCCTCTTCCAGGAAGAGTTATCTCTTCCCGATCCCTTCCAACGATATCTGTCTTCTTTCCAAGAGGCCTTTTTATTCTCAGTCCGTGAGCCCGAGATCCTGATCCGGGGATTGAAGCAGGCCGGACTGAAAAAGACTTTATGGATACCGTCCCTTCCGGATGTCCGCCAGGGGATCTCCCTTCAAACCCTTCAAAAAAAAATTCTCAAATCCGCCCACATCCCCTGGAAGGAAGCGGAGAAGACCATTTTCCTGAATTCCGAAGATCTCCGGCAGGCCCGGGAAATATTGGACGCCCTAAATAACCAGACAGAAGGGGTAAGGCCCTGGTGGGCCATTCATCCAGGCAGCGGCAGCCCTCACAAAAACTGGCCCTGGGAACGATTTTTGGAAGTGGCCTCGACGATTTCAAACCGGAAACAGATCCAACCCCTTTTTCTTTTCGGGCCGGTCGAGTAGGAAGCCCCTCAGGAGATGGTCAAGGCCATAGAGGCTCAGGGTTTCCCTATCCTCAAAAAGAGTGCCTTGCCGATCCTGGCCGGGGTCCTGAGCCATTGTGTTGGTTATCTCGGTAATGATTCCGGGGTTTCCCACCTGGCCGCTGCCCTGGGTGTCCCTACGGTCAACCTTTTCGGCCCCACAGACCCGGCCTACTGGGCCCCCCAGGGGAAAGATGTCACTATCCTTACTGCCGGGCTGCCTTGTGCCCCTTGTTCTCCTGAGGTTGTTAAGCTCTGTCCTGAAAAGGAATGCCTGCTTTCTTTATCGGTGAACCTGGTCCTTGATAGGATACTTGCGGTTGTTTAAAGGCAAGACAAATCCTCCGGTCTCATCCTCTTCCAGGATCCGGGTAAGTTGATAATAGGCCGGCCGCAGGAACCGGGCCGGGAATAGGCCATTCTTAACCGTACAATAGAGGATGCTTTCCGGACTGATCGTTAAGGTTTCAGGGTCAAGTTGTTCTTGAGAGTCATCGTTCAAAGTGAGCCGGAACTGTTCCTCCGCCCCTTCCCGTACAAAATCCGCCCGCATAACAACCAGGGGGGTGTCTTCCACTTCCAGATAACATTTCTGGTTGTTGAGATGAACGATGAAGACCCCTTCTTCGGTCTTCTCCAGACTCTGTATCATCCAGAGAAAGATCGGCCGGTGGATGATCTCCGCCCCCTGATGATACCATTTTCCCTCTTTACTGACAAAGATCATGCAGGGGGGAAGGGAGGTTTCGTTTTTAGCCATAGGTTTTTTCACCCTGTAATTTGAGAATTTATCTCTAACTTATCTAAAACGCGAGATCGTCCGCCTCTGGACAGACGATGCTGGATACTGGATGCTGGAAACTGGATATTGGATGCTGGATAATTCACTTAATTATTCTGCGATAAAGGGTTTATCCAGTATCCAGTATCCAGCATCCAGTATCATTTCAAAGAATAAGACCGTCCCATATTATTTGGGTATCGGGCTTAAAAACCCATCAAAAGCATTTTTTACTGTCCAAGAGCAAGGTCACCGGGCCGTCATTAATCAGATGGACCTCCATCATCTCCTGAAAGCGGCCGCCGGCTACCGGAACCCCTTTCAGCCGTATTTTTTCAATAAACCGGTCATATAAGGGTTGGGCCTTGGAGGCCGGAGCCGATTCTGAAAAGGAAGGTCGACGGCCTTTTCTACAATCGCCCCAGAGGGTGAATTGAGAGACCACCAACAGGTCGCCACCTGTTTCGATCAGCGAGAGATTGAATTTCCCCTGGGTGTCCGGGAAGATCCTGAGATGGAGGATCTTTTCTATCAGATAGTCCACGTCGGCCTCGGTATCTTCAGCCCCAACGCCCAGGAAAACAAGGAGACCCCGGCCGATTTCTCCTACGATTTCGTCTTTGACTTTCACCCGGGCTTCTTTGACCCGTTGAACAACCAGCCGCATTTTTTCTTTCTCCTTAAAAGTCCTATTTTTAATAATTATCACAATGAGCCGGGGCTGTCAAAGGTCTCTCGATGTTCCAGTTTTCCAGGTCACCCCTTTCTAATTCCGCCCAATTATTTCCTCAACTATTTAACTTTACTAAAGAATTAGTGCCCGCTGACTTGGCGAGAGAAAACCGATCCCTGTGGGTGGAGGGTTTAATAGGAGTATGTAATTATTTTTTTGACAGTTGGGTGGTTTTCAGATAAAAGCAGTACAAATAATTAAAATGAAGCCGCCATGCCCCGCCTTTTGGGGCGTGGCACCACCAAACATGAAAATAGGTACAGGTTGATCAAGACTCAAATCCTATTTTTGAACTAAAGAAAAGGGTTAAACGGTAAGGTGTTCGATGAGTCTCAGGGACAATTTATTGGAAAAAATACAACCAGATATAGATCGGATACATTTTTATCTGGAGGAGAATCTTAAGTCCCACGTCCCTTTGATTTTTGAGGTCAACCGGCATATCCTGGTGGGGGGCGGCAAGAGACTCAGGGCCCTGCTTTTTGTCCTCTCTTCCCGGCTTTGCGGGTATGACGGAGAACGGTCTTATTATTTTTCGTCGATTTTTGAATACCTCCATGCCGCCACCTTGCTGCATGATGATGTTATTGACAATGCCGACTTAAGGAGGGGAAAGGCCTCGGCCAACACCATCTGGGGGAATTCGGCGTCGGTCTTGGTAGGCGATTTTTTGCTTTCGAAATCGTTCTCTCTGGCCGTAGAGACCCAGAGCCTGAGGCTTTTAGAGGTTCTTTCTCAAACGACCACCCACATGGCCGAGGGCATGGTCCTGGAACTGATCCACAGTCATAACCTCCAGGTGTCGGAGGAAAACTATCGGGAGGTCTTAATTAACAAAACAGCCATCCTGATCTCGGCGGCCTGTCAAACCGGGGCGATCTGGGGGAAGGCCAGGACTGCGGAAGAAGAGGCCCTGGCCCAATATGGACTGGAATTAGGGATTGCCTTTCAATTAGTTGATGATTTAATGGATTATACCGCCACTCAAAAGGATTTCGGAAAACCGGTCGGCAATGATTTTAAAGAGGGGAAAATAACCCTGCCCCTGATTTATACCTTACAAGTTTGTTCTAATAAAGATAAAAATAAAATCAATAAGATGTCAAAAAAAGATCAAGTTACAGATGAGGATTTTAAGATTCTTTCCGGCTTGATTAATCAACATGGCGGGCTTGAGTATACCCAAAAAATGGCCTATGAGGCCAAGGATAAGGCCAAAGGGTTTCTGCAGGGATTCAAGCCTGACAAGAATCAGCAGATCTTACTCGATTTGGCAGATTATGTAGTTGAACGGAAAAAATAAGGCCTTGGGTTGGGAATTTAGGTTTTTAAATAAAAACAACTAGCTGACGGGAAAAAACAACATGATTCGATACGAACTGGCACCGGATATAGAATCGAAATTTAAAAGAATCGCTCGTCGGCTAAAGATGAGCCATATTGATCTGAACCGGGTCAAGGGGGTCCGAAGTCATGGCTCAACCAGTCAGGGGGTCATTGCCCGCTGCCATGCCTTACCCAAGGTCATGCAGCTTGCCCTGGACATGGAGGCCCATTATGTTATCGAGGTCTTGAGTGAAACCTTCGATCGGTTGTCCAAAGCCGAACAGATCAAGATCCTGATCCATGAACTGATGCATATCCCCGAGACCTTTGGAGGTGGTTTTAGGATGCATAAGGATCATGTGACCCGAAAAAATGTCGAAAAGCTATATAAGCAGTTGATGGAGTAGTTAGTGTCCATCCGGAAACGGTCTTTTTTTGCACTGGCGGTGTCAATCTGCAGGCTGTCTTGTGCGGCGTACTCCAGTACGCCTCCGCGCCACCCCTTGATTTCCTTGCCAGAACAAAAAAATCCTCGTTTCCGAATTGGAAACCAATAGTCTCACCTCCGGTGTTTCCGGATGGAAACTAGTTGGGGATGCCTGTTGGAGGTGAACCTTTTAATCTTCCGGCTCGGAGGCATCGTAAAGCAGGTTATTAACCATTGAGTGCAGTATCCCCGCCAAATAGATCTCATCACTGATGTCCGAAGAAAGGGAGTGATAGACTCCCTCTTTATCCATATAAAAAACAATAAGTTCCTTAACATTTTCTTGTTCTTCACTTAATCTTTCCAGGATGTCCACAACCTGTTTCTGGGTTCTGTCGATGTGGATAAGTTTGCCCTTTTTCTCTTTCATCCTAAGTACTCCTCATGGGCGATGGACTTTTTAGGAGTCCATCAGTGGTCATTTCGGATTTCGAAATGGGGATTTCCGGAAGACATTTTGAGACCTTTGAATTATTATGCCAAATCCCTTTTTGTCATTCCGTGCTTGACACGGAATCCAGTGTTTTCAAATAGTTCTGGATACCGGCTTTCGCCGGTATGACGTTGTGGGTGTCTTTTTCAAAGGCCTCATTTTTTATTGGAGGTTCTTCAAAGGTCTCATAATAAGATGGTTTGAAAATCCTCTGCCAACTCGATAGGTCCGCTGTATTCCCGAGCACAGGGACTGATAAGGTCCCGGCCCTGGCATTCGGGGTAAAAGTGGGTCAGGATCAGTTTGCCAACCCCGGCCTCCTGGGCGATCCTGCCGGCCAAAGAGGGGGTCAGGTGCCCAGTGACCTTTTCCCCCTCTGGAAAAGAACACTCACAAACCAATAGGTCGGCCTTTTGGGCCAGCTCTACTAAGGAGGTAGAATAATCCGAATCACCGGAAAAGACAAGACCCTTTCTGTCCGGTAAAGTGACCCGGTATCCTAAACTGGAAGCAGAATGAGGTAAGGGGCAACTCTGGAGAGAAAAATCCGGAAATTCTTTTTCCCAGGGCCTGTCTTGCGGTAAGGGGATAATATTTAAAAGACCGGCAGGCCATTCAATCCAGCGGCCATAGAGATCCATCAGACCTTGGTAAAAATAATTGAAATCGTCCCCGGCAAAGAGATGGAGAGGCCGCCGGTTCAGCAAATAGGGGGGATATTTGGCGGCGAACAGGAAGGGGACCAGATCGGCGCTGTGATCCGGGTGAAGATGCGTTAACAGGATAGTATCTATTTCCGTAATCGACACTGAAATCTTGGCCAGTTGCCTTAAGGTTCCCGGCCCGATGTCAAGCAACAGATTAACCCGGGGAAGTTTCAGGAGGATGGCGGGAGAGGCCCGCTGGACGGAAGGAACGCCGGTCCCGGTCCCCAAAAAGATGAGTTGGGCCGAAGGGGTGGTCATCTATTTAGAGGTCACCAGATACTTGTTGACCATGAACTCCGGGTGATAGGATAATTTGGCCTTTCGTAAACCCTGAATCCCCAGATCCTGCTCCCGATTGACATAAGAGAACCCCTCCCATTCGCGCTTCAAAAACTGTTGTTGGATTAAGGGATAAAGACCGGGAAGTGCAGGATTGGCCTTTTCAATATGAATGACCACGGTCTCCGGGTTCAAAAGCTCTCCCAGGGTAAAGGCCTCCACTTTCCCCTGGATCCGAATTACTCCACCCTTGTAATGTAGCCGGTCAATGTGCTTGAGGGCTTCAATGATAGCCTGCTCCTCGCTTTGCAGGCTGGGAGATTCCAGACATTGTTTCAAGCGGCACCACTCTTCCTGCAGGTCCAGACATTGCCTGACCAGTTTCGGTGTCAGGGGGAGGTATTCCCAGGAAACTTTTTTATTGAAGCGATTGATATGGTTTTTCAGGGTATGGTATTTATTTCCCGAGAGATCTATCAGGTCCCTGATGCGATAGACATAATCGCTGTTGTTACGGTCGGGGGTAATCTTCATCCCGGGAAGGGAAGAAAGTTCCTTTATGTCCCTCTCGGGAAGACGACCCAGGCGAGGGGGAAATCCCTGATCCTTTAAATAACCCAGGCAATCCAGGGCCCAGTCCTGAAGGTCTCCTGTCCCTATGGGTGGGAAGAAAAAAGGCGTCGACCCCGGGGGATGGGCCAGCAAGGTCAGAAATCCCCTTTGAAGGGTGACTTGAAATTGATAATAATGTCTCCAGATAAAGAGGTTGGTAAAGGTCAGTTCTGAAATTTCCGGGGGAGTGCGCCTTAGGAAGTCTTCAATCAGAACCTGATGTTTAAGGGATAAGGCTTTAAAAGTCGGCAACATAATCAGGTCTTATTTTTATTTTGGATTTTAATGTTCGAATTTGAGCGGCGGGCCTTCAAGTTTTCCACGATTTCATAGGGGATCTTTAAATCACCCCGGCCGACCAGAAGGTCCACTTGTTCCTTGTTGCCTCCATGGAAATCACTCCCACCGGTGTAAAGAAGATCCAACTCCCTGACCAGCGAAAAATAGGCAGCGGTTTGTTCGCTGCTATGATCCGGATAGAAAACTTCAATACCGTTAAGACCACTTCCCATTAATTCTTCAACCAGAATTTTAAGGTCTCTAAAAGAAGAACACTGTAACGTTTTGGGATGAGCCAACACCGGGATTCCCCCTGCCCGAAGGATGAGAGAGATGGCCTTATGAGGGGGAAAGCGAAACTTCTCTACATAAGCTGCCGCCCCTTTGGTCAAATATTTTTGAAAGGCTTCTTCCAGAGAGGAGACCGCCCCGGTTTGTAAAAGGGCCTGGGCAATATGAGGGCGGCCGATTTGTCCTTTGGCCAGGGCCTGGACTTGATCAAAGGAAATGGGGAGGCCCAGGCCCCGGAGTTTTTCAACGATCTTGGGATTGCGGTCTCGCCGGGCCTCCTGAAGTCTGTTAAGTTCTTGATTCAGGACAGGGTCTGAGGGGTCGATGTAATAACCCAGGATATGCATCGTCCCTCCGGTATATTGGGCGCTGATCTCCAGCCCCGGGATAACCTCCAGATCCTGTTGGCTGCCGGCTGTCAAGGCCTCCTCTATTCCTGCCACGGTATCATGATCGGTTAGAGAAATGGCCGCCGCCCCCTTTTTTTTGGCGTATATAACCAGTTCTCGGGGAGACAGGCTGCCATCGGAGGCCGTAGAATGGGTGTGGAGATCAATCAATCCGGGCACGCTATTGCCTTTCAGCTATATTTATATTAAGTGTTCATGCGCCTGTAGGCACCAACGAGGCATGAAAAAAGGATTCAAAGATTCAAATGAGGGAATGAGTGGATGCGACGATGAGGTCTCCTCCTCACATCACCCCATCACCTCATTGACCCATTCTCGCGGATCCTTGACCCCTTGAATCCTCGAATCCTACTTTCCAACTAAGGCTCATCTCTTGCAGGCCTTGGCGGCCTGGCAAAGGGCCAGATCAAAGACCTCATCCATTCGTTCAACAAAATGAAACTTCAATCCTTTCTTTAAATGAGGGAGGATTTCGTCCAGGTCTTTTTCATTTTTTTTAGGTAAAATGATGGTTCCTATCCCGGCTCTTTTTGCGGCCAGGACCTTTTCTTTAATCCCTCCAACCGGCAGGACCAGACCCCGCAAGGTGATCTCACCGGTCATAGCCAGATCCCCTCGAATGGGGCGGTTGGTTAATAAAGAGGTCAGAGCGGTCATGATGGCTATCCCGGCCGAAGGGCCGTCTTTGGGGATAGCACCAGCCGGGACATGGATATGGAGGTCATTTTTCTCATAAAAATCTTCCGGGATACCCAATTGGGCGGCCTTGGAGCGGATATAGCTGAGGGCCGCCCCGGCCGATTCTTTCATCACCTCTCCGAGTTGGCCGGTCAAGGTCAGGGTTTTATGGCCGGGCATCTTGGTGGCTTCGACAAAAAGGATATCTCCGCCGGCCTGAGTCCAGGCCAGGCCTGTGGCTACCCCGGGCTCCTGGGTCCTTTCAGCCACCTCGGAAAAGAAATGGATCGCTCCCAGGTATTGGTGCAGGTCATCCGGGGAGATCTTCTTCCCGGTGAGTTTACCCTCGGCGATCTCTTTGGCTACCCCCCGGCAGACAGAAGCGATCTCTCTCTCCAGATTTCGCAGGCCGGCCTCCCGGGTATAGGAACGAATGATGGTCTGAAGGGCCTTTTTATTAAAAGAAAGGTTTTTTTCAGTCAGGCCGTGCTCATTTAATTGTTTCGGGATCAGGTGATTCTGGGCGATCTTTACCTTTTCCTCTTCAATATAACCGGCCAGATCCAGGACCTCCATACGGTCCCGCAAGGCCGGGGGAACGGTGTCCAGAATATTGGCTGTGGTAATGAACATGACCTTGGAAAGGTCAAATTCTACTTCCAGATAATGATCCGAAAAGGTGGAATTCTGTTCCGGGTCCAAGACTTCCAGGAGGGCCGAGGAGGGATCTCCCCGGAAATCAGTGCCTACCTTATCGATTTCATCCAAAATAAAAACCGGATTGTTGGAGCCGGCCTTACGCAGGCCCTGGAGAATTCTCCCGGGCAAGGCCCCTACATAGGTTCGTCGGTGGCCCCGAATTTCGGCCTCATCCCGGACCCCGCCGAGGGAAAGCCGGACGAACTTCCGGCCCAGGGCCCGGGCAATAGAACGTCCCAGAGAGGTTTTGCCCGTACCCGGAGGACCGGCAAAGCACAGGATCGGGCCTTTCATGTCCGGTTTTAGTTTGCGAACCGCTAAATACTCCAGGATTCGTTTCTTGACCTTTTCGAGATCAAAATGATCCTCGTCCAAGACCTTGGCAGCCATTCCAATATCCAGATTATCTTCGGTTTGAATAGCCCAGGGGAGGTCGGTGATCCAGTCCAGATAGGAGAGGGCCACGGAGTATTCCGGTGAGGCGGAATTCATCCTGGCCAGACGGTTCAGTTCCCGTTCAGCTTCTTTGGCGGCCGCCGGAGATAATTTCCTGTCGACGATTTTTTTCCTATAGTCTTCGATCTCTAAAGATTTTTCATCCTTCTCTCCCAATTCTTTTTGGATGGCCTTGAGCTGTTCCCGAAGATAATATTCCCTTTGGGTTTTGTCGATTCCATCTTTAACTTCCGACTGGATCTTCTTGCCCAATTCCAGGACCTCTAATTCCTTGGTGAGGATTACTGTTAACTTTTGAAGCCTTTGTTTGACGCCCAGGGTTTCCAGGATGTCCTGCTTATCTTCTTTGGAGATATTCAGGGTGGAGGTGATCATGTCGGCCAGGGAACCGGGATCTTCCACGCTTTGGGCCAATAGACCCAATTCGGAGGGAAGATAGGGGGACAATTCCAGGACTTTGGCAAAGAGTCCCCGGCCGCTGTTTATGAGGGCATCGGTTTCGATCCCCGATTCCAACAGGTCTTTGAGGACCTCGACCCGGGCCTTGAAATATGGAGCGGTAGCCGTGATTTCGGCGATCTTAAACCGGGAAAGGCCCTGGACCATAAGGCGGACCCCTCCTTCGGGGACCTTGGCCATCTTCAAAATAGAACCGACGGTTCCATATAGATAAAGATCCTCCGGTTGCAGGGGTTCGTGGCCTTTGTCCTGAATCATGACCAGACCGATCAAGTGGTCTTTCATCAGGGCCTCGTCTACCAACTGGATCCAGCTCTTTTCCCAGATCATCAAGGGCATCACCATCTTGGGAAACAAGGCCACATCCAGGACGGGCAAGAGGGGTATCTCTTCCGGTATGGTTAATACCTGGGTTTGCAAGGGTAGAGGTGTTTCGTTAGGTTCCATGGACTTCTCCTTACTTATATCCAGCCGAAAGCTAATCGGATTGAATTTCGATTGTTTTCCTGGAGGACCGTTTCTTGGGCAAAACCACCGAGAGCAGGCCCTCCCGGTAATGGGCTTCGATCTGCGACTCATCTACCACAGCGGGTAATTCAAAGGTCCGTTCAAAGGATCCATACTCGATTTCCAATTGAAGGTACCGGACGGCATTGCCCATGGGAGGCCGCTCCCTTTTCCCGGACAGATAGACCAGGTTTCGTTTTACGGTAACACGGATCTCGTCTTTTATTAACCCGGAGACCTCGGCGATGATCAGAAACGACTCCGGTGTTTCCAGGACATCCATCTGGGGGGACCAGATCCTCTGGTCAAGCAAAAACCGGGGACTGAGTTGATATAACATATCATCCATCAAACGCCTCATTTGACCATGAAGTCGAGATAAATCACTGACCACCTTGGCTCCTCCTTCTTCTTCCCGGGGGGTTCACCCGGAAGAGCTTGCGAAAACAATTAAGAAAAATTTAGTATTATTATAAGGATTGGAAAAGCTTTTGTAAAGAAAAGGGTGTAAAATTTTTGCCTTGACAGGGTTGAAGGGAGATGGGAGATAATAAAAGCGGTTAATTGGGAGTATTTCAGCAACACGAAAGAACCAGCTATGAAACAGATCATTCTTGGGACTGCAGGACATATCGATCATGGCAAGACCAGCCTGGTCAAGGCCTTGACGGGGATCGATACCGATCGCCTCAAAGAGGAAAAAGAGCGCGGGATCACTATTGAATTGGGCTTTGCCTATCTGGATCTGCCTAACGGCCAGCGTCTGGGGATCATCGATGTCCCCGGCCATGAACGGTTTATCAAACATATGGTGGCCGGGGCCAGTACCATCGATCTGGTGGCCCTGATTATTGCCGCCGATGAGGGCGTCATGCCTCAGACCAGGGAGCATTTGGATATCTGCAGTCTCCTGGGGATTAAAAAAGGCCTGGTGGCTTTAACCAAAATCGATATGGTTGAAGAGGATTGGCTGGATCTGGTCCAGGAGGATATCAAGACGTTTTTAACGGGGACCTTTTTGGAAGGGGCCCTGATTCTCCCGGTCTCCTCCACTACCGGCCAGGGGATTCCCGAATGTGTCTCGGTTCTGGAAAGGCTTTCGACTGAGGTGGAAGAACGTTCTTCGGCCGGAATTTTTAGACTGCCGGTAGACCGGGTGTTCACCATGCGCGGCTTCGGCACAGTGGTCACCGGAACGGCCATCTCCGGCAGCCTGTCCGTGGGCGATCAGGTCACCTTGTATCCCCAGGAGATTCAAGCCAAGGTCCGTGGTATCCAGGTTCATAATCAGGACACCGAACAGGTCCGGGCAGGCCTGCGGACGGCCATTAATCTGCAAGGCATCGAAAAGACGACGGTCAACAGAGGCGATGTGGTCGCCTCCGCCCTGAGTCTTTATTCTGCCCGATTGTTGGATATCCGCTTGCGACTCTTGAAATCCGCCCAGCGGCCCCTGAAGCATCGCAGTCAGATACGATTTCATGGCGGAACCAATGAGATCCTGGGACGGGTCATCCTTCTGGAAGGAGAGGAGATAAAACCAGGAGAATCCCAATTTTGTCAATTGCGTTTGACTGAACCGGTGGCATTGTTACCGGGTGACCTGGCTGTCATTCGAAGCTATTCTCCGGTTCAGACTATTGGCGGGGCCGAGGTTTTAAATGTCATTCCCGGAAAACATAAACGCTTTAATCCCGACGTCATTGAACAACTTGGAATTCTTCAATCCGGCACTGATCCGGAGAAGGTGGCCCTGCAGGTCCTCTTAGCCGGGGCCATGGGCATGTCCAGGCAGAATCTGGGCCGGGTTCTGGCCCTTCCCCCTAAAAAGCTGGATGACCTGTTAAAAGAACTTCTTTCTCACCGGGTGCTCATTCAATGGGACAAGGAAAATAAAATGATGATTCATCATCTGGAGTTGTCCAAACTGAACCAGGTGATTGAGCAGGAACTGAAAGGGTATCATAAAACCAATCCCTTGAAGCAGGGGTTACCTAAGGAAGAATTGAAGTCCCGTTTACCTCAGATCCGCGAGGCCAAGCTTTTTAATTTTTTATTAAATCAACTGGCTGAGCAGAAAATCCTGGTTCAGGAAAAGGAACTGGTCCGCCTGATCGATCACAAGGTTCAATTAAAAGAAGACCAGCAGGCGGTCAGGGATGCCCTGGAGAAGGTCTATCGGCAGAGCGGACTCCAACCCCCTTATTTTAAAGAACTGATGGAAAAATTTCCTAAGGGGCAGCCCAGAGCGGTCCTGGAGTTGATGGTCAAGGAAGGGAAATTGGTCAAGGTTAAGGAAGACCTCTATTTTCATAAAGAGGCCATCGAAGGGCTCAAGAAAAAAATGATCCAGTGGCTTAAAGAAAAAGGGGAACTCACCACCCCGGAATTCAAAGACCTGACCCAGACATCCCGGAAATATACCATCCCCTTATTGGAATACTTCGATGCCCTGCAGGTGACCCTGCGGGTGGAAGACAAACGGTTTCTCCGGGAGAGCAAGGAAGCGGGCTGAGAGGATGTCTTCCCGCAAGTCCACGGTTCCGTCCCTTGAGGACCTGTCAAATGAAGACCGAATCCGCCTGGTTCGGCGGATTTTTTCTTCGGTCACGGACCGTTATGACTTCCTGAATCGGCTCTTAAGTGCCCGCCGTGATGTGGCCTGGAGACGGTTCATGATCCGGAGGCTGCATTTTTTTTCGACTCACCGTCTCCTGGACCTGGCTACCGGGACCGGAGATGTGGCTATCGGCACGGCCCGAGAGCATTCCCAAGTTAAAGTGATCGGTTTGGATTTCGTACAACCCATGCTGGAGGCCGCCCGGAAAAAGGTCTCTCAGGCCGGCTTGTTAAGACGGATTTCCCTGGTGCAAGGCGATGCCCTGAATCTGCCTTTTCCTGAGGGGAGTTTTGACGCCGTAACGGTGGCCTTTGGGATTCGGAACATGCCCGACCGTAAAAGGGTCTGGGAAGAAATGGTTCGCGTCCTGGTCCCCGGCGGCCGGGTCCATGTTTTGGAATTGACCGCTCCTCAAAGCAGATGGTTTCGAAAGGTGTATCTGCCGTATTTAAACCATATCTTGCCCCGTCTGTCTCGCTGGTTTACCAGGGACCCGGCAGCCTATCAGTATCTGGCCGAGTCCATCCTCCATTTCCCTTCACCCGACGAATTGGCCCGGGAAATGGAGAAAATCGGATTGCTGGCGGTTGAGAAATTCCCCCTCTCTCTGGGGATTGCTTATTGCCATCAGGGACGTAAACCGGACTGATCTTTTAGTTCCGGGAGCTTTAAAACAATCACAAGGAGGGTTTATAACATGGCACACGATCCAGGAATCGGACAAAAAGTGACCGCTACCATTACGTCTGTTAAGGGGAAATGTAATGCCGGTCATCAGGTGGGCGAGAGCTTTGAAATCAGTTGTCACAATCCGGGAGGGTTATGCGGCTTCTTCTATCATGATCTTTTTCCCACTCTGTCAACTTTTCAGTTTGGCGGCAATCTCCCCTGGTGGCAAGGGGATACGATTGAGAGTCAATGTCCCGATTCCGTCAACCTGGTGACCATGAAGCTGGAAAGGACCAAGAGGACCTAAGAGAGACTGCCGGTTACCCGGTGGTCCGGCCCGGCTTGGGGAGGAAGGATTCTTGCCCCCTCCACTTTCAATTAATTATTGAATAGAAGAGCATTTTTAAACAGGAAGGGACGAGAGGTCTTTTTTCAGGGTTGTCCAAAAGGCAATCCCCGACCCGATACCGGCCCAATAGGTTAACTTGATTGGAAGCAGGGCATTCACCCAACCTTATCTGGAACGCTTGTGTTGGCCTGCTTTTTAAAGATATTAAAAATTTGGCTCGGGAAAGAAACTCTGGCTTTATGGTGTACACCCCTGAAAAAAGACCCCTCGTCCCTTCCAG
>JAZDOU010000011.1:0-5682 GCA_043798385.1 Pseudomonadota bacterium
GGATCCGGACCAGGTTGTTTTCCTGGCCCCAGGCTGCACCCAAAGGGAAAGCAGCACCCCTTCGAGGGTGGATTTCAAGTAGGGAAGAGGAGTGGAAAGGGAAGGAGGTGGTGGGAGTTTTTTTTTCTGAAGAGGGCTCACATCCGCAAACCCAGTTGAATCAAACTTTTTATCAAAAATTCCTGTAAAAAAATAATGGCCAGGAGAACGATCAGGGGGGAAAAATCAAATCCTCCAAAGGACACCGGCAGCCGACGACGGATAGGCCTTAGAACCGGTTCGGTAACCCTGTCTAAAAAACGAACAATGGGGTTGTAGGGATCAGGACGGACCCAGGAGATTAGGGCTTGCGCAATGATGATCCAGGTATAGGCGGTCAAAACGAGATCTAAAATCCTGGCTATGGCGATTAAAAGATTGGCAAATACAAACATAAAAAAAACCCCCGAATGATGATTTTATTGGTGGGGTTAAATTAACATACCTTAAAAAAGGTTTCAAGAAGAATAAGTGCCTATTAAAATTAGCTTTCTTTAATTTTTCCCCACGACCTGATTTTCTTGAAATTGAAACACTTTTTTAGTATGGTTACCCTGCGTGCGCCCGTAGCTCAGTCGGATAGAGCGTCGGACTTCGAATCCGCAGGCCGCCCGTTCGAGTCGGGCCGGGCGCACCAGACTTTTAAAACATCGTTGACCCGAAATCGGTCGACTTCGAGGGGTTTGATTGTATGGGGTGTAAACAGGCCTTTTGGGGGCTAAGTCTACTGATGTGTCTGCTGGCCCTGGGCTGTTCTTCGAAAAATTCTTCCCGAACGCACTCCCTGACTATTGCCGGATCTACCTCCGTCCAACCCTTCGCTGAAAAAATTGCTGAAATCTATATGGATATGAATCCAAAGGTGGTGATCAATGTCCAGGGAGGCGGCTCCACCGCCGGGATCAAGGCCTGCCGGGAAAAAGCGGCCCAAATCGGAACCTCTTCCAGAGAACTCCACCCTGAAGAAGCTGATCTGACTGAAATAATCATCGCCAAAGACGGAATCGCGGTAATTGTTCACCCCCAAAACCCCCTAAACGATTTAACAATAGATCAATTGCGCGGGATTTTTTCAGGGAAAATCCGCTCCTGGTCCCAGGTAGGCTGGATCAACAAACCCATTTATTTTGTCAATCGCGAAGAAGGTTCCGGTACCCGGGATGCCTTTGAGCATCTGGTCATGAACAAAGGAGAAATCTCCGATGAAGCCCTGGTCCAGGACTCCAACGGCTCGGTCCGGGAAATCATTGCCAATAACCCCCAGTCCATCGGATATATCTCTTTTGGTATCGTCAATCATCAAGTCAAGGCCTTGTCCGTCAACTCCATAAGACCCACCTTGACAAGTATCAAAAGCAATCACTATACCTTAACCAGACCGTTCATCTTTGTCCTCCTCTGCCGGCCCAACCCTTTGACCAGGCAATTTATAGATTTTGTCTTAAGCAAAGAGGGTCAACAAATATTGGAAAAAGAAGGTTTGGTAGGAATTCATTAAGATGAAAGAAAAGCTCATCGAAAAGATCCTTACCCTGCTGGCCTTTTCCGCCATTGGGATCCTTTTGCTGATTACCATCTTCATCTTTAAGGAAGGTCTCCCCGTCATCTTAAAGGCGGGCCTCAAAGACTTCCTGTTTAGTGCCAAATGGGCCCCCACTAAAAATCACTTTGGAATTCTATCCATGATCATCTCCTCATTGGCCGTCACCCTTATGGCCATCCTTCTGGGAGTGCCCCTGGCCCTGGCCTGTGCCATTACACTGGCGGAGTTTTGCCCTCCCCGCTGGCTGGTTTTTTTAAAACCGACCATCGAACTCCTGGCAGGGATTCCATCGGTCGTTTTTGGATTTTTAGGGGTGATCATCTTAGTGCCGTTTATCCGGGAGTATCTCGGAGGCCCGGGGTTATCCCTGTTGGCCGCTTCAATCATTTTAGCCATTATGATCCTCCCAACCATCACCAGCATCTCCATTGATGCCATCCAGGCCGTCCCCCTTTTATACAAAGAAGGGGCCCTGGCCATGGGGGCCACTCATTGGCAGGCCATTTATCTCGTCCTTCTGCCGGCCGCCCGTTCCGGGGTGGTGACGGCCATCATCCTGGGAATGGCCCGGGCCATCGGGGAGACCATGGCCGTTATTATGGTGGCCGGGAATGCCTTGAAAATACCGCTTTCTCTGGTGGACCCGGTGCGGACCCTGACCAGCACCATTGCCTTGGAAATGGGCTATGCCGCCGGAGATCATCGCACCGCCCTTTTTGCAGCCGGGATTGTCTTATTCATCTTTATCATGGCCCTCAATATCCTGGCTAATCTTTTGATGCGGAAAAAATGATGCTGCTTAATCCTATTGGTACTCAAAAACTGATCAAGACCCTGCTCTGGGTCCTGACCGGGTTAACCATCGGCATCCTGTTTTTTATCATCTTTTTCATCTTCATTAAGGGGATCCCCCAGCTTTCCTGGACCTTTCTTTCCACTAACCCGGTTGATATGGGCCGCTCCGGCGGTATCCTGGCGACCATCGTCAGCACCATCTATCTTATCGGGATCGCCCTTTTCTTCGCCACCCCTCTGGGCCTGGGAACCGCCATATATCTCACCGAATACACCCGGGAAAGTCTGGTGACCCGGATCATCCGTTTCGGGACCGAATCCCTGGCCGGGATACCATCCATCATTCTCGGCCTTTTTGGATTTGCCATCTTTGTCATGGCCTTCGGCTGGGGGTGGAGCCTGCTCTCCGGAGGCTTGACCCTCTCGGCCATGCTGCTTCCAACCATTATTCGAACCTCAGAAGAATCAATCCTGGCTGTCCCTCAGGAATATCGTGAAGTGGCCTTTTCGCTCGGGGTGGGCAAATGGAAAACCATTACCCGCGTCGTTTTGCCGGCGGCCCTCCCCGGGATTGTCACCGGCATCGTCTTGAGTATTGCCCGGTCCATTGGTGAAACGGCTGTTATTATCTTTACGGCCGGATCTTCCTTGCGGTTTCCGAATTCTATCTTTGAGTCAGGTCGAACCATGGCCGTTCATTTTTATATCTTGGCCCGGGAAGGGATCTCTATGCCCATGGCTTACGGAACAGCAGCCATCCTGGTCCTGCTTATTCTGATTATTAACATCAGTGCCTATATGGCCATGCGGTTTTTAATGAAAAAATACTCCTGAGGACGATTTTCAATTTTAAATGGCCGATGGCGGATTTGTAAAAGTGGACAGTTCTCAAACCCAGAAAATCAAAATTAAAGACCTGACGGTGTTATACGGCCAGGAAACCGCCATCCAGTCCATCTCCCTGGATATCCCCAAAAATGAAATAACCGGGATCATGGGGCCTTCCAATAGCGGGAAAAGCACTCTGTTGCGTTTATTAAACCGGTTAACCGATCTGATTCCCAATATTTTGATCCGAGGGCAGATTTTATTGGACGGGATAGATATCCTGTTGCCGGGTTACGATGTCAATACCCTCAGGGCCCGGGTGGGTATGGTCTTTGCGAAACCGATCCCTTTGCCCCGTTCCATTTATGAAAATCTGACTTTCGGCCCCCGGATGCACGGAGTAAAAGACCGGCGCATCTTAAATGAGCGTGTCGAGAGTAGCCTTCAGGCGGCCATCCTCTGGGATGAAGTCAAAGACCGCCTCTTTGAATCGGCCTTGAAACTCTCCGGCGGACAACAGCAAAGGCTCTGTATCGCCCGTACCCTGGCCATGCAATCCGAGGTTATCCTCCTGGATGAACCAACCTCCGGTCTGGACCCGATCTCAACCGCCAAGATTGAGGAGGCCTTGCGGACCCTTAAAAAGGACTACACCATTATCTTAGTCAGCAACAATACCAAACAGATCGCCCGCATTTCAGACAAGGTGGCCTTCTTCCTTTTGGGAGAGTTGGTAGAATACGGCCCGGCTGACAAACTCTTCACCAACCCCTCTAATAAACGAACCGAAGATTATGTCTCCGGGAGATTTGGTTAAGGGAGGAGCCTCTTGCCTGCCATTACTATTAATAACCTGGATCTGTATTATGGTTCTTTCCATGCCCTGAAGGGAATTTCGTCTTTTTTTAAAGAAAAGACGATTACGGCCCTGATCGGTCCCTCCGGCTGTGGCAAATCCACTCTGCTCCGCTGTCTGAACCGGATGAATGATTTAATTGACGGCGTTCGGATCGAAGGACAGGTCCTCATCGGGGATAAAGACATTTACACCCCGGGGACCAATTTAATCCAGCTTCGGAAAGAGGTCGGGATGGTTTTCCAGCGACCCAACCCTTTCCCGCTCTCAATCCTGGAAAATGTTACCTTTGGTCTCAAGATCCATGGCCAGCTCCCTTCGGAAAAAAAGAAACAGGAAGAGATCGCCTGGGCGGCCTTATCCGCGGTGGGTCTCTGGGATACTCTCAAGGACAAACTGTCGGGATCGGCCTTAACCTTAACCCTGGAACAACAACAACGGGTCTGCATTGCCCGCATCGTGGCTCTGGAGTCCCGTATCGTCTTGATGGACGAACCCTGCTCCGCCCTGGATCCCATGGCCACGGAAAAAATCGAAAACCTGATGCTGACCCTTAAGGAAAAGTTTACCATTGTCATCGTGACCCACAACATGCAGCAGGCCGCCCGGATATCCGAAGAAACCGGCTTTATGCTCTTGGGGGACCTGATTGAATTCGGCCTCACAGGCCAGATCTTCACCAAGCCCCGGGACGATCGAACCAATGACTATATTACCGGACGGTATGGATGACGGCTTTGTAAAAAGTTCGGATGCTGTGTTGCACTGCACCCTTCGTCATTGCGGCGTACTTCTTATGTACGCCTCATTCCTCAGGTTTTGTGCGCCTTGCCTGCGAACTTTTTACAAAGCCGTCAGGATTTAGCTTATTTTGAGTCCATCATGGATGGTGCAAGAAAGGTACAAGAAGTGAGGCGCCTTCGTCTCAGACGAACTTGAGGTTAAAGACAGTTGCCTCTTCCCTCAAACGAAGCGCTCCTTAAACACTCCGACCTCTATCGGCCTGGGAAAAAATCAAATACGAAAAGGGAAATTAAATCATGAAGAATACTAAAGACCTCCCCCTCAATAAACGCATCATTTTTGCCCTGGATGTCGGTTCGCCGGCTGAGGCCCAGGCCTGGGTGGAAAAACTGGAAGATCAGATCAAATTTTTTAAAGTCGGCCTGGAATGTTTTCTTGGGGGCGGATTCTCTTTAGTCGACTGGATCATCAAGCGCGGTCTGGAGGTCATGTTGGATCTGAAATTTTTTGATGTCCCTCAGACCGTCTCCTCAGCGGTTCGACAACTGACCGGGAAAGGAATTACCTATACCACGGTTCACGGCAACGATGCCATCTTGAGGGCAGCCGCTGAGGCCAAAGAAGAGCTGAAAATCCTGGCGGTCACGGTCCTGACCAGCCTGGATCAAGGAGATTTAACGGATTTGGGGTTTCAGTGTTCCCCGGAAGAACTGGTCCTTTCCCGGGCCCGTCGGGCCTTATCGGTAGGCTGCGATGGGGTGGTGGCCTCCGGCCTGGAAGCCTCCCGGATCCGGCAGGAACTGGGCCCCCATCTTTTTGTGGTCGTCCCGGGAGTCCGACCGGTCCAAAACAGCCCGGACGATCAAAAGAGAATCGT
>JAZDOU010000018.1:0-6920 GCA_043798385.1 Pseudomonadota bacterium
CCGCGATGACCTTGGCCGGTTCTCTTTTCAAATCAGTGGCTACGGCAATCCCTAATCCGGCCGATATGGAAGTCCCACTGTGGCCGGTATTAAAGATATCATGAGGGCTTTCTTCCCGTTTCGGGAAGCCGCTCAACCCCCCATAGGTCCTCAAGGTTGGAAACTGATCTTTACGGCCGGTCAATATTTTATGGGTATAGGCCTGATGACCCACATCCCAGATAATCCTGTCCTTCGGACTGGTAAAGACATAGTGCAGGGCAATGGTTAATTCGACGACCCCCAAACTGGGGGCTAGATGCCCTCCGTTTTGGGAAACGGTTTTAATGATCAGTTTTCGGACCTCTTCGGCCAACTGTTTAAGTTGAGGCAGGGATAAGGATTTCAGATCCCCGGGGTCCATAATCCGGTCCAAAATTGTGGCCGCATTTTCAATAATGGTAATCTTCACTTCCTGATTCATGGTCCATTCCACCTTAGCTCAAAACCCAACGTTCAAAAAGGATAGAGAATTCCAGTTTCTTACTTCTCCCGGGAAAGGATATAGGTTCCCATTTGGACCAAGGGGAGTGCCTTGTTCCCAAAAATCCGGATGGCTCGATTGGCATCAACCGACAATCCCTGGGCTAAGGTCTTGGATTGTTCCAATCCCATCAGGTGCGGATAGGTGGCCTTGGCCCTCTTTTCATCGGTACCGGTCTCTTTTCCCATAATCCGGGCCTGCCCTTCCACATTCAACAGGTCATCTTTTATCTGAAAGACCAGGCCGATCTTTTCCCCGAATTTTCTTAAGGCCCGGATTTCCCCGGAGGTTCCTCCTCCGACCAAGCCTCCACAAACCAGCGAGGCGGTTATCAGTGCCCCGGTTTTGTGCTGATGAATATACTGTAAGCAGGCCAGGGAAACCCTTTTTTTCTCGGCCGCCAGATCGGCTTCCTGGCCGGCCACCATCCCTTGGATACCGGCGGCTCGGGCCAATTCCTGGATTACCTGGAGCTTAGTCTTCGCCGGGATTCGAGACAAGACCTCTTTTCGACTCAAGATTGAAAAGGCCTCCGTCAGCAGGGCATCCCCTGCCAAAATGGCCGTGGCCTCGCCATACTTTTTATGACAGCTTAAACGTCCTCTCCGGTAGGCATCGTTGTCAATGGCCGGAAGATCATCATGAATCAGGGAATAGGTATGGATATATTCCAAGGCACAGGCAGCCGGCAAGGCCTTGATCGCCCGCCCCCCTACGGCCTGACAGGCCATTAAACACAATATGGGCCTGACCCGTTTTCCCCCGGCCAATAAGCTGTATTCCATGGCTTTTCTAACCCGATGGACATAGGCCTCCGGCTGAGGGAGATAAGCCCTTAACCCTTCATCGATCAATTTCTGGAATTTCTTGAGTTCCTTGGCCAACCTGTTCGTCAAGCTACTCTTTCTCCTCTTCAAAAGCAAAGGGGTGCGATTGGAAGCCCCCGTTCTCGTCTTTAAGCAATAGCTCTACCTTTTTTTGGACTTCGGTCAGGCGTTGAGAACAGACCTTGGACAGTCGCATCCCTTCTTCGAACAGTTTCATAGACTCTTCCAGGGGGAGATCACCGTTCTCTAATTTCGTGACGATGGTCTCCAATTTTTTAAAGGTGTCTTCAAATCGTTCCTTGGACAAAAGCCCTCTCCTCCTTTTGGTGTGTCTTTTTAACCAAACAATCCAATTCTCCTTGGGCTATGGAAACCCGGATCTCTTGACCGGGAGGGGCATCCTGGAGTTTTTTCACCAACCGACCTTCCGGTAAAGTCTGGACCAGGGCATATCCCCGATCCAGGATTCCCCAGGGACTCAAGGCCTGAAGGGTTTTATTCTGGACCTTCATCCCCATTTCCAGTTGTTCCGTTTTTCTAACCATGAGGCCGCTTAATTTCAGTTTTTGAATTTCCAGGCCGTTTTGCAAGGAAAAAATTTTTTCCCGGGGATTCTTCAGCGACAACTTTTCCTGAATCCAACCCAAGGTATCCCCTCTCTTCCCCAGGACCCCTCGCAGGGTCAGCCGCAACCGAATCCCATAGTCATCCAAACGAAGGGTGAGATCGATCAGTCGCCGACGGGGATCTCCGATCCGTTTCTGAAAATGATAGAGTTTTTCCTCGTAAAGTTCAATCTTCTGAAAAACCTGTTGGACCAAGCGGCCGCGAAGATCTTTTATTTTGGACTCCCATTCCGCCTGGGGTTGAATCAGGAGTTCGGCGGCAGCCGAAGGGGTGGAGGCCCTCAGGTCGGCTGCAAAATCGGCGATGGTAAAATCCACTTCATGGCCGATGGCCGAAATAACGGGGATCACAGAAGCGGCTATGGCCCGGGCGACCCGTTCTTCGTTGAAGGGCCACAGGTCTTCAATGGAACCCCCTCCCCGGGCCAAAACGATAACCTCGATCCCAGATGAAGACTGATTTAGGCTCTGGAGGGCCTCCACGATTTCAAAAGAAGCCCTCTCGCCTTGAACCAGGACCGGGACGATTGAGACCTGGAGGTTGACAAAGCGACGATAGAGGATCCGTAAAAAATCCTGGATTACCGCCCCGGTCGGTGAAGTGACGACGGCCACCCGCCTCGGCAAAAGGGGCAGGGGTTTCTTTCGACTGGGGTCGAACAGGCCTTCCCTGAAAAGCCGTTCTTTCAATTGTTCAAAGGCCAGTTGAAGGGCCCCCCACCCCTTCAACTCCATCCGTTCAATAATAATCTGGTATTCACCTCGCCCGGCATAAACACTTAAACGACCGAAGCAGAGGACCTGAAGGCCGTTTTCGGGCCGAAAGGACAGTCCCAATTGGCCTGATTTAAAAAAAACAGCCCGAATCTGGCTGGAGGCATCCTTCAAGGTAAAATAACAATGCCCGCTGGGAGGGATCCGGAAATTGGAGATCTCCCCTTCCAGCCACAAGAATGGGAACTCGGACTCCAGCAGATCCTTGATCTCCTGAGTCAGTTCAGAGATGGTATAAATTCTTTGCGAATCGTCCATAATGGTTGGTTCGAAAATAACGTTCGTCGTTAAGCGTTCGTCGTTCGGCGAAAGAAATTTTCATGTCCCGGCTTCCGGCCGATCGGCTGTTCGGCCACCGAATGGTGGCCTCTTCAAAAGCTCGGCGTAGCGGTTTGAATCCTTTTCATCTTTCCTGATGCCCTCCCCAGGAGACATAAGCATTCAGTATAAAATAGAGAGGGAATAGAGGTCAAGGAGAAAAAGGGTACAGGTGGCAGTGGACCGAGTGGGTAGGACTGAAATGGCTTTGTCCCGGGTAATTCTCCCGGCAGATGGGCAACCCTTCAGGACAACGGGGATGAAAATGGCAGCCCTTAGGCGGGCTAAGCGGAGACGGCAGGTCTCCCGGCAGCCGGATCACCTCCCGCCTGGTTTCCGGCTCGATCTGCGGAACCGCCGACCAAAGGGCCCGGGTATAAGGATGCTTTGGATCGCCCAGCACCTCAACCACGGTTCCCCGCTCAACAATACGCCCCAGATACATCACCGCCACCTCGTGGGCCAGAAACTCCACCACCGAGATATTGTGGGTGATAAAGAGATAAGAGAGGTCGTGCTTGTCCTGAAGTTTCTTGAGCAGGTTAAGGATCTGGGCCTGCACCGAGACATCCAGCGCGCTGGTCGGCTCGTCGCAGATGAGGAGCTTTGGTTCCACTGAAAGGGCCCGGGCGATAGCCAGGCGTTGGCGCTGCCCTCCTGAAAACTCATGGGGATAGCGATAGATAATGTCCGGCCCCAAGCCGACTTCCTCCAGGAGCCTTTCGATACGCCCCATCCGGTCTCCATGACCGGCACCGATACCCTGGGCCGCCAAGCCTTCTTCAATAATCTCCGACACCCGCATGCGAGGGTTGAGGGAGGCATAAGGGTCCTGGAAGATAATCTGAAAATCATGGCGCAGGGGCCGCAACTCGGCCGCGGTTAGGGTAGTAAGCGTTTTTTCTTGAAACCGAACGCTGCCTCCGGTTAGCGGTATCAGACGCAGGATGCCCTTGCCGACCGTAGTCTTGCCACACCCCGATTCCCCTACCAGGGCCAGGGTCTTTCCCGAAGGAATGGAAAAAGAAACACCATCCACGGCCTTGACGGTTCCGACGATATGTTTAAGAAACCCTTTCCGGACCGGAAAATGAACCCGCAAGTTGGTAACCGATAGGATGGGTTGGAGGCCGTTTGGGATGGAGATCTGAGATTTGAGCCGGTCCTGACCGGGTGAGGAGGTGGTCTCTTGTCGGCGGTCGGGTTTCTCCCTCGTCCCTGGTCCCTCAAACCTGGCCCCGGTTTCAACCAAATGACAACGGACCCAGTGGTCGGGTGCCGCCTCATTCCATTTGGGAACTTCTTTGTGGCAGCGATCCCAGGCAAAATCACAGCGTTCAGCAAAGCGACAGCCGGGAAAACTCCTGGTCAAGGGCGGAACGCTGCCTTTGATCATTTCTAAAGCCAGGCCTCTCTTGTTCCGGGCAGGCAGCGAGGCAAACAGTTTTTGCGAGTAAGGGTGGGTCGGGTGGGTAAAGAAGGACTGACGGTCGGCCTGTTCAACTAATTCACCGGCATACATCACCGCCACCTGGTGAGCCATCTCGGCCACCACCCCCAGATCATGGGTAATAAGCAGCATCGCCATCTGAGTGCGATCCTGCAGCTCACGGAGCAGGTCAAGGATCTGGGCCTGGATGGTGACATCCAGGGCCGTGGTAGGCTCATCCGCGATCAGGAGGCCGGGCTCGCAGGCCAGGGCCATAGCGATCATCACCCGCTGCTTTTGACCTCCGGAAAGCCGGAAGGGATAATCGCCGCTACGCCTGACCGCATCGGGCAGTCCAACCGCATCGAGCAGTTCCACAACGCGCCTGACTGCGGCCTCTCCCCGCAGCATCGTATGGCGATGGATCACTTCGGCCACCTGATTTCCGATAGTCATGACCGGATTGAGACTTAGCATGGGCTCCTGAAAAATCATACCGATTTGCCTGCCACGAAAACTGCGCATTTCCGTCTCCGACAGGGTCAGGAGATCGGTCCCCTTGAGCCGGATTCGCCCCCCAACGATGCGGCCTGCCTCGGGCAGGAGGCGCATGATGGATAGGGCCGTTATGGACTTACCGCAGCCTGATTCCCCCAGTAAGGCAAAGGTCTCCCCGCGGTTGATGGTCAGCGACAGGCCGTCAACCGCCCGTACCACCCCTCCGGCGGTCTGGAGCCAGGTGCTTAAATGGGACATTTCAAGTAAGGGTGCCCTCACCTCTTCCCTCTTTCCGCTCATTTGGCGGCCTCGGCAGGAATCTTCGGGAGTTCCATCGCCCGGGTCTGAACCCTGGGATCGAAGGCGTCCCGAACCGCATCAGCGAACAGGTTGGCGCACAACACCAGCAAAAACATGAAGATGAAGGCAGCGGCCAAAGACCACCAGACCATGGGTTCCCGCGCCATTTCGAGGCGGGCGCTGTTGATCATGGTCCCGAAACTGATCATCGAAGGATCGACCCCCACCCCGACATAGGACAACACGGCCTCAGCCAGCACTAGGCCTGAAAAATCCATGACAATGGAAATCAGCACGATGTGCATGACGTTAGGCAGGATATGGCGAATAATGATGCGAAAGCTGGAAACACCAAAGGCCTGGGCGGCCTGAATGTATTCCATCTCCCGGAGTTTCAGGGCTTCCCCACGCAAAAGACGGCACAATCCGGTCCAACTGGTGATCCCGAGAATGATGCACAAAAACAGCAGACGAAAATCGGCCCGGGCACTGACGGTTTCAAACAAGCCGGGATGGGTGTCCATGTAAACCTGGGTCATCAGCACCGCCGCAGCGATCAGCAGCACAGCCGGGATGGAATTGAGTGTGGTGTAGATATACTGAATCAGGTCATCGATCCAGCCCCGGAAATAGCCCGCCATGATCCCGAGTAATACCGCCAGGGGCAACATCACCAAGGTGGTCAGTGTCCCGATTACCAGGCCGGTACGGATGCTCTTCAACGCCAGATACAAGACATCTTGACCGACCTTGTCGGTACCGAGCACATGGTATTTGGCACTTAACACCACTACGGGGACGGCCGGCAAGAGGAGCGCCAGGCCGGTCAACCAGGCGGCCATCCAGGGGATCTCGCTTTGCCCTCGGAAAATGACCAGGGCCCAAGTCCTAAAACCAATCCTGCGCCGTCGGGCCAGGAGCCACACCCAGATGCTTCCGGCCAGACCCCACAGCAGCAACGCCAGGCCCAGACCCACAGTACCTCGGAACGCAATATCCCTGGTTTTATCCCGCTCCGGGTCTTTGAGATGGGCACCGCCGTAAACCAGGCGGGGAAAGGACCGCCCCTGTCGGCCATCGGCCAGATCTATGGTCTCTTTGGCATAAAGGTGGGTAGCCAAGGGGGCGGAGTAGGTTTTTTCCGGCCGCTGCCTCAACGGGCCGACTGCCCAATCCAGAAGGCTCAAACCTTCCACCCCATAAGAGCGCACCCCGCTGTTCCCGGTTTCCACGACAGGACGGAAATGGACCGAGTCCAACAAACCGATCAAAAGGAATAGGGCCAGCACGACCATGGAGACTACCCCGCTTCTGCTCTGGACCACCCGTTGCCAAGGGGCCCGCAAGTGCTGCCGGCGGCGAACGATCCAGGCAAAGACCAGTCCTGTCCCCAGCAGGAGATAGATAAAGGCGTCGGTCCAGAGAATGATCGGTTTAAAGGCCATAAGAGAACATGCGAATAGGTTTGGTTAAATTGTTCACTCCAGCCTGATCCGTGGATCGACCAGGGTATAGGACAGGTCGGTCAGGATGAGGCCGACGATATAAAGCACCGAACCCAGGAATACCATGGCCCGAAGCACGGCAAAATCCTGGGAGCTGATCGCGTCAATGGTATAGCTGCC
>JAZDOU010000025.1:0-12712 GCA_043798385.1 Pseudomonadota bacterium
GGGTGCATGCGGGCCATGAAATACCAATTCAACACTTTCGAGAAAAGGCTACGACTCAATCACCCGGTCCGTTCATCATCTTCTTGAAATTTCAATGCCAGAATTCCAATTTGTGAATGGAATGAAGAACGTCCCCCTTTATTGGTAAGAAAAAAATATTGACAAATTCTTACTCTTTTCTTAAACTGCCCATAGCAACTTCAAAAGACCAGACGGAGGGAACAGGTGGAGACGGGTAAATCCAGGGTAACATCAAAAGGTCAGATTGTGATTCCAAAGAGATTACGGGAAAAGTACGCCATCGCTCCATCCATGACGATTCGGTGGATTCCCAGGGAAGAAGGCTTGTTAATGGTACCTGAAACGGATGATGCCATCAAAGCCGCCAGGGGAATGCTAAAGGGGTCAGGCCTACTGAAGACCTACCTGAAAGAGAAGCAACTGGAAAAAAGGAAGGAGAACAGAAGGCTTGGCAAAAGGCACTAATTATGTGTTGGACAGTTTTGTCCTCATAGGTTATCTCGAAAATGAACCATTTGCCCAAGAAATAGAAGATCTTCTCTATCTGGCCGAGAAGGGAGTTACCCGTCTCTATTTACATGCCCTTCATCTGGGAGAGGTTTACTATATTACCCTTCGAGAACAGGGTCAAGCTGTGGCGGATCTAGCTTATGCCCGGATCAAGAGGTTTCCACTAAAATTCGTCGAAACGATAAATGAGGAACTTCTCTTGACCGCAGCGGCCCTTAAGGCCCACTATCCGATCTCTTATGCGGATTCCTTTGCAGCGGCCCTGGCCAAGGTTAATAACGCCTTGCTTCTTACAGGAGACCCCGAATTTCGAATCCTGGAAAAAGATGGAATCCTGGGAATCACTTGGCTCACTTAACCAAGATATGGCCGCAGGTTGCATCGTTTTTGGTGTCAAATATGTCAGCTTAGGGAGGAGGCTGTTCACTATATTGCTCTTTTCAAGGTCAAAAACGACGATATCGCCTTTAATAATACCTATTTCTGGAACATTAAAGTTTAATAATCAAGAAGTTATCGTGGCCAGACCCCGATGACAGTTTTCTTGACAGGGGAATTATAGGATGTCCCCCTTTAGGTTACTACTGCCAATAACCTCAATACTACACTTGTTACGCGCGTAACACCTCTGAGTGAAAGAGGGACGCTGGTTCTAAAACAACTTATCATTTTCTCATTACCGATTTGTTTTTAAATCAAGCCGAGCCAGATTTCCCTTTTATCCTTAAGTCTCAAAAACAAAAAGCCCCATCTTCTTTTTCAAAAAAATGGGGTCTTTTTGGATTGCTTCATGGACCAGCCTTTTGGGTTAGGGGGTTGCCGGTTTGAAGAACGTTGATTATATAATTGACAAAATAATGCATATCGCTCAGTTAAAGTCAATTGAAAAGGGAAATATCCTTTGTGAAACCGCCCGTTCCTTTCAGTCACTTGATTGCCGGGACAAAACAAGATGTTTTTTGACCCAGAGCGACTTTTCTCAGGGTCAAATCCCAAACCCCGACTTTTCGGGGTGGGATTTTTTACTCCCAGAGGTCGGAGAGTCAAAACGTCTATCTCTGTCCTGCCTTGACCCGTGACCGTTAGGGATGTAAGTGAGCGCAGTGAACGAGTGGTAAAAAATTCTATTTTCGAACTAATGGAAATCCCGTTTTACAGATTACTGTTTCCGGAAAAAAAGATTGACACTGTAGCAAATCGTGTTACAATACAAATATATGATCAAAAGTTTCAAACACAGGGGTTTGGCCGAGTTGTTCGAGTTTGGTCAAAGTCGTCACCTGAGGGAAGATTTACAAGCGAGGTCCTTGCGGCGTCTGGAAACTTTGGATCAGGTAGAAGCAATTACAGATCTGCAGGTCCCGGGTTTTAATTTCCACGGCCTCCGGGGAACACCTAAACGATACATTATTCACGTAAATGGGCCATGGTGCATTACCTTCGAATGGAAAGAAGGTGATGCCTTTCGGGTCGATTTAATTCAATATCATTAGAGGTAAAAAAATGATTGAATATTCCATAAAACGACCTTTGAAACGTCCCCCTGTTCATCCGGGAGAAATTCTGCGGGAAGACGTGCTTCCGGCACTCGGGTTGTCGATTAGTGAAGCGGCCCGCCGGTTGGGAGTTTCCCGGCAACAGCTCCACCGGGTCCTGGCCTGCACCCACCCCATTACGACCGAAATGGCCCTCCGCCTTGGCAAATTTGCCGGCAACGGGCCGGCACTCTGGCTGCGGATGCAACAAGCCTATGATTTATGGCATACCGAGCAACGAATGAAAATCGAGCTGACTAAAATAGCGCCGGTTGTTCAGGCTGAATAAGGAAAAACGATGGAAATCAAATCCATCCGTAATCTGGGACGCTTTAAAGATATTATCTGGGTCCTGTTAAAATACGGCTTTGACGATGTCATTCATCGCCTGGACCTGCCGGGATCATTTATCCTTAAACGGATCAACCGCATCAAGATCCCCATGACGGTCAATGAGCGGATCCGCATGGTCTTTCAGGAATTGGGCCCCACCTTCATCAAATTCGGCCAGATCCTGAGTATGCGGCCCGATCTGATCCCCGGTCTGTTAATCCTGGAACTGAAGAAATTACAGGATCAGGTTCCTCCGGCCCCCCAACCCGCCGTCCAGTCCCTGCTTGAAAAGGCCTTGGCTCAGCCCTTAGAGGCCCTGTTTTCGGAATTCGACTGGACCCCATTGGGTTCGGCTTCTTTGGCCCAGGTTCACCGGGCCAGGCTGGCCCGGGAAGGGAAGACCGTCGCCGTCAAGATCCAGCGTCCGGATATCCGCCCCTTGATCCGGGCCGATCTGGACATCCTGGCCTATATTGCGACCCGCCTGAATGAACTCCGGACCTATCAGTTATATGACTTTCCCGGTCTGGTGGAGGAACTGCGGGGCAGCCTGACCCGGGAATTGGATTTTACCCGTGAGGCCCGAAACATGATGATCTTCCGGAAAACCCTTTCCTTTCCGGACCTGATGTATATTCCTGAAGTCTTCGAGGCCTATACCACCCCTTATGTCCTGACCATGGAGTTAGTGGAAGGGATTCGTCTGGATCAACTCGGCGATTCCCCCTACAGGCGGAAACAACTGGCCCGAAACGGGGCCAGAATCATGTTGGATCAGATGCTCCGCCAGGGATTTTTCCATGCCGACCCCCATCAAGGCAACCTGCTGGCCATGGAGGATGGACGGCTCTGTTTCCTGGACTGGGGCATGACCGGCCGCCTGACACGGGACTTGCGGAATCATCTCATAGACCTGCTTCAGGCCCTGATCCTCAAGGATAGTGAAGCCCTTCTTCGGCTGATTCCCCACTTGACGGCCGATGTCCCTTCCGATGTAAATCTGAACCACCTGGAAAGGGACTTGCTGGACCTGATCGATTCCTATTATGGTTTGTCTCTGAAAGAAATCCAGATCGGGGAATTGGTCCTGTCTTTGATGAACCTGCTTAATGACCATCGTCTGCGCATCCGTTCGGACTTCGCCCTGATGAGTCGAGCCATGCTGGCCCTGGAAGGGTTGGGAAAAGACCTGGTTCCGGATTTTAATCTGGTTGAAGAGGCCCGGGACCTGATCGCTGAATTAGTCAAAGAACGCTGGTCTATTAAAACCCTGTCTGAGTCCTTTCGCTCCCAGGGGTTGGGCCTGTACGACCTGGTTCAAAACCTCCCGGCCCGACTCCAGGCCCTCTTCCGGAAGGTCGACAAAGGAGATTTGACCTTTACATTTAAGCATACCGGACTTTCCGCCCTCAACAACACCTTGGAGAGGATCAGCAACCGGGTCACCTTTGGGATCATTATTGCCGCCCTGATCGTCGGGTCTTCCATGATTATCACCACCGGCGTCAAGCCCTGGCTTTTCGGTTTTCCCGCCCTGGGAGTGATCGGTTATTTGGTCTCCGGGATATTAGGGGTCTGGTTGGTCATCACTATTTTGCGAAAAAAGAGGTTTTGATTTTTTCCCCGGTACGGGCTGTTCGTTTTTTAATTTTCATCACCTGTCACAAGGAGTACCACTATAATGGATTTCCGGCGTCTGGAGGTTTTTGTAAAGATCTATCAACAAAAAAGTTTTTCCAAGGCCGGTCAGGCCCTTTACCTGGCCCAGCCCACGATCAGTGAACACATCCGGCTTTTGGAAGAAGACCTGGGGCTGGCCCTCTTTGACCGTCAGGGGAAAGAGGTCTTGCCGACCCCGGCCGGCCGGCTCCTTTATCAGTACGCCAATCAATTGATGGCCCTTCGTCAGGATTCTTTGAGGGCCATAGAACAATTTCGAGACAAGGGGAAGGGCGATTTATTGATCGGAGGCAGCAACATTCCGGGACAATATCTCCTGCCCCCTCTTTTGGGACGGTTCAAAAAACAGTTCCCCCACATCAGGATCCGACTCTGGATCGGGGATACCCGGGTTATCCGGGAAAAACTATTGGAAGGGGTAATTGAATTCGGATTAGTGGGGGCACCGGTAGAACATCGGCAGATTTCCTGCGAATTCTGGGTAACAGATCAAATGATCTGCGTCGGTCCTCCGGGAGACCCATACAAAACCAACAAGGCCTTTACCCCTGAAGCAGTCCTGAAATGGCCCTTTATCTTTCGAGAAAAAGGATCCGGGACCCGAACGGCCATTGAGCAGGCCTTAAAAAAAATAAATCTGGATATCAAAAATATGAACCTTGTGGCCGAGATGGGCAGTAATGAAGCCATCCGTCAAGCCGTTAAATCGGCTGTGGGGATTTCCATTCTCTCCAAACGGGCCGTAGTAGACGATTTGGAGCATGGGTTGTTGCAAGAGATCAAGATCAAAAAACTCCCGCTGATCCGAAACTTTTATCTCATCACCTTGAAACAACGCACCCTCTCTCCTTTGGCCAAGGCATTCAAGGAGTTTATTTTTAAAGGAGAACACCATGATCAATGAGCACCCGATCAATCTGGTCAACGGCGCCCGGGCCGCCGGTTGAGCCTCCAAGCTGGGTCCGGGAGACCTGGAGGAGATTTTAGCCGACCTGCCCTTGGAAACCGACCCTAATTTATTGGTGGGCCGGGAGACCTCGGACGACGCCGGGGTCTATAAACTGCGGGACGATCTGGCCCTGATTCAGACCCTGGATTTTTTCACCCCCATTGTCAATGACCCTTACCGCTTCGGGCAGATCGCCGCCGTCAATGCCCTAAGCGATGTCTATGCCATGGGCGGCCGGCCTTTAACGGCCATGAATATCGTCTGCTTTCCCAAAAATACTCTGGATAAGTCGGTCTTAAAAGAGATTTTAAAAGGCGGTCTGGAAAAGATTCACGAGGCCGGGGCCTTGCTGGTCGGGGGTCATAGTGTGGACGACGTGGAACTGAAATACGGCCTCTCGGTGACCGGGATCATCCATCCCGATAAAGTCATGACCAATGCCGGGGCCCGGCCCGGAGATCGTCTGATCCTGACCAAACCCATCGGTACCGGCATTATAGCCACGGCCTTGAAAGGAAAGGCCGCCTCAAAGGAAGCCGAAGCGGCCATGATCAAGGTAATGTGCGAATTGAATAAAACAGCCGCCGAAGTCATGCAGGAAGTGGGCGCCCACGCCTGCACCGACATCACCGGGTTCGGTTTGTTGGGTCATGCCCTGGAGCTGGCCACGGCCAGTAAGTGCGCCCTGACCTTGACGGCCTCTCAGGTCCCGATCATCCCCTATGCCTTGGAGTATGCCCAGATGGGAATGATCCCCGGAGGCACCCATGCCAATCGCAATTATTGTCATCGTTCCCTGACCATTGATTCCTCCATCCCGGCTTATTTACTGGACATCCTCTCCGATGCCCAGACCTCCGGGGGGCTGTTGATCTCCGTTCCAGCGGATCGAGCTCAACACCTGTTGGAAAAATTACATCAGCGGGGGTTAAAGGATTCTTCTCTAATCGGTGAAGTCACGGAAATCTCTCCCGGGACGATTTCAATTTTGCCTTAGCGGAACTCAAAGGATGAAAATCGGTTCTTCCGAACCTTAAACCGTACACCTTGGACCTTGAACCGTTATTTTCTTTTTAATTCCCATGCCCTGCCCAAGGGCATGGCACCACGAAACATAAAAATAGAATGGAGCCAACGTTACCTCTTAAACCCTATTTTCATACTAATCCCATGGACATCAAACAGAAAGCCTCTTTATTCGCCGTCTTTTCGGCCTTGATTCTGGCCGGCAGCAAGTTTTCCGTCGGCCTGATATCCGGTTCCATGACCGTGGTTTCGTCCGGTTTGGACAGCCTGTTGGACGTCTTTATGTCGGCCATGAATTTCCTGGCCATAAAAAAGGCCGCCCAACCGCCTGATCATTCCCATCATTACGGCCACGGCAAGGCCGAAAACCTGGCGGCTGTTTTTCAGTCCCTGGTGATCCTCTTTTCCGGAAGTTATATTATTTATTTTTCGGTAGTCACATTTTTCGGGGACCGGAAAATCCATTACACCCTCTGGGACCTGGGGGTCATGATCGTCTCTCTTGGTTTCAGTTTTATCATCTCCCATCGGCTGAAAAAAATCGGAGCGGCCACCGGCTCCCAGGCCCTAAAAGCCGATGCCCTCCATTATACCAGTGATCTTTATTCCAATTCAGCGGCTTTACTGGCCATTTTGCTGGCTTATGTCACCCATCAAATCGGCTTTGATTTAGGGTTTGCCGTCATCACCGGAGGGATAATCATTTTTTCGGCCGGGTCTATTCTTAAGAACGCCCTTTGGGGTTTGATGGACTCCAGCATCCCCAAGGCCATAGAAGAAAAACTGCGAATCCTCCTGCAAGAGAGGCCCTATCCCTTCGCCGGGTTTCATAAACTCCGCACCCGCTCATCCGGAAGTACCATCTATGCCGACCTACATGCCTTATTCTGCCGAAAACTGAAGATCGATGAGGCCCATGAACGGACCCGGGAGTTGGAATCGGAGATAACCCGCCAGATCCCCTCCATGGACATTGTCATCCATATCGAGCCTTGTGAACTACCCTGTGGGGACACCGAGGAAAGCTGTCCGATCCGTTATCCAAATCCGGCCGCTCCTATTCCCGCCGATCCAACACCTCCCTGACCTTTTGGGACAACCAATCGCCTGCTGGTAAAAAAAAGCTTGCTTTGGGATCAGTCTTCCGCTATATTCACATTATGAATAGTCACAATAAAAGTAATAAGCCGACCGAACGGGACCGGAACCCGGCCGAATATCTGATCCTGGGCGTTCTGTCCACCGGAGAGCAACACGGGTATGATCTCTTTCGCACTCTGGAAGAAGAGTTGGGCCTGATCTGGACCCTGGGCCGCAGCCAGACCTATGCCCTGCTCTCCAGGATGGAACAGGCCGGACTGGTGGCCTATAATCGCCAGGCACAGGAAAAAAGACCCGACCGGAAAAATTTCTTTCTGACCCCGGCCGGCAAAAAAATATTCAATAAATGGGTCAAGTCCCCGGTGGAACATATTCGGGACCTGCGCCTGGAATTCCTGGCCAAGATACATTTCCTGAAAAAAGGGGACCGGAAATGGGTGGAAAAACTGATCGAAGGTCAAGTGGCGGTCTGTCGGATCAAATGCTCGGGAATGGAAGAACGAAAACGTTCCGCCCCATCCGGGTTGGAACGTCTGACCTTTGACTTCCGGCAGGTCCAGGCTAAGGCGGCCCTGGACTGGCTCCAGGGTCTTCAAAATGAATTTAGAAAGGAATGAATAGGATGGGATCGCGGAAAGAACCGGCCGACTATACCGATCGAAGGGAAAGATTCCATAAATGGGTCAAGGGACTTTTCACATTAATGCTGTTTATCCTGTTTTCGGCCCTCCCGGTCCAGGCCCAGGAGATCACCGTTTCGGCGGCCATCAGCTTGAGGGATGCCTTTACGGAACTGGGAAAAAGTTTCGAAGTCAGGCACCAGGGGGCCCGGGTGCTGTTCAACTTCGGGGCCTCTGGTAATCTGGTACATCAGATCATGGCTGGTGCCCCGGTGGAGGTCTTTGCTTCGGCCGGTCTGAAGGAAATGGATGATCTGGAGCAGAAAGGCTTTACCTCCCCAGGGACACGGGTGAACTTTGCCGGGAATACCGTCGTGCTGGCTGTCCCGATAGGGTCGACTTCCCGTCTGGAGGCCTTTTCCGACCTCACCCGGAAAGAGGTTAAAAAAATCGCCATCGGCAACCCCCGGACCGTCCCGGCCGGGAGATACGCCGAGCAGGTTTTAAAAAAACTGAATCTCTGGGAGCCCCTAAAAGAAAAACTGATTCTGGCTGAGAATGTCCGTCAGGTCTTGGATTATGTCGCCCGGGGAGAGGTCGACGCCGGACTGGTCTATGCCACCGATGCCTTAACCAGGGCCAAGGACCTGAAAAAGATTTTGCCGGCCCCCGAGGGCAGCCACCAGCCGGTGGTCTACCCGATAGCGGTCGTTAAAGGTGGAAAAAACCAAGGTCTGGCCCGGGCCTTTATCGCCTGGGTGATTTCAGCCGAGGGAAAACGGTTCCTGGAGCGTTATGGATTCAAAACCCTGGGAGATAAAAAGTAGATCATGACGGAAGAAATCTGGTTTTCCCTGCGGCTTTCCCTGCAGGTCGCTTTGCTGGCCTCTTTTTTTATCGTCATCGTTGGGGTGGCGGTCGGGTATCTGCTGGCCCGGAAAAACTTTCCGGGCCGGGAACTGGTTGATATCCTGTTTACCCTACCGCTGGTTCTGCCTCCCACGGTAACCGGATACTATTTGATTATCCTCTTCGGCCGGAACGGCTGGATAGGGAAGACCCTGTATGTCTGGACCGGCTGGAGCATCATGTTCACCTGGTACGCGGCCGTGCTGGCCTCCTTTGTAGTGGCCCTGCCCTTGATGATTAAAACCACCCGGGCGGCCATGGAATCGGTGGACCGGAATCTAATTAATGCCTCCTATACCCTGGGACATTCGGAAGGGGAAACGGTGCTGAAGGTCATCCTGCCTTTAGCCAAGAAGGGGATCATCGCCGGAATGGTACTCTCCTTTGCCCGGGCCATGGGAGAATTCGGGGCCACCCTGATGATCGCCGGGAACATCCCGGGGAAAACCAACACCATGCCCCTCTCCATCTATACCCTGGCCGGCAGCGGCGACTGGGCAAAAGCAAATGTTCTGGTCCTTTTTTTAACTCTTCTTTCCGGATTTTTCCTTTATCTGGCCAACCGTTACAGCAGGAAAATCATATAATGGGCCTGTCACTTAAACTTCACAAGCAAGTCAATGGATTTGTGCTTGATGTAGAGTGGGCCATGGAAAATGAAATGTCCGTTCTCTTCGGATTCTCCGGTGCCGGAAAGTCGATGACCCTGCAGTTGATAGCCGGTTTGATCAGACCGGATTGGGGATGGATTTATTCAGGGGACAGGATTCTCTTCGACAGCCGATCGGAAATCAACCTCGCTCCCCAGGACCGATCCATTGGCTATGTTTTTCAGAACCTGGCCTTATTTCCTCACATGACGGTCAGAGGAAACATCCTCTATGGAGCGGGGGACCTAAAAAAGGAGCAACGGGAGAAGCGGATTGGAGAGATGATTAACGCCTTTCGCCTGGAAGGCCTGGAAGATAGATACCCTTCAGAAATCTCCGGCGGACAGCAGCAGAGGGTGGCCCTGGCAAGGGCCCTTATCCGGCGTCCCGATCTTCTTCTCCTTGATGAGCCCTTCTCGGCCCTCGATAATCCCTTGAGACTGGAGATGCAAAAATTTCTAAAAGAGATCCGGAAAAAATTCAATAGCCCGGTAATCCTGGTGACGCACGACCTCCAGGAGGCCTATGCCGTAGCCGATAAGATCATTGTCTACTCCCAAGGCAAGATTGCCCAGACCGGTTCCCCCTTTGAAGTAGGTCACAATCCGGTAAATGCCGAAGTGAAAACATTGTTTCTTTTGAATCCTTTTTTAACAGACTCTGTCAGGATGTGAGATCCCCCCTCCCTAAAAACAGGGGGCAAAATTTTTTCTCATTTTATATGTCATTTTAAGCATATAAGCCAAAAAAATATATAATAATTCAACCGGCCCTTTAAAAGGAATAACTTGTCTAAACCATTGTTTGTAGCCGATGGTATTGACCGGTTCAGGAGTTAACCTATTGCCTCTTAAAAAAGCATTGACCCTGTCCGATGCCACCTTCCTGGTGATCGGTAATGTGGTTGGGGCCGGCATTTTCACCACCAGCGGTTTTTTAGCAGGCGAATTACCCCATCCCTGGTTTTTTATCGGCATCTGGTTGATAGGAGGGCTCCTGACCCTATGCGGGGCCCTCACTTATGCCGAATTAGCCGGGATGTTTCCGAAGGCCGGTGGCGACTACCAGTTTTTAAAGGCCGCCTATGGCCTCTGGGCTGGTTTTCTCCTTGGATGGGTCAACTTCTGGATAATCATACCCGGCTCCATAGCCGCTTTATCGCTGGCCCTGGTCAGTTATCTGCATTCCTTTTTCCCCCTCCCCCTCCCTCACCCATCCCTGGTAAAAATCCTGGCCTCGGGAATCATCCTGTTTTTTTCCATGATTAATTACCGGGGGATCCGCTGGGGTGTAACCACTCAGACCTTTTTTACCTCAGGGGCATTAATGGTTTTGGCTGGCTTTATCGTCGGAGGCCTATTTTTTGGGAAAGGAAGTTGGGACCATTTCATGGCCCCTCCCTCACAAACCCTTCCATTTTCGAAAATCTTCGGCCCGGCCATGATTGCCGTTATTTTCACCTACAGTGGATGGTTTGCCTCAGCCTATATGGGCAGCGAGATAAAAAACCCCGGCCGGAATCTCCCGCTCTCTCTTCTTTGGGGAACCTTAATCGTCGGAGTCCTTTATACCTTGATCAATGTCACCTATCTTTATGCCCTTCCCCTTTCAGAACTCAAGGGGGTAGTGAATGTAGGTCAGATAACATCTACCGCCCTCTTTAATTCCGGTATCGCCCTGATCCTTTCTTTAGCCGTCATTCTGGCCATTTCATCGGGTATCAATGTCACTATCATGGCCGGATCACGAATTTTTTTCGCCATGGCCGAGGATAGTATCTTTTGGTCTTTTTTAAAAAGTCTGCACTTCCGGTTTCAAACTCCTCATCTGGCCATTTTATGTCAAACCGGGTTAGCCGTTTTGCTGGTCTGGTTAGGGAACTTCGGGCAGCTTTTAAGTTATGTCGTTTTCGTTATGCTCTTGGCCTCCATTGCCGCCGGGGGTTCTCATCTGATATTGCGTTGGCGCAAAGCCGATCTTTCCAGGCCTTATCGAACCTGGGGCTATCCTGTGGTGCCGCTTATATTCGGTTCGGCCTATTTATGGATCAGCGGACAAATTTTCATTGAAAAGCCCGCTATCTCCCTTTGGGGCCTTTTTTTGACGGTTTCCGGATTACCATTTTATTTCTTTTGGGCTAACTATAAAAAATCAAGATAGGGAGGAATTAATGAGGAAACAAACAATGGTTATCAGGATTTTAATTATTATTTTTATGGCCGCTTTGGCCCCCTTGGAGATGGCCCAGGCCGCTCCAGGAAAGTTCTATGTCGTAGGAATGGGCACCAGCCCGGATTTAATCACCTTGCGGGGAATGGAAGTAGTTAAAAGCGCGGATTGTGTACTGCTGGAAGAAAAGAGTGATCGCGATACCTGGAAATCCTTGATTGACGGCAAGGAAATCTGGTACCTGGGACATTTTTCCCGGGTCTATTATGGAATCGACCCGGAAACATTAAAAGACCCAAAAGCCAAGGCCAAGGCGATTCAAAACGCTCAGGCCCGAGAGGTGATAATCAACAAGATCAAACAAGCCGTGGAAAAGGGCCAGACGGTGGCGGCCCTTCAGTGGGGAGATCCCATGATATACGGAACAACCTTCTACCTGGAGATGCTGCCCAAGGATTTTCCCTCCGAGGTCATCCCGGGGATAGGGGCCTTTCAAGCAGCCAGTGCCGCTGTTAAAATGAGCCCTCCTTATGGCTGGGATACCAGCTCCGTGATCCTGACCATGGCCGATTGGCCCGGCCGATCTGACCTTAATGAGAAACTGATGGCCCTTCAGACCAGTATGATCTTTTACACCATGCATTTGGACTATCTCAAACTTTTCACCCAGCTCAATCAATATTACCCCAGGGACACGCCGGTGGCCGTCGTCACCTATGCCGGCGACCGGGAAAAGCAAACGGTGATCCGAAGCACGGTAGGAGGCTTTTTAAAAGAAATTAAGTCCAATGACTTGCCCCCGGAACTACATATACTCATGGTTGGAAAATTCCTGACTGCCGGCCAGGCCCGAAAGGAAGGGACGGCCACCTTTCAGGATTTTATTCGCAAACAGCATGGGGACGATCCTTTTCTCTCTCCTCGCTGACAAAGATAAATTTAATAGTTAACAGCGTCCCTATTAAGTTTGAGCGTCCCTATTAAGTTTGGATGCTCAGCCGGCGCCGGTGACGGTCTCAGTCAGCCTTATTTTTTTAGAGTCCTCCAGGTGCGTTCCCTTTATGAAATGCATCCAGCAGATTTGACAAGGCTTGTGGAATCTTGTCGATCAACTCGGCCACCTGGGTAGCCGGACTTGGATCCGTATAGGTGCCGGTCCAACGATTCGCCTTGGCGGCCAGGACCGCTGCTTCCGTAGGTGTAAAACCC
>JAZDOU010000321.1:0-4516 GCA_043798385.1 Pseudomonadota bacterium
GTAAAAAGTCCACCTGTCCCGCCTATCGCGGGATTGCGCTGCATCCTTCCCCGCTTTTCAGCGGGGCAGGCTTATTGCGGCGTACCAGTAAGTACGCCTCACTCCTCAGGTCCTCTTTCGCATCCTGGGGATGCTGGGTCGCCATCCTTTCAGGATGGTTCCCGGTTTGCGCGCCTTGCATCTGGGACTTTTTACTGTGCCGTCTCTTTGATGACTTTTTACGAGACCATCAGAGTTCATTTAAAAGACGTTTTGGGGTCAGAAATTATTTTTAACAAAAGACCAATGGCAAATTAAATGATCGGTATTTTTGATTCAGGCATAGGCGGCTTAACAGTTGTACGGGAGGTCCTGGACAAACTTCCTCAGTACCGGATCGTCTATTTCGGCGATACGGCCCGGACTCCTTATGGGACCAAAAGCCAAAAGACAATTATTGATTATTCCATAGAGGATACGGAGTTTCTTATCTCTAAAGGGGCCAAGGTCATTATTGTGGCTTGCAACTCGGCATCTTCGGTGGCTTTTGAGACCTTACGGGAACGATTCACCCTCCCTATTTTTGAGGTTATTCGGCCGGCCGTTGCCAAGACCCTTCGAGTGACCAGAAAAAAAAGGGTCGGGGTGATCGGGACCCGGGCAACGGTCGGAAGCGGGATTTACGAACGGTTGTTAAAAGAGGCTCGACCCGAGATCGAGGTCTTTTCTCAAGCCTGCCCCCTGCTGGTGCCTCTGGTGGAAGAGGGCTGGCTGAACAGACCGGAGACCAGACGGGTGGTCCGGAAATATCTATTTTCTTTGAAGATGAAACAGATCGATACCTTGGTCCTTGGCTGTACCCATTATCCGTTACTAAAACCCGTTATCCAGAATAAAATGGGCAAAAAAGTCCAGGTGATTGACTCTTCGCAGGAAGTGGCCCTGTGGGTGAAGGATTATCTGGACCAGAATCCGGGTATTTCCGCGAGATTAACTTTGACCGATGGAGAAAAAGGGCATCGGTTTTATGTCTCCGACCTGACTCCAAATTTTCAACAGATTGCCAGCCATTTTTTAGGCCGGCCGATTCACTTGGAACTGGCTTGACGAGTGACGAGTGAAAAGTGACGAGTGACGGGTGACGGGTGACGGGTGACGGGAAAAAATGCTTGGAGATGAAGGGTTGATGGTCTCGTAAAAAGCTATGAGACGCCGCATAGCGGCGCTGTATCACCAAACAACTTCTGAAAAGGTATCAATTCAGATGTTCGAAAAAATCTCCCCAAATCCCTCCCGACCTCCCTTTGTCAAAGGGAGGAGAACAGCTTCCCCCTTTGGAAAAGGGGGATAGAGGGGGATTTAGCCCTTTGAATCGAGAGAAAGAGTCTATTTTTTTACCCTATCTTAAAGACCTAACATTTACCCGGGAAGTTATTTGGAAGTCCGAATATAGTCTCTTTGGCAGGGGTAACTTATTGAAATAATTAGTCACGAATTTCGTATTCTTGACTTTTTGCGAGACCATCAAGAGTTAAAGCCGGGGAAAAGATTTGCTTTTGATTTTCAAGTTTTCTTGTCGCCGGTCATCCGTCTGGGCTCTCAGAACTGGATCTCCATAGCCTTGTAAGCGCATACCGGCAGGCAGGCCTCGCAGATAATACAACGTTCTTCGTGAAAAGAGACCTTCATCTCTTCCCGGTCAAGGGAGAGGGCCTGGGTCGGGCAGTGAGGGATACAGGCCGTGCAATGGACACAGCGCTCTTTTGAGTGTTGGACCTCCTGGGCCAGGGCCTCTACCAGGATGCCGATCGTTTTTAGATAATCCAGCCCATTGGCCACCGCCTCTCTACTCCCGTTTAACTCAATGACTAATCTCCCCTCTTCTTTGGGCCGAACCGTGGCCTTAAGGATATTGATCATGCAATTATAATTTTTGATCAGGTTATAGGTAACAGGTTCCTCTATGAGGGCTGGGGGAAAGGTCAGGATAACCTTTTTTTTGGCCATGACAATCTCTCCTTTTACTAAAACAGTTTAAGGATTCAAGGGGTCGAGGATTCAAGGATTCAAGTGAAAGGCGTGGTAGTTAAACCGCCGAAACCCTGAACCCTGAACCTTGGACTTTTTTTATGCTCCCGGCAGGGATGCCACCGGTTCGGTCAACAGGAACTTTCCCTTAAGCAGCCATCGCTTTAGAGTCTCGGCCACCTCTTTGGCCTTGAGATAGCTGGACAGCCCGCCGGTGGGAATTTCTTTCTTCATAAAAGATATCTTTCCCGATTTCAATTCGGCATAATTGACTTCACCCAGGATTTTCCCGGTGCCCTGTGGATAGTCGTGGCTGTAGTCAACGACCCTGGTCCAGATCTCCTCATCCCGAACAGAGGTCAGGAGCACCATCTCTTCATCCAATATCGGGATAGGAATCCCGATCCCGATCGCCAGGGTAGGGCCATAGCCGGTAAAAGACACCCCCCGCAGCCATTGAGCGCTCATCTGTTTCAGGTCTCCCGTAACGCCCAATGTTCCGGCCGCACCTCGGGGGACCTTGTTTTTTCCACGGGGGACCGAAGGATTATGCTGGGTCCCCGGTCCGAAGACATAGCCGATCCCGCCCCCTAAAAAGATTCTGGTCCCGATGCCGATGGTTCGATACATCGGGTCATTTAATAATGGTGAGAGTTGACCGGCACTGCAGTAGTTGGCATTGCCCATTTTGGGGCGTAAGACCCCCATATAGGTATAGATCACCTTATCGGAAAGATTGACCGCCACGTTATAATTTTGATAGCCGTTGCGGGGATTAAAAAGCACGGCATCGTTAAAATCCTTAAGGGTGACCGTCAGCTCTCTTTTTTTCAGCGGGTAACAGTCGGTCCCATAGCCGGTAGCGGTCAAGGTGACTCCCTTACCGGAGACCAGCGCTTCAATAACATGGGCCCCGCCGTATAAAAACTGCCCCGGATAAACGGCATTCCTGGGATCATCATCGGGCATGGCCGTAGCCCCAAGTAATATATCGGCCGCCGCAAAACCGGTATAGACCGGAACACCGTTCAGATAGGCCTTGCCGCCCCCTATTTTCATCTTGGGGATGGGTTGTTTGACATTGAAATAGGCCCCGGAGGAGCACATGGGGCTGAAGGTGCCGGTGGTGACCACATCCACTTCCTTAGCCACCTTTTTTGCCCCCTTTTTTTGAGTCAGCTCGATAATCTCTTCAGCGGTTACCACCACCGCTTTCCCCTTTTTAATCTTTTCGTTGATTTCAGCAATGGTCTTGCTCATGATCAAACCCCTTGGTAAAAATTAAACAACCTATTTTTGATGGACCGGTAAAAAGTCATTATTTGGCCTTTTCCGTCATTCTGGCGAAAGCCGGAATCCAGGATAAGGGAACTGGTTCCCGGCCTTCGCCGGGACGACGTCTGGACCCCGGCTTTCTCCGGGGTGACTACCAGATAGACTTTTTGCCAGACCATCGATTTTCACCCTATTTTAAAGAGCTAAGTTAATATAATCTCGTTTTTTATAAAAAATGTCAATAGAAGAAATGGTCTTGCTCCCTGCACTTTTGGAAACTAACTATCCGAATCTGGAAGGGTCGAGGGGTCTTTTTTCAGGGTTGTCCAAAAGGCAACTCCCGGCCCGATACCGGCCCAAGGGGTTAAGTCGATTGGGAGAAAGGCATTCACCCAACCTTATTTGAAACTCTTGTGTCGGCCTGCTCTTTAAGATTATTAAAAATTTGGCCCGGGAAAGAAGCACTGGCTTTATGGTGGACAACCCTGAAAAAAGACCCCTCGACCCTTCTGGTTGGAAAAGGTTTTTCTATTCAATAGTTATCTGAACGTGTCGGGGGGCAAGAAGAACTTGTTATTTGGGGGCCGGTAGGAGATAGGTCTTGATGAGTCTTTGGGTGTCTTCCGGGTTGATTTCCACCACCCGCCAAAGGCCTTCTTGCTTTTTCATCCCCATCCGTAATTGATCTTTATCCTGCTTCAAGGTTACTAAGGCCTTGTCCTGTTTGACTGTAAAATGGGCCCTTGTAAGGAGCAGAAAAGAAGAGGGCAGGGTGGGATTTTTCGGATTTTCCAGGTAATCCCGGAGCTGTTGAGAGACCAGGGTGCTAAGACCCTTATTCACCTCCGGTGTCAATTGGATCTTGATGTCCCCCAGGGGACCGGCAATTTTTCCCAAGGACCCGGAAGAATTTAGGGAAGAAAGTAAGGTCGAGAGGGAACCTGAAACCTGCTGACTAAGGATGGATTCCAGATCGACATAGGTTAGAAAGGTATTCAGGTCTCTGTTTTTCAGACCAGCCCCAATCTGATACAGGCTATAATAGGGGGTTCCCTGGACCCATCGCCAGGTTAGGCCGGTGGCAAAGGCCAAGCAGACAATTAAGATACTTAGGATTTTGGTTCGATTGGTTTTCATATCGCCTCTCGCCTGAGCAGAAGGTCTGAATAAACATCAAGGATTACAGGTTGATCAAAAAGGCTCAGATGCAAGGCGCCCGATACCCTGAGGAGTG
>JAZDOU010000322.1:0-2806 GCA_043798385.1 Pseudomonadota bacterium
TGTATGGTTTGCGGGGAATGAAAACCTGGCCTTCTTTCACATCGACCGACACCGCTCCGCTGAGGTGGCCAAGTCCATCTTCGGTAATAACTTTGCCGGCACCCTGGTCCGCGATCGTTATGCGGCCTATAATGGTATCGGCGCCCACTGGCAGGCTTGTTTGGCCCATATCATCACTACGGCCAGAGAAATCAATCGAGAGCATGCCCTCCTCCCGGAGACCGAGAAAGATCAACGGGTAGATTCTTTCACCGGCAGCGTCAAGGACCTTTGCTCCAAAGCCTGCGACATAGGCCAGGAGCTGAAATCCGGGGCCATGACCCAACAGTCAGCCAGGCAGACCGAAAAACAGCTTATAAAAGAACTTACCGTCAGTTGCAACCAACCGCTTCTTTTTAAGCCTGCCGAAACTCTCCGAAAGTATCTTATCGGCCCCGAGCAGAAAAACCTCTTCACCTTTCTGCGCATCCCCGGCGTGCCACCGACGAACAATCATGCCGAGCAATCACTGAGAAAAATGGTCATCTTCCGCAAAGTATGTTTTGGAACAAGATCGGTCAAGGGCTTAAAGTCACATAGCATCATCCCCAGTCTCGTGCAGACGGCCAAAAGGCAAAAAGTCCATCCCCTGACCTTCCTCCAAACTCTTCTCACCGCAGATACGACAACAACTCAAGCGGCTCCGTATAATAACTCCAGTTGATCGGAAATGTTCGGGCAGGTTCTAATTTTTACTTGGCGGTGGGTCTTGGAGAGATTATAATAACCTTGGGGAAAAGGGACTAAACTGTTACTGGAAACTATATAGTTCTCATCCGGAAAGATCATTTCCGGACGAGAACTAAATAGATATGGTGTCCCCTGATTCGGGAGATTTAAAATATGGGCGATAACAGAAAACCCAAAGAACACCTGATCCAGGAGTTGGAAGATCTTCGCCGGAGGATTACTGAACTCGAAAAATCAGAAACCGAACGTCAACGAATGGAGGGGGCGCTGCGGGAGAGCGAGGAGCGATATCGGACATTGGTGGAAAATGCGACTGATATCGTCTTCAAGACTGACGACACCGGGCACTTCACCTTCGTAAATCCGGCGGCGCTCCGTATTACAGGATACGAAGAAGAGGAGATTATCGGAAAGCATTATCTGGAATATATCCGACCGGACATGCGTAAGGATGTTAGTAAGTTCTTAGTGAGCCAATTGGAAAATAGAGTTCAAAATACGTATATTGAATTCGTTAGTATCACCAAAGAGGGTCGTGAAATATGGCTTGGACAAAATACTCAGTTGATTGTGAAAGATGGCCGTGTTTCGGGTTTTCAAGCAGTAGCCCGCGACATTACCGAGCGCAAACACGCCCAGGAGGCTTTGCGAGTGAGCGAAACCCGCTATCGCCTCCTGGCTGAGAATGCCAGGGACGTCATCTGGACGGTAGGGTTGGACATGCGACTGACCTACGTCAGTCCCTCCGTGACGAGGCTTTTAGGTTTTACAGAGAAAGAGGCCATGGAGCGAACGATGCAGCAAGCCTACACTCAGGAGTCTTTTGTGAAAGCGATCCGGATTTTCGCTGAGGAAACGGCGGTTGAAAGTGCAGGACTCGGTGATCCCGCCCGGTCACGGATGTTGGAACTGGATCTGTTCCACAAGGATGGAAGTACCGTTCCAGTCGAAGGGAATTTTTGTTTCTTACGCGATCCAACAGGTAAGGTGGTTGGCATCCTCTCGATTTTACGCGATATTGCCGATCGCAAGGGGGCGGAGAAATTATTAAGGGAAAGCGAAAACAAATACCGAGAACTCAGTATCGTCGATGATCTCACCCAGCTTTACAATTCCAGATATTTTTATCATCAACTCAAGATGGAGATGGATCGGACGGACCGCTATGGACAGCCCTTGACCCTGCTGCTTCTCGATCTCGATGATTTCAAAACATTCAACGATGCTTACGGTCATGTCGAGGGAGACCTGGTCTTGTTGCGACTCGGCCAGGTGGTGAAACGATGCCTGCGCCAGACGGATTCCGCCTATCGTTACGGCGGCGAAGAATTTACCATCCTCCTGCCCATGGCAACAAGCACGGACGGCGCTGTAACAGCGGAAAGAATCCGGACGGAGTTCAAGAAGGAGACTTTCTCTCCGATACCGGGCCAGGACGTCCATGTGACGGTGAGCATCGGTCTGGCGCAATACAAGAGGCAGGAAGACATGAAGGCTTTCGTTCACCGGGTTGACCAGCGCATGTATCAGGGGAAAAAGAGAGGGAAAGACACGGTTTGTTCCGATAAAAATAGCACCCGTTTAGTGTTTTGAAAAAAAAGGGGGATCATCATATTGCCTCTAATTAATAAATTGCCCAGCCATAAAACCAAGATTGTTTGCACGATTGGACCGGCCTCTCGTTCCAGGGGGGTCATAAAAAAAATGCTTAAGCAGGGCATGAATGTGGCCCGACTCAACTTGGCCCACGGGTCCCTCCAGGAACACCGGGAGGATATCCGTCTGATCCGTTCTTTATCAAGGGAGATGAATCGGACCTGTCCTATTCTGGTTGACCTCCCGGGCCCCAAGATCCGGATCGGGCAACTTTTTATGGATCCCCTGGTATTAAAAAAAGGTCAACGGATCACCCTGACCACTGATGGGGTTTCCAGCCATCCCTCTTTGATACCCGTGAACTATAAGAAATTACCGCAGAGCGTATCTAAAGGTGGAACGATCTATCTAAACGATGGATTCATACAGTTGAAGGTTCTGGAGGTATCAGGAGGAGAGGTGGAGTGCAAGGTGCTGATGG
>JAZDOU010000081.1:0-3751 GCA_043798385.1 Pseudomonadota bacterium
AATTTAAACTATGATGCGCTGAAAGCTGAAAGCTCAAAGCTCAAAGGATAACCGACAGCCTTACCTTTCAGCTTTGAGCTTTCAGCTTTCAGCTATTGAGGATAACCCATGGAACCCTTTATTTTATCACCATTATCCGAATCACCTGACGCTCCCTCCCCCCTCGAGATCATCCCTCTCGGGGGTTTAGGGGAGATCGGGTTGAATATGCTCTTGATTCAATATGAGGAGTCTATCCTGATCATTGATGCCGGCCTGATGTTCCCGGAAGACTACATGCTGGGTATCGATATTGTTATCCCCGATTTCAGTTACCTGTTAAAAAATAAAGAACGAATCCGGGCTATCGTCCTGACCCACGGCCATGAGGATCACATTGGGGCCTTACCTTTCCTGCTGAAGGAAATATCGGTTCCGGTTTACGGCTCCCGGTTTACCCTGGAATTGGTAAAGGAAAAATTGAAAGAGCACCACCTCTTGGGACAAGCCGACCTGCGGACGGTTACGGCCAAAGAATCCATACCCATCGACCCTTTTAATCTGGAATTCATCCGGGTCACTCACAGTATCCCCGATGGAATGGGCCTGGCCATCCAAACTCCGGTTGGGACCCTGATCCATTCAGGAGATTTCAAGATTGATCAGACCCCCCTGGATGGCGAGATCACCGATATCAATACCTTTGCCGCCTATGGGGCAGGAGGGGTGCTGGCCCTGATGTCGGACTCCACCAATGTGGAACGGGAAGGCTATACCCTGCCTGAAAAACGGATCGGTGAGACCCTGGACCAGATCATGCGGGAATGCGAAGGCCGGGTGATCGTAGCCGTCTTTGCCTCCAATATTAACCGTATTCAGCAGATTGTGAATTCGGCGGTCCGCTATCAACGAAAGGTGGCCTTCAACGGCAAAAGCATGGTGGTCAATTGCCGGATCGCCCAGGAATTGGGCTATCTGACTGTTCCCCCCGAGATGGAGCTGACCCTGGGGGGGATGCTCCAGCTTCCTGATTCCCAGGTCACCCTCATCACCACCGGCAGCCAGGCTGAACCCATGTCCTCCCTGACCCGGATCTCCCGGGACGACCATAAGCAGGTCAAGATCAAGAAAGGCGATACGGTTATTCTTTCCTCCCGTTTCATCCCCGGCAACGAGAAGGCCATAGACGGCTTGATCAATAATCTATATCGCTTCGGGGCGGAAGTGATTTATGAAAAGGTCTCCGAGATTCATGTCTCCGGTCATGCCAACCAGGAAGAATTAAAACTGATGCTCCACCTGACCCGGCCCAAATACTTCATCCCGGTTCACGGGGAATACCGCCATCTGGTCAAGCATGCCCAATTGGCCCGCAAGATCGGCCTGGCCAAAGAAAATCTGATCCTGGCTGAAAACGGCCAGGTCATCCGCTTTGACCAGGAGGGCGGCCGGATCAGCGGTCAGGTGGAAGTAGGACGAGTCTTTGTGGACGGCAAAGGAGTGGGCGATGTGGGCAGTCTGCTCCTGCGGGACAGACGCCATCTGTCCAACGAAGGGCTGGTGGTGGTTCAAGTGGTCCTGAACAATCAGACCGGAGAGCTCCTGTCCGGCCCGGACATCATCTCCCGGGGGTTTATTTCCGAAGAAGAACATCCCCAATTAATCCAGGAGGCCAAAGAACTGGTTTTGGAAATCTTGTATCTTAGGCAAAAAGAAGATATAAAGAACTGGGCCGACATACAGGAAGAGATCCGCAAAACCTTGAAACGGCTCTTTGATCGTTCCCTGGAACGAAGACCGGTGATATTGCCTTTGATTATCCCGATGTAAAGAACCGACAGGAAACTAACTTTTGTCCAAAGAAGACGCTCCTCAAAAATCACTCTATTATGAAATCCTCGGGCTGGTTCTGGGGGCCGTGGGGGTCCTGCTGTTCCTGTGCCTGATTTCCCACCACCCCTCCGATCCCTCTTTCGGCTCTCCCCAGATAGCGGATTTCCCCATAAAAAATTGGGTGGGAAAGGTCGGATCGTTCCTTTCGGATTTCCTGTACGAATGGCTGGGTCTGGCCTCTTTCTGGCTCAGCTTTATCTTTTTCCAATTGGCGGCCTTTGCTTTCCGCAAAGAGCCCCATCCCTCGCCTTCCTGGTACGCCACCGGGTATATCCTGGTGATTTTTTCCTTTGCCGGTTTGTTTTCCAGCGGAGAGGAAAATTTCCAATACTTCGGCTGGAATTTCCCCTGGGGAGGGATCCTGGGATATCTGATTTTTCACCGCATAGAACTGGTATTAAACCCCCCGGGGACCCATATCTTTTTGATCGTCCTGCTGCTGACCGGCTTCATCCTGATCACGCGGGTTTCCTTGGCCGGAGTCTGGGAACGGGTTCAGGTCTGGCTTTTTAGTCAGGGAAGCCGGCTGCGGGACGTTATTCAAAAAAAGCGGGAACGAAAGCGGAAAGCCAAGAGCTTACAAGTGGAAAAGGAGAGCCAGAAAGAAAAAGAAACCCGGCCGCCGATGATTATCCAAAATCCGGTCGTCAAACCGGCTTCACCTCCGCCGCGTCCCCTGCCTCAACAGGAACAATTTGTCTTCATGAAGAATCCCGGAGATTTCGAACTCCCTCCCCTTTCCCTGTTGGATACCTACGAAAAAAAAGATCAGGAAATCCAACAACAGAGCCTGATCATGAATTCCCGTCTCCTGGAGAAAAAATTAAAGGACTTCGGGGTGGAAGGTCAGGTCACCGAGGTCTCCCCGGGACCGGTGGTCACCATGTATGAATTTGAACCGGCCGCCGGCGTAAAGATCAGCCGGATCACCGGCTTGTCCGACGATCTGGCCATGGCCATGCGGGCCGTCAGCATCCGTATTGTCGCCCCTCTTCCGGGCAAATCGGTCATCGGCATAGAAATCCCCAACAGCCAGCGAGAGACCGTCGGTCTGAAAGACATCCTGTCCTCTCAGGACTTTTCAGGCCCCAAGTCCAAGCTGACCCTGGCCCTGGGCAAAGATATTCTGGGCTTCCCGGTGGTCACCAATCTGGCCAAGATGCCCCACCTATTGATCGCCGGGGCTACCGGGACCGGCAAGAGTGTTTGCCTCAACGCCTTGATCAGCAGCATCCTTTTTAAAGCCCGGCCTGAAGAGGTCCGTTTTTTCTTTATAGATCCCAAGCGGATTGAGCTGTTGCCCTATGAAGGCATTCCCCACCTCTTGCATGAGGTGGTTACCGATGCCAAGATGGCCACCCGGGTCTTGCGCTGGGCCATCCGGGAGATGGAAGACCGCTACCAGAAGATGGCCGATAAAGGGGCTCGCAATATTGATTCTTACAATCAAAGGTTACTGAAGGAAAAAAAAGGAACCTCCGAAAAGTATCCCGAGGAATGGTTGCCTTATGTCGTCATTGTCATTGACGAGTTGGCCGATCTGATGCTGGTATCCTCCCGGGATGTGGAGGAGTACCTGACCCGCCTGGCCCAGATGGCCCGGGCCGCCGGCATTCATCTGCTTCTGGCTACCCAGCGCCCTTCCGTGGATATCTTGACCGGGATCATCAAGGCCAATTTCCCGGCCCGCATTTCGTTTCAGGTCTCTTCCAAAACCGACTCCCGAACCATCCTCGATGCCAATGGGGCCGAGGCCCTTTTGGGGTCAGGGGATATGCTCTTTCTGCCTCCCGGGGTCTCCAAGTTGCAGCGTATTCACGGGGCCTTTGTCTCCGAGGCGGAAATCAAACGATTAACCGATTTCCTCAAGGCCCAGAAA
>JAZDOU010000137.1:0-3412 GCA_043798385.1 Pseudomonadota bacterium
CAGGCCCTCAATCACCTCTTGCCGGTTGGGTGCGGGATTTTCCTGGAGTAAGGCATAGGCGGCCATGATCATCCCGGGGGTACAAAAACCGCATTGAATGGCCCCCAGGTCAATAAAGGCCTCCTGGATGGGATGGAGCTTTCCTCCCTGGGCCAATCCTTCAATGGTCAGAACGCGACGGCCCTCTACCCGGCCGATTGCCGTTAGACAGGCATTGACGGCCCGATCGTCCAAAAGGACCGTACAGGCCCCGCATTCCCCAATCCCGCAGCCCTCCTTGACACCGAGTAAACCAAAGTGCTCCCGCAGGACCGACAACAGGGTTTCACTGCCGGAGCATTCCAGGGATACCGGCCGACCATTCAAACTAAATTCGAGTTTCATCCTTTTATCAAATCGCAATGCCCCTGCGAAATCCAAAAAAAACGCCAGGCCAATGGTGCCGGGAATCTTCCCGGCGTCGAAATTACATAGTTTCCATCCGGAAATTCGAATTTCCGGATGGAAACACCTCGATTTCGGCCGGTCGATTTTATCGACCTATGCTAAGGTCCCCATTCGGGGACCGGCATGAAGCTCTCGCCAGAAATCCTTTTTAAAGGATTTCTGGCCGAAGAGGATAACCAGCAGATGTATGTTCTCATCCGGGAAGGTCGTTTCCGGATGAGAACTACATGGCCAGATAGGCCTGCCGTACATGGGGATCAACCATTAAGTCCGCTCCCCGCCCTTCTAAGACCAGCCGCCCGTTTTCCAACACATAGCCATAATGACTCATCCTGAGGGCAAAGGTCACCTTTTGCTCCACCAGCAAAATAGTTTTCCCGAGACGATTGATTTCTTCCAGGGCCTTGAAGATATGTGAGACCATCAGGGGGTGGAGTCCCAGAGAGGGCTCATCTAAGAGAAGAAAATCGGGATCACTCATCAAGGCCCGTCCGATGGCCAGCATCTGTCGTTCCCCTCCGGAAAGGGTCTTGGCCTTTTGCCTGGCCCTTTCTTTCAATTTAGGCAGGAGTTCCATCACCTCATCCAAGAGCCGGGTTTGCCGGAGCGGGTCTTTTAAACAATAGGCCCCCAATTTCAAATTATCCAGACAGGTCATTTCCGGAAATACCCGGGCCCCTTCGGGGACCAGGGTCAAACCCAGGCGGACCACCTTTTCCGGTGTCAGGCCGTCCAGGGCCTGTTCCCGGTATTGAACGGCCCCGTTACTGTCCCCGCCTCTGGGAGCCACCAGCCCGATGATGGTTTTTAAAAGAGTGGATTTCCCGGCCCCGTTCGGACCGATCACCGCCACCATCCGGCCTTTTTGAACCTCCAGGGAGACCTCCCAGAGGACCTGAACATCTCCGTAATAAGCATCCAGCCGGTCTACCTTAAGCATGACATCCTTTGTGGTAGGTGTGTAAAGAATCTAACCAAAGATATTTGAAATTTTTTCGCTCCACCTTGGAAATTTGGTCATAGAGGGGTCTTGTTTTTGGAGTTGTCCAAAGGGTAATTATGGGGTTCCAATCCGGCCCAAAAGCAAAGTAGGACTTGAGACAGAAACCACGCCGAAGCCTGTTTCCGTCACTGGTGTAGGCCTGCTTTTGATATAAGGTTCTGGTTTTGACCCCAAAAAAATGATTATGGCTAACGGATGGACAACACCAAAAACAAGACCCCCCTATGACCCGTAAAGAGAAGTTAGAGTTAAATTTTCAGATAAAAAAATCAAAGCAATCCATCTAAAAGGGATGCCGCGCAATCCCGCGATCCGCTGGACAGATGGACTTTTTACAAAGCCATCAAGCATAGTCCTCACCCAGATAGGCCTCTATAACCTCCCGGTTTCGGACCACTTCCTCCGGAAGCCCTTCGGCAATCTTCTGACCGTAATTGAGTACGAAAATTCGATGGCAGATGCCCATGACCGCCTGCATGATATGTTCCACCACGATCAGACTGATGCCCCGGGCATTGATCTCCCGCAGGAGGGTCAACACCCCTTCGATCTCACTGGGCGTTAAACCGGCCATATTTTCATCCAACAAGATAATCTTCGGACCGGTGGCCAGGGCCCGGGCCAGTTCCAGGCGGCGCCGCATGGCCACGGTGATGGACTCGGCGGGCACCTGGGCACTGGACATCAGGCCGACCCAATCCAAAATGTCCAGGGATTTTTGGCGGGCCTTGGACAGGGAAAGATTTTGCCCATAAAGACTGCCGATAATCACATTATCCAGGACACTCATCCCTGAAAAGGGTTGAACGATCTGGGCTGTTTTTATCAGACCCAGACGACAGATCTTGTAGGTAGGCGTCCCGGAAATTCGTTTTCCTTCAAAATAAACTTCCCCCTGGTCGGCCGCCAGGATACCGGTCAGGACATTAAATAAAGTCGTTTTACCGGATCCATTGGGACCGATGACCCCCAGGATTTCACCTTGGGTGAGTTGCAGTGAGACCTCCGAGAGGGCCACCAGGGCACCGAAATTTTTACAGATCCCTTCACCTCTCAAAACGACCTTCTTCCCGCTGCCCATATCTCCCTCAACCCCGCATTCCGCAATTCACATTCCGAAATCCGCAATCCAAAATCCGAAATGGAACCATTTAGGCCTTTCTCATAATCTTGGCCACCCTTCGGCTGATCGTGCCGCTGATTCCTCTGGGCATGAACATGATCACCAGGATAATGATAATCCCTACAAAAACCAGATACCAATTCAAAAAATTAGTCCCCAGGACGTCTTCCATAACCTGCAGGAATCCGGCTCCAATAACCGGGCCCAGAATGGTTCCCATGCCCCCCAACAGAGACATGATCACCATCTTGATGGTAATGTGGACGTTAAACACATCGACCGGGGTGATATACCCCAAACGGCTGGCCTCCAAGGATCCCAATAAACCCATAAAAAAGGCACTCTGGCCGTAGGCCCTGATCTTGATGGCATGGGTGTTGATCCCTACACGGGCCGCAGCCTGTTCGTCCTGATGGATGGCCTTCATGGCATAGCCCATCTTGGAACGGTCGGTAAAATAGGTCATCCCCAATACGCCGCCGGCCAGTCCCAGATAAATCCAGTAGTACGTTAAATCATCCAGCCGGAGGTTGTAAGTCAGACCGCTCCCTCCTCCGGTCAGGGCGTTCCACTCTTCGCAGACTTGTTTCAAGGCCTCGGCCAGGGCAAAGGTGGCAATGGCAAAATAGGCCCCTCGCAATTTCAGGGTCGGCCAGCCGACCAATAAGGCCAAAAGAAGTGTGGCCACACCGGCCGACAAAACAGCCGGAAAAAGGGGCCAGCCGGCTTTCAGGGTCAGAACCCCGGCCACATAGGAACCCACCCCCACATAGGTAACCGCCCCGAAATCAATATAGCCGGTATAACCACTCATAAAATTCCAGCATCCGGCCAGACCG
>JAZDOU010000171.1:0-11331 GCA_043798385.1 Pseudomonadota bacterium
TTTTTGAAATGACGTTTATTGTACGTTATAATTGCATCGCAACCACCTGCCACTGCAACTTCCAGGACTAGGTCATCGGATGGATCAGGCAAGAAAGGACGCCAGAGAAAAAAAATTTCTTGTTGCTCTCCCACATAACAAAAAAAATCAATAAAATCACCGATGTCTTTTTCGGTAATATTTGAGAAAAGCTTCCCCCGCTTTAATACACCTTCATATTCAATAATCAAAGGAACCGATATCGCTATCGAAAACCTTTCAGACGGCAGAAGAGAGACCAATTTATATGAGGCACCACGTCGGGATTTTAAAGCTGCAAATAGCACGTTGGGTTCTATAACGATTTTCATGTGGTATTATATGTCATACCATTAATTTTTGGTCAAGTATCTTTTTGGGAGAAGAATGCGATAAAAGCAATCTGTTCTCTGCTCCTGTTAACAAGTAAAAGTTGAATGTTGGGAGGGTTTGTTATAAAAAAAAATGATGAACCAGAAAGCGGTATTTTTCGGCTGTTCCCTGGACTGTGACGAGAGGGAAGAGGCCATTCAGGAGAAACGGATTTTTCAGGGACACCAGGACCTGGTCGTCGACCCCTATGAAGGGGTTATGGCTATTTTGCGGAAGGAGCTTCCTCCGGACCAGTGGCTGGAGAAAGGCTCGCTGGAAGTCCCTTCCCGGCTTGGTCCCCTGCCCTCTTTTTCCGATAACGTCCAACTCACCATTGAAGCATTCGTTCGCTTTGTCGATTCAGACGGCTGCCGCGATTATGCCCGGCAGGTCGGTGATTTCGTGGCCGAAAAAATCCATCCTCATCTCCCCTGCCTGATTGCCGTTGATCATTCCTTGACCGGAGGGGTTTACCGGAAACTGAAGGCATTACACGATCCGGAAGAAATTTCCTTGATCGTCCTGGACAGCCACACCGATGCCCTGACGGTTCCTCTTTTAGCACAGGCCATCCAGTATGATTTGGACACCAACCCCGATTCCCTCCACGACTCCCATGACCCCTTTTTATATAACCGCCCGGACTCTTATAATGCCAGTTCTTTTCTGGATCATCTCCTGGCGGAAAAAGTCCTCCAACCGGAGCATCTCTATATCCTGGGAATCGGTGACTACCCTCCCAAACAGGCCTTCCGGATCAAAGACCAGCGGATCCAAAATTATGTCGGCCGATTTCAAAAACTAAAAGAGCAAGGGGTCACCTTGCTGACGAAAAACGATCTCCTGGTCGGCACCGGCAAACTAAAAAGTATCTTAAAACAGATCCGCACCCCCTGGGTTTATCTTTCTATCGATATGGACATCGGGGCCCGCAATGCCCTGGAAGGGGTCCGCTATGGTGACCGCCAGGGGCTGAACGGCCCTCAACTGATGCGCCTGGTCGGCACCGTCAGAGAAGTCCTTCAGAGAGGTGTGCGCCTGGCCGGGATGGACTTGTGTGAATTCAATCCCCGTAAGGCATTCCAGGATCCCACCTACCGAATAGCGGCCGATCTGGTCAAGATTCTTTTGGGATTTTAGTTGCAGGCTAATTTGTGCTCATCCGGAAATCTTGGATTCCCGGATGGAAACTAATTGTAAAATTTAGTTATTACAGGATATTCCAGCCAATCTTTAGATTTTTCTTGCCTTTTTTTGGCAAACTGCTATCATTAAAAATGGTGAGCATGGACTACCGCTCCAAGTACCGGGTATGAGATTAAAGCCCGGGGCGTCCGGAAAATCCTGAATACCAGGAGCGCCTTCTCAATTTTGTAGCCTGCTCGCCATTTCTATTTGTATTTCGGGAGGAATCGCCATGGCCAATCGCCAAGCAGTTATTCAAACCAACAATGGGACCATCCGCTTTGAATTAATGGAAGCCGAGGCCCCTAAAACCACCGAAAATTTCATCACCCTGGCCGGGCAAGGCTATTACGACGGGGTCATCTTTCATCGGGTTATCAAGGGATTTATGATTCAAGGTGGAGATCCTACCGGCACCGGGCGGGGAGGTCAATCGGCCTGGGGCGGGCGTTTTGACGATGAGATCAACAAGACCTCGGACCTTTACAAAAAGGGATACAAGGCCGGGACTGTGGCCATGGCCAATGCCGGACCCAATACCAATGGTTCCCAGTTCTTTATCATGCACGTGGATTATCCCCTGCCCCCCAACTATACCATCTTCGGGCGGGTCACTGAAGGTCAGGATATAATCAATGCCATTGCCTGCTGTGCCACGGACCCTAACGACTGTCCCCTTTCTCAGATCATCATGGAAAAAGTAACTATCGAATAGCCGGTGCCAATTTATACCCTGACAGGATCAACAGGATTTAACTTTTCATCCCATAATCCCGTAATCCTGTCGGGATAATTTCTCCAACAAGGTGTTTCTCCATCCCCTTAAGGATTAAAATAAATAGACCCAACTGCAATCACGTCAAGATTTACGAAATTTAGCTATCATTGCCCATGTGGATCACGGTAAAACCACTCTGGTGGACGCCATGCTCTGGCAGAGCGGTATCTTCCGGGAAAACCAACAGGTCGTCGAGCGGGTCATGGACAGCATGGACCTGGAACGGGAAAAGGGCATTACCATCATGGCCAAAAATACGGCCATCGTCTATAAGGGGGTCAAAATCAATATTGTCGACACCCCCGGACATGCTGACTTCGGCGGAGAAGTGGAACGAACCCTGAATATGGTTGATGGGGTCATGCTTCTGGTGGATGCCACCGAGGGTCCCCTGCCCCAGACCCGGTTTGTATTAGGCAAAGCCCTGGAACGAAGGCTCCCCCCGATTGTGGTGATCAACAAAATCGACCGTCCTGACCGGCGCATCAAGGAAGTTTTGGATGAGGTCTACGATCTTTTTATCGATCTTTCGGCCAGTGAAGACCAGCTCGATTTTCCGGTCCTTTTCACCAATGCCCGGGCCGGCATCGCCCTGACCGATCCGGAGGGCCAGGGCAAAGGACTCGTCCCCCTTTTTGAGGCCATTTTGGAGGCTATCCCGGCACCTGCCTGTGACCCGGAGGCCCCCCTGCAATTCCTGGTTACCAATCTGGATTACAGCGATTATGTGGGCCGAATAGCAGTCGGCAAGATCGTCAGTGGACAGTTGAGACAGCGCCAGGAAGTGGCCCTCCTGAAGGGTGGAGAGATTACTGCCAAGGCCATCCTCAGCCAGGTGTATTCCTATGAAGGACTCAACCGGGTGGAACGAGAGGTGATCGAGGCCGGGGATATTGCTGCCGTGGCCGGAGTGGACGATGTCTTTATCGGCGATACCCTGGGCGATCCCAATGATCCCCGACCGTTGCCGAGTATTACCGTGGAAGAACCGACCTTATCCATGGTTTTTTCCGTCAACACCTCTCCCCTGGCCGGCAAGGAAGGACGCCTCCTGACCTCCCGTCACATCAAGGAACGGCTGGATAAAGAGCTTCTCTATAATGTCAGTATCGGCGTTGAGCAGGCCGATTTTCGAGATTCCTTTAAAGTCAGCGCCCGGGGGGAGCTGCAGTTGGCCGTGTTGGTGGAAATGATGCGCCGGGAAGGGTTTGAGATCTCTCTTTCCAAGCCCAAAATCATCACCCGTCAGATCGATGGGAAACTCATGGAGCCTTTGGAATTGGCCGTTATAGACATCCCGGAAGGCTACGTCGGTGTGGTCAGTGAAAAAATGAGTGCCCGCCGTGGTAAGATGATCAAGATGATCAACCACGGCTCCGGCCGGGTGCGCCTGGAATTTGAAATCCCTTCCCGGGGGTTGATCGGCCTACGGAGTCAGTTTTTAACCGATACCCGGGGAACCGGGCTCTTCAATACCCTGATCATCGGCCACACCCCTCATGCCGGGGCTATTCCGGCCAGGCCCAACGGGGTCCTGGTTTCCGACCGGCCGGGCAAGGCCGTATCGTATGCCATCTTTCATCTCCAGCCCCGAGGGGTTATTTTCGTTAGTCCCGGAGACCCGGTCTATCCCGGTCTGATCGTCGGGGAAAATTCCCGGCCTGAAGACCTCTGGGTCAACATCACCAAAGAAAAGAAACTAACCAACATCCGGGCCGCCAATGCCGATGAGGCCTTGCGTTTAGTCCCCCCGCGGCGTTTTACCTTAGAGCAGGCCATGGAGTATATCAATGATGATGAACAGGTGGAAGTCACCCCCCTGTCCATCCGCCTGCGCAAGATTAAAACCGGCCGATAAAGACGCAACCCTGCTATTTCCGATAGCGATCAAAACGGTCGAATTCCCTTTTCAGCCAATCAGGCCAGAAAACCCTGTCTATGGGATAACTGGCATCCAGGGCCTGGAAGGACCCGTTGCCGGCCACTTTTCGGATACGCTCTTGGGTGTTATATTTTACTTCATCCACGCCGATTAACTTGGCGACGGCCCGGTTGATCTCTTCCAACGATTTATCATAAGGATTATTTTCACGAAAAGCCCTCTGGACGGCCAGTTCATGCAAACATTCCGGTCCCCGATGCCATTCCTTGAATGATGGGAAAAACATCGGACCGTAAGAAACCCAGAACTCGATGTATTTAGCCCCGGCGTTATAAGTGACCCAGACCGACCCGCCTTCGCTGACACTTCCTCTGACGATACTATCATCTCCCATCGCCACGTTTTTATCCCGCAGCAATGATTCTACTCCGCCAAATTTCAGCCCCACTTCTTTGGAACGGGTGGCCCTTTCCCCTTCTTGAAAGGTTCGGACCGCTTGGGGGAGTTTGATCAGGGCGGGGAAAAGGTTCTTCTTCAATCCTTCGGCTATCCCGACCGTTACCCCCCATCCTGATTCCGGATTAGGAATAACAATATCCCCCTGGGAAGTTTTATACTGATCCACTAATTCCAGGCCCAGTTCCCTTCGTAGCTGAAATATTTCCTTACCCCTGAATAGAGATCCGACATTACCGAAATAGACCCCTTGAAAGATGTCCGTCTTTTGCGGTTCTTCCCGCAAGCGTTTGGTCCTGCATCCCTGGGGGGAACAGAGGGTCATCTCGGCGCCGTCATACTCTTTTTCGGTGATCCCCTCCAACCGGCGATGGGAACAAGATTCCGAACTGGCCACAAAGGTGCCGTCAATAAAGGCATAGCAAAAAGGTTCAAACGCGGTGGCATCATTTATGGCTATCAACAGGGTTTCCTGACCATTATAGACCAGAGCGGTTAAGGCGAAGGTAGCCCGCCCGAAAAATTTTTCAATCAGTCTTTCACCGGCTTCAAAACAGAATCCCATTTCGTTAAGGTATTTATGCAGGAAAGCCCCGACGATTTCTGTCTTGTTGTCGGTCTGGAGGATATAGTCCTTTTCCAATTCGGCCCTCAGGTCGTCATCTTTAATCAAGTAGCCGTCCATGGTCAGGACAACCTTCATCCCGGCCCCTGAACGGGGAACGATTTCTATGGGTTCGGCGTTGGTTTTTTCGGCAATTTTTCTTTTGGTATAGCCGATATTTCCTATGGCCGCCATAGGCTCCAGGTCTTGGAAATTTCGGATTATATTGTAATCAATGACTTCGGCGATCCGGCCCAATCCCTTATGAATGTAAATCCCCTTTCTGGTTCCGATAGCCAAACCGGTGCTGGCTTTTCCACGATGCTGACAGGCCCCTGTGGCCAAAAAAGTCTTGTTCACCAGATCCGGATCGCCCGGTCCGTAAATACCTACGATACCGTCCATAAGACTCCTCCTACGGAAAATATGAGTAAAGATCGGCTGAGTATAAAGATAACCGTCGGCCAGGTCAAGATGGAAAAAATCGCCTTTTTTTCAATTTTTCCCAATTTAATTTTACCCCTTTTCATTTCAGCCTGATCTGTTAATATACCTTGACATGGCTGGCCCGGGAGACCGGGGGATGAGATAACGGAGGCAGGATGGATGATCACAAAAAATGAAATTATTGAAAAGGCCTATGAATGCGGTTTTGGGGATATCGGGTTTACCACGGCCGAACCCTTTGACATCCAAAAGGAATTGTTGCAGGAGCGCTATCCGGACTACGAATGGATCTTCAAGGCCGGGCTGGATCTGATCGCCGGCACAGACCCCAAACAGATCCTGCCCCAGGCCAAGTCTATTATCGTCTTAATGGAGGTCTATTTTAACCAGGCCTTCCCCAAATCCCTGGAACATCATTTCGGCCGCTGTTATCTGGATGATGACCGGATCACTAAAGACCGTCTGGCGAAACGGATCAAGGCCTTTCGTTCTTATTTAAAAGAAAACGGGATCGACTCCAAGGTCCCCTTTCACCTGCCCCACCGGATAGCCGCCGCCCGGGCCGGCCTGGGGACCTTCGGAAAAAACTGTCTGTTTTATTCCAACAAAGCCGTCGCCAAAGGATCCTGGGTCCTGCCGGTAGCCCTGGTGGTGGATCAGGAATTTACCCCCGATGAACCGACCCTGGAAATCGGCTGCCCGGATTGGTGCCGGAATACCTGCCTGACCGCCTGCCCCACCGGTGCCTTGAAAGGCCCCCGTCACATCGACCCTCGCAAATGCATCTCCTTCCTGACCTATTACGGCCAGGGCCTTACCCCCAAGGAACTTCGAGAACCGATGGGATTATACATTTATGGCTGTGATCGCTGTCAGAATGTCTGCCCCCGGAATGCCCCCTGGCTGGCCAGGGACCTGCCCATGAATCAAAAAGTGTTGTCCATGGTCGAGGACTTCAAACTTGAAAATCTGCTCCACATGGATCCCCAGTATTTCAATACCCGTATCTGGCCCCATATGTTTTATATGTCCGATCAGGATCTCTGGCGCTGGAAAATGAATGCGGCCCGGGCTATGGGGAACACCCTGGACAACCGCTATATCCCGGATCTGGTCAGGGCCTTTCAAGAAAATAAGGATGAACGGGTCCTGGGCATGATTGCCTGGGCCTTGGGCCGCATCAACGGCCCGGAGGCCAAAAAGGCCTTAGAGAATTTCCTCCCTGAAAGTGTCGGTTTAGTTAAAGAAGAAATAGGTGCGGCCTTAAAAAAAGGCTGAAAGGAGCTGCTATGATCAAAAAAAGAACCAATCCTCTCCCCTCTTGTGCATCCTGCGAAATTGCCATCCCCAAAAAAATCTGTTTTACTCCTGAGGGAATTGGCTCCAAGGGCTGTCCTACCCTTAAAGGGAAAAATGTCCTGGCCGAAGCTGGCCGGGAATATGAGGACCCTCAAACCAGGGAGTTCGCTCGCCAGGCCACCATCCAGGAAGGGGAATGTTATGCCAACCGACATCAACGGCCCTATGTCATGGAGCCCACTAAGACCCGCCTGTTGGAGATATGCGAATTTGCCCACAAGATGAATTACAAACGCCTGGGATTAGCCTTTTGCCTCGGCCTGACCAAGGAAGCCAAAATTGTCGAGGGGATCCTCAAGGCTTATGGCTTTGAAGTGGTTTCAGTACTCTGCAAGGCCGGACGAACCCCGAAAGAAATAATCGGGATCAGGGATAAAGAAAAGATCTATCAGGGAACCGACGAGGCTATGTGCAACCCCATTTATCAGGCCAAACTTCTCAATCATTCCGGAACGGAGTTTAATGTCCTGCTGGGGCTGTGTGTGGGCCACGATTCTCTTTTTTTTAAGTATGCGGACGCCCCGACGACCGTCTTGGCGGTCAAAGACCGGGTAACCGGCCACAACCCCCTGGCGGCCATTTATCTGTCTGAATCGTACTACCGGAAGATGGCCAATCCGTCTAAATCAATCGGCATAGCCGATCGGCCGGAAGCCGGGACATAAAAATGGATTTTTTCGAACATTGAACATTGAACGGTATTTTCGAACAAACAAGGAGGCTTTATGACCTACGATACACTGCTATTGGAAAACGACGGTCCCATCGGCATTATCACCTTAAACCGCCCGCCCGCCCATCCTTTCAACTATGCCGCCATGGACAACCTGGCCAAGGCCTTTACCGAATTGGAAAACGATCCGGCCATCAGGTCTATCATCATTACCGGATCGGGCGAAAAGGCCTTTTCAGCCGGTTTCGACATCAAAAGCTTTGCCGATCCCCTGAACCTCTGGATAGGCCGCTACGGGCATACCCTTTTTACCAGGATTGAAAGGAGTGCCAAGCCGGTGGTGGCGGCCATTAATGGTTTTGCCCTGGGGGGCGGTTTTGAACTGGTGCTGGCCTGTCATTTCAAAATCATGGTGGACGACGAGAAATCCGTCCTGGGTCTGCCGGAAATAACTCTGGGGATTATCCCCGGCTGGGGCGGCACCCAGAGATTACCGCGCTTAATCGGCCGCACCAGGGCCCTGGAAATGGCCCTGATGGGCCGCAGGATCAATGCCCGGGAGGCCTATGACTGGGGATTAATTAATAAGGTCTCCAAGCCCGGCGAAGTCATGAAGGATGCCAAAGACTATGCCGGTCAGTTGGCCAGGAGGGCGCCTCTGGCCCTGAAAGCCATTTTGAAGGCCGTGGTACAGGGATTGGATACCAATCTGGCCGCCGGATTGGAAATCGAGCTGGAGGGGGCTGCGATGGTCAAGAATTCCAAGGATGCCAGAGAGGGCATGATGGCCTTTGTGGAGAAACGGGAACCTAAATTTACCGGGGAATGAAAAAATGGGATCATCTCCAATTCTCAGATCCTCTCTAAAATTTTTTCTCTATTGGAAAGGTGACTAATTAATTCTGCCGGGGAATAAATCTGGATCCTGGATTTTTTAAAACCTTTGAAATCCCTGGTTATTATCCCGTCTGCTTCGATGAAACAGGCTGCTTCATGAATGACCCCGTCTTCATAATCGGAAATCCGGACAGGAGAGCGGCTTGAAGAACGGACCGATTGACCGGGGCTATTTCAAAGAGGGTCAACAGCTTTTGAATTTCTAGCTGAGCTTTTTTCCTTCCCACTGCTTTTGAGGCCAAATAATTTAGAGTGGTTATGGTTGTTGCACAGAGACATCCCGTAAGATCTCCCCGTTCAACCATAGAGAACAGAGAGGCCACCGGATGGACGAATGGCTCCCGTTCTAACAGAAGGTCCAAGACAACATTCGTATCAAAAAGAACTTTCATGAGTACTTTTCCTCAAGATACCGGTGGTAATCTTTTAGATCAAGGGGTGTTCCCCGCAAGGCACCTTTTAACGATTTAACAATCGGAGTAAGGTTTGTCTGTTTTTCGGCCGGTTTTTCTTTTAAGGAGTGGAAATAGTTGGCCACAATCTGGGAGACTGATTGCCCTTTACGGTTGGCAAGGGATTTTGCTTCCCTGATAAGTCTTTCATCTAATCGCAAAGTTAATTTAGTCTGCACGGAAATCACCTCTATCGTCTGACGTATATATTATTTTCAATTATACGTCTTTTAATCCAGCGGGTCAATTTTTTTTGAAGTATTTTATCCCCGTCTTCTCAATCTCGGTCGGATGCGATAGTCCGGGTCCATTCGGCATGGAGTTGTCCGCAGGCCGCTGAGATATCGGCCCCTTTACTCCGGCGGATCATGACGGTGTATTGATTACTGATCAAGGTATCCTGAAATCTTAAAACCGCCTTTTCTTCGGGTGGTTCAAACCCAATGCCCGGATGGGCATTAAAAGGGATCAGGTTGATTTTGGCCTTGACCCCTTTCAAGAGTCCGGACAGGGCCCTGGCCTGCTGGAGGGAATCATTGATTCCTTTGATCAAAATATATTCAAAGGTAATCCTTTTGCCGCGGGTCAGAGGAAACTCCCGACAGGCCTGGATCAACCGCTCTAAGGGAAACAGTCGATTGACAGGCATCAGCCGGTTTCTGGTTAACTCATCAGCGGCATTAAGGGAAACGGCCAGATTAACGGGCAGGATCTGACCCAGGGCCTTCATTCCCGGGATCAACCCGGCCGTCGACAGGGTCACATGGCGATGTGAAAACTGCAAGCCCTGAGGTGAAAGGAGAACCTTCAAGGCCCGGAGCGTGTTTTCAAGGTTGTCCAGGGGTTCTCCCATACCCATCAGCACGATGTTGGTCAGGAGAGGATCTTTAGCAGTCAAAGTCTCTTGAACGGCCAGGACCTGATTGATGATCTCCGAGGCCTTAAGATTTCTTTTAAGGCCCATCCGGCCGGTAAAACAAAAGCGGCATCCCTGCGCACAGCCCACCTGGGATGAGAGGCACAAGGTGTAATGTCCCCGCTCGGGGATGAGGACGCTTTCAATATGCTCCCCATCCTCCAGCTCAAAAAGAAATTTTTGGGTTTTATCAGAAGATCGTTCAATCTTCTTTATAATCAGCCGGCTCAGATAGGCCTGTTCCTGAAAACGACCCCGCCATTTTTTGGATAAATTGGTCATTTGATCCCAGGTATTCACCTTGGCCTGAAAAATCCAGCCAAAGACCTGCTCGGCCCGATAGGGCTCCAACCCAAGATCAGTAACCCAGTCTCTTAATTCTTCGAAGGTCAAATTTCTGAGATCGACTTTGGTGGTCATAACTCCGTTATGGGTTGCGAGTTGCGGGTTACGGGTTATCATTTTAGTATCGGGTCTCCTGACTCGTAACTCACAACGCGTAACCCGTCACACGTCACTTGAAACTTTCCTGGCGGCACTCTCTCCGGCTACCCAGCCGGTGGAAAAGGCAGCTTGTAGATTATAGCCGCCGGTTTTCCCCTGGATATCCAAAACCTCCCCAGAGAGATAGAGTCCGGAAACGATCTTGGATTCAAGGGTGGCGGGGTTTACCTCACGGAGAGAAACCCCGCCATTAGTCACGATGGCCTCTTCAAGGGGTCGAGGCCCGGTTATCGTTATTTGCAGATCCGTTAAAAGGGTTTTCAACCGGGATCGCTCTTCAGCCGTAATTTGATTTCCTTTTTTATCCCCTGGTATCTTAGAAAGGGCCAGAAAGACCGGGATCATTTTGCTGGGTAATAAAAACTTCAAGATCCCTTGTAATCCTTTTAAATGGTGGGCCTTGAATTCCCGTTGGAGTCTCTCGTCAATTTGTTCTTGAGTTAAGGCCGGTTTGAGATTAATGGAGATGGAGACCTTCCCCTGTTTAAGAATATCAACCACCCGTCCGCTTAATGACAAAATAATCGGACCGGAAATTCCAAAATGGGTGAAAATCATCTCCCCGAATTCCGATTGATCTTTCTTTCCGTTTAAATAAATAGTAGCCGAGACATTTTTCAGGGCCACCCCCTGAAGTTCTTTGACCCAGGAGGCCTTGGCGACTAAAGGAACCAGAAAAGGACGGATACCCACGATGGTATGACCGGACTTTCGGGCCATCCGGTAACTATCTCCGGTAGAACCGGTCTTGGGATAAGAGGCCCCGCCGGCAGCTAATATCACTGTCC
>JAZDOU010000173.1:0-2257 GCA_043798385.1 Pseudomonadota bacterium
CCAATGAAAATTGGAAAGGACATATTCCCGGCCCTTTCGGGCCATTTCCCGGCTCAAATCGGGGTTGTCCAGAATTTCCTGCAGGCAGCCCTCAAACTCGAAATAATCCTTGAAAAATAGACCGCCCCGGCTGTTTTGACAATGTTCCACCGTTACCGGACAATTGGCATTAACCAGGACCGGGGTCCCACAAAGCCAGGCCTCCATAATGACAATCGAAAAACTTTCCATCACCGAGGGCTGGCAAAAGAGGGCCGCCCCGGCATAAGCATCGTATTTGTCTTGCTTGGAAACAAAGCCCAGATCCAGGATGTCGCCCTGGTCGTCAGGAGGAATCTGGATCGGCAGGTTACCGATTAAAACCAGCTTCAGGTTGGAAGGATTCCGTTTTTTAAACCGGGTAAAAAAATTCATCAACAAAGGCGTATTTTTCCCCGAATCCCTGCGGCCGGCATACAGGAGGTAGGGGTCCTTTATCTGAACCTTCAACCGGAACCTTTCAGCCTCGGATTGGATCTCCGTATCGATCCCCTCGCCGAAGAGATGGGCCTGGGCCTGGGTCAGGAAATACAACTCCCGGCCAAGCCGCCTCTCGAACCGGGTATGAAAAATAAGCCCTCGCACCCGATGAAACAATTTACCCAGGAGTTCCATTCGGGCATAGCCTTCATCGTGAAGACAGGGGATAATAAAAGAACGGTCCGGATAGATCCTGGCCCCGTAATAGGTGGTACTGAAAAGATAGGGGATAAAGAATAAAAGATAATTCCGGCCATGATCCCGGATATGCCGGTACAGCAGGTGGCTGTTAATCATGTGTTGAAAGAAGAGGTCTTCTTCCCGGGCCAGTTTCTCCCCGGAGAGGATTCGCCTGTTCAGGGTATTAAAAAGCTCCCCGTTGCGGGCGATCACCGGGAATCGCTTGACCAGTACCCCGTTAATCAAAGCATCTCCGGCAGGGTAATAATTAATGCCCCAATCCCCTTCAAAATCCTTAACGCAGGTGGTCCAGACCTCCACCGGAATCCCGCGCTGGGAGAGATTTTCTACGGTCCGGCGGGCCTCTGCTTCAGCCCCGCCGGGGATATCCGGACCATACCAGGGGCAGATAAAAGCGATTTTCATCGGGATCCAGTGTTTTTAATGGATTGTGGATAGTCTGGATTCCCGCCTGCGCGGGAATGACGACTTTTTGCGAGTTCATCAGGTGTAAAGCATTCAGTTTTTTCCATAAACCCTAAACCTTAACCCTTGCACCTGCTATTTATACCCCAAGACGGCATAATCCTGATAACCATACAGCAGGGCATTGAGGCTGTGAACGTTTTCGTTTAAGACCCTGGCCAATTCGTCCTCATAGGAATCATCCTCCCGGCGGATCATCTCTTTGAGTTTCATTTCCTCCGGATAGGGGGAAAGATAGAGAACTTCCACCTGCCGAAAGCCAAGGGATTCCCAGAGAAAGCGAGCCGCTTCGGGATGGATGGGATTTTGGTGGGAAGGATCCAGGTAGAAGGCCCCGGAAAAGGTGCTCAAGCACTGGGGATTAATGGTCTCAGCCACCAGAACCCCTCCCGGCACCAGTTTGGCAAAACTCACCCGGACCAGCTCCCGAAGGGCTTCAGGCTTCAAATGCTCAATGACCTGGGACAGAAAGATCCCCCCCAGGTCCTCATCCGGCAGGCCCCTCAAAAAATCCAGCCCGTCTCCATGAGTTACCTTCAAGCCCTTGGCCTGGCATTGACGGATCATTTCCCGGTTGGTATCCACCCCCAAAGCCGGAATCCGGGCCTCTTTTAATAGCTCCAGGAATTCCCCCCGACCGCAGCCGATATCCAGGACAGTCCCTTTGGCTTTAAAATAGGGCAGGTAGTTCTTCTGCTTCCATTTAATGTCTTCCTGAGACCCGCGGTGCAGGTCCTCGAAGCGGACATATTCCGGCTCTCGAACCTTTGATTTCAGGTCGTCCACCTGGGGTTCCGGCAAAGCGGCGGGGGTTTTCATCCCCTTGAGCTGGGACAACACCTCTTCAAAGACGTTTTTTTGGGCCCTGAGTTCCTGGGGGATGGCCTCCAGGGACTTGGTCATCTCTTCCCATCGTTTTTCTAAGAGAGCAAGTTGCTTTTCCTGGTTGGACCAGCGATAGCGAACATCCAGGGCCATCTGATTCAACAAGCGCACCAATTCCACATTGAATTCCACCTGACGCTTGAGGACCATCTGGATATAGGGCTCGGTAAGTTTACGAATGGTCTTT
>JAZDOU010000175.1:0-11125 GCA_043798385.1 Pseudomonadota bacterium
ATGACCTTTTTTAGGGCCTCGGATAAGTTTTTCTGGTCCGGACAGGGTTGAGAGAGTTCGGCTCGAAAGGTCATCTTATCCTGATGGCCATCGCGAGTTACTACCACTTGGCAGGCGCAGATTTCAGAAAATTTAGCCGCAACGGTATCTACTAATCCCGGATGGATGAACATGCCCTTGACCTTGGTTACTTGATCCACCCGGCCGACGATTTTAATCAATCGGGGTGAGGTGCGGCCGCAGGGACACGGTTCATCGCTGAAGTAAGACAGGTCTCCGCTCCCGAATCGTATCAAGGGGTAGACGTGATTAAAACAAGTGCCTACGACCTCTCCGACCTCCCCCGGTCCTAATTGCCGGCCGGTTTGAGGATCAACGATTTCGACGATACAATCATCAGGAAAATGCATCCCATTTTTCTCAATACACTCGAACCCCAGACAGCCGATATCGGCTGTTCCATAACTCTGACGGACGATGAGATCCAGCTCGGTTTCCAGACTGTCCCTGAGGGATTCGGGCAGCATCTCTGCAGCCACAAAAGCCACTTTCAAGGCCAAGTCTTTCTTGGGGTTGAGTCCCAATTCCTTGGCCTTCTGAATGGCCGAGAAGAGAAAGCTGGGGGTTCCTAAAAAACCGGTCACTTTCAGGTCTTTCATGATCCGGACCTGGAGTTCCGTACTCCCAACCCCGGCCGGGATGCTGCGGCACCCGAGCATCTTTAACGACGAATCCAACATAAAGGCAAAGGGGACCAGATGGAAACTGAAGGTAATCTGACAGATATCGCCGGCCCGGAACCCTCCGGCGTATAATCCTTGGGCCCAGCGGTTATCTTCATAGACCATCTCTCCCGGCTCATAGATGGGCCCGGGGGAAATAAAAATGCGCCTTAATTTTTCGGGGGCCACCCCCAGGAAGCCGCCGAAAGGAGGCTTCTTTTTTTGCATACCCACCAGATCGGCCTTCTCCGTGATGGCCAGTTTCTCCAGATCTTTAATCGTCTTGATATCCCCGGGTTTCACCTTGGCCTTATCCAATTTTTTCTTGATCGCCGGGGCCTTTTCATAGGCATAGGCAATGATTTGTTTTAATTTCCGGTTTTGAAACTGGCGTCGTTCCGAGGTGGTCATGGTTTCCAGTTTGGAAAAATAACCGGCGTAGCGTTCCGTTTTGCTAATCATTATTCCTCCCCAAGGGTTAAAAAAAGGGGCCGGTCGTTTGTTTGACCTGGCCCCTTCCTGACGCAATAATTCTTCTAACCTTTTTGAGGAAAAGTCGCCTCAAAGGGGACGATGATCGTTTTTCCATCGGGACCGACAAAACTGGCGGTTCCGTTGACCCCAATAGGGAAAGTAAAATCAGAAATGCCTTCCCACCATTTCTTCAACAGGTCCCCAGCCTTGACATTCATCTCCTGGAGTCGGTGCCCACTGGTTACCAATAAGGCCAGATTGGCCGTATTGTAATCAAAGGTCCCATTGAATCTCATATAATCGGTGGTTTTTCCTGGGATATAGTTGTCGTCAAAGAAGGTCAGGGTATTGAGTTCAAACCCTTCGAAGGCGACGGTAAATTTCAAATCGTCCAGCATGATTTTAAAATTATTGGGGTTTTGGATAGTATAAACAAAGGAAAGAATTAAAGGGGCTCCCCTTCTTCCTTTGGATAAATTTCCTTCCTTATCCAAGATGCCGTCTAAGTAGAAGCCCCAATAGTTGGCAATTTCGATCCGTTCCAATTTAACCACCGGGGCTTTAACGGCAGCCATTTTCGCGGCCTTCACTTTGGCCATGGCGGCTTTCGGGGCTGCTTTTTCCGGCGTGGCGGCCTTTTCTTCCGCAGCCAGGCAGGGTAAGGCGATCAGACTCAGGATACCGATCAGTAACAGCAAGGTGATAGCATATTTTTTCATAAGATCCTCCCTTAGGTTAACCAGCGTTTTCGACGTTTATAATGTTTGACCTCCCTAAAACTCTTTCGGGTTCCAAGATCGGTAAGGCCGAGATAGAAGTCTTTGATATCCGGGTTTTCCGACAGCTTTTCAGCCGTATCGTCCATGACGATCCGCCCGTTTTCCATGACATAGGCATAAGGGGCGACGCTTAAGGCCAGTTTGGCATTCTGTTCCACCAATAGGATGGAGATCTTGGATTCTTCGTGAAGCCGGGTAATGATGTTAAAGATCTCTTTAATCAGCATGGGGGCCAGACCCATAGAGGGTTCATCCAAAAGCATCAGCTTGGGATTAGCCATTAAGGCCCGGCCTACCACGGTCATTTGTTGTTCCCCTCCACTGATGAAACCGGCGGTTTCGTTCCGTTTCTGCTTTAAACGGGGGAAATAGTGATAGACCATTTCCAGGCCTTCTTTTACGGCCCCTCGATCCCGTCGCAGATGGGCTCCGACAATGAGGTTTTGTTCCACCGTCAGGTGTTCAAAGACCCGGCGTCCTTCAATAACCTGAACAATCCCGGCCTTGGCGATGGCTTCGGCATGATTTTTGTCGATCCGTTCACCAAGGAACATAATATTGCCGTCGGTTACCTGACCGTCCTCGTGTTTGAGCAACCCGGAAATGGCCTTCAGGGTGGTACTTTTCCCCGCCCCGTTGGCCCCCAATAAGGCCACGATACCTCCTTGAGGGACTTCAATCGAGACCCCCTTCAGAACCAGAATAACCTCATGGTATTTTACTTCTATACTGTTGATCTTCAGAATCGGTTCTTCTGCCAACGACCTTACCTCCTTGAAAATAGAATCAGCGTTCGGCCTTCAGCTTTCAGCAATCAGCAAAAAATAAATTTTAATATCCTGACCGCTGAGCGCTGATGGCTGATCGCTTAAACCTCTACCAGCCCAACCATTCCTTTTCCCATTTGTCGGGCCAACGTTTCTTTAAATCAACAGCCTCCACCAAAACAAACTTTCCTTTTTCGACCTTATAAATGGGACATCCGGTGGCCGGACGATGATCCGTGGCCGTAAAGCTGGCTGGAAGGGATCCGACTCCAAAGTCTTTATTTTTAAAGGTCTCCATGGCCTTCATAATTCCTTCACCGTTTAATTTGCCTTGCTTATCGGCAACCTTCATGGCGTCGGCCAATAGGAGAACCGCTCCCCAAGCCTGGACTGTTCGAATTAGTCTTTTAGAAGCAGGTACGCCGGGATTCATCTTTTTGGCATAAGCCACAATCTTGTCCATCATTGGGGCCTTGCCGCCAAAGAGGGCACAGACTGCCGCGCCCATGGCTCCCTCTGCTGCCGGGCCGGCCAGACGGGGCAGGTTTTCATCAAAACCCCAGTTGTTGACAATATGGTCCGCTCCCAGTCCCAGGGAATAGGCATCCCGCATGCCCGTAGCCACGGACATGGTGGTATTGCCGTGCCAGACCAGATCGGGTTTGAACTGCTTGGCCCCTAAGACCTGACTCTTGGTATCCAGGGCGGTTAAGGAAACGTCCTGATCAGGACCAACCTCAAAACCTAACAGGACGGCTTGGTCCTTGATAGCCTTGATGGGAGCACTGCAATAAGGAGAGGAAAACATGTAGAAGCAGACCAATCGAGGTTTTTCGCCCTTATCTCTTCGGTCTTTAAATTTAGGGCTTTTCTTCCAAACCGTATCGTACCAGGCGGTGATCGCCGACCGGGCATTGGTTGAGTAATCGGAGCAGAAAAACAGGTTGTAAGGGGTTTTTTTCGGATCCGTAAGATGGGCCGAATAAGAGGCCGAAACATAGGGCATCTTGTCTTTGGTAACCGTGGGGGAAAGGGCTTCCGTATCCCCGGTGCCCCAGCCTAAGACCGCCACGACCTTATCGAAGTCACGGAATCTCTTGTAGGTCGTCACCGCTTCCGGAATTCGATAGCCGTAGTCATATTGGAATAATTTGATTTTTTTACCGTTGATTCCGCCCGTATCGTTGATATAGGCAATGGCCTCGGCAATGCCCAGGGCATAGTCTTTACCGACATCTGAGGTGGCCCCGGTCATGTCATTGATGGCTCCGACTCTGATTACTTCCGCAGCCCCCCAGACCAGGCCGGTGGCCCCTAAAAAAGTTATCAATAAAGCAGTTACCCAAAATAATGTTTTCTTCTTCATCATTGCAACCTCCCTTTCATGGTGTTCAAAAAATAATTTGAATCAGACTTAGCCGTTTGTTCTTAAAGACTAAACAGGTCCGACATCACCTCCTTAGTACAAAAATACCGTTCAATGTTCAAAGTTCAATTTTCGTAGAAATCCATTAATATGCCTCGCAGTGCCCCCCTGGGGCACGGGAATTAGTACGAAAAGGGCCATAGATTGAAATAATTCTTGATCTGCCACCAGCGATAGGCCAGACCATTGGGTTCGTAAATTAAAAATAGACAGATGGTCAGTCCAAAGGCGGCTTCTTTAAGAAACAAAAACCTCATCGTGAACTGTGGGTAGATCGGAGTCAGAGGAATAATGGCGAACTTCAGCCCTTCCAAAACCATGACCATAAACAGGGAACCGAAGATGGTACCGTAGAGGCTGCCCACCCCGCCGATCAGGATGACGCCCACCAGCCAGAGGGACCAGGACCATTGAAAATGTTCCGGGCTCAAAGCGGAGAGGTTGCTGACCCAAAAGGAACCGGCGATACCGCCGATAAAACCGGCCACAAAAAAGGCCAGTAGTTTATAGATTACGATATTGATCCCCATGGTCTCGGCGGCGATATCATTGTCCCGGATGGCGATCCAGGCCCGCCCAACTTTGGAGCGAAGCAGATTGGCCACTCCCATGGTCAGGAGGATGGTCAGGATGGTCCCCAGAAAGTAGACTTTCATATCGGAATCGAGGGCTAGGGGGCCGATGGTGATGGTCCCGGGGGGAATGGAAAAGGCTTGGCCCCGTCCGCCGATCTGGCTGACATATTGGGTCAGGATAAAATCTACGGTGACGAACTGGGCGGCCAGAGAGGTCATGATCAGATAAAACCCCTTGACTTTGGCTGAAGGCAATCCAAAGAGAATGGCCCACAATCCGGCCACGAGGCCGCCACCGAGCATGCTGACCAGATAAGGTAGATTCAGTTGAAGCATGAGCAGGGTGGACGTATAGGCCCCGACGGCGATAAAGGCGGCGTGTCCCAGGGTCACCTGGCCGCAAAAGCCGATCAACAGTTGGACCCCCAAGGCCCCCATGATGGTATAGGTCACCAGATTGGCTACCCCGACCCAATAGAGGCCTCCCCAATAGGGCAGGATGTAAAAGATAAAAAGCCCCAAAAGGAGCATCTTGCCAATGACGAACCGGGTCTGCCACCAGGCATGATCCTGCCGATAGTATTCGTGGTAAACACCGCAAGGTAAGTAGGACATGATTTATACCCTTTCTATCCTTTCCCAACCCCACAGTCCATAGGGTTTGAACAATAAAAAAATGACCATAAAAATAAAGGGGGCGATTTCCTTTACTCCACCAGGGGTAAAGCGATCCAGATAGGCCCCGCTCAGGTTCTGCAAAATCCCGATGATGATTCCGCCGACAATGGCCCCCGGTACGGAATTGAGACCTCCCAGAACGACGGCCGGTAAGACCAATAGACCCAGGTAGCCGACCGAGATGTTCAGTCCGTTGATGTTACCCAGCAAGGTTCCGCCCACCCCGGCGGCTACAAAGGCAATGCCCCAAGCGGTGGCATAAACAAACCGGGCACTGACCCCCAGGGACATGGCGGCCATTTCGTCATCGGCCGTGGCCTGCATGGCCAGTCCCCAGCGGGTATATTGAAAGAAGGCCACGAAAATCAACAAGAGGACAATGGCGGCCACAAAACTCCACAGATAGACCTGGCCGATGATGATGCCTCCGATGTCAATGGGCTCCATGGGGAAAACCGGAGGACTGAAGATGACGGTGTCGATATCGAAAAACAACTCGATGACTCCCCGGAAGAAAAAGGACAGTCCGACCGTGACCATGATGACGGTCAGGACAGGTTCTCCAATCAGCTTGTCCAGAAAAATTCGCTCCGTAATGAGCCCCAGGATAAAACCGATAATGACCGTACAAAGAAGGGCCAGGAGGAAAGGGACCCCCCAAAGATAAAAGGTCAGACAGACATAGGCCCCGATCAGGGTGAGTTCCCCCATGGCCAGGTTCAAGACCCCGGAACACTTATAGATCAGGGTCCAGCCCAGGGCCACCAGGGCGTAGATGCCTCCCGTCAGGATACCGGTTACAATTACCTGAATGAACAGTTGCATCTTGATTTTCCCTCCTTAGTTCAAAAGTTCAAAAATAGGATTCCAGGTTCTACGTTCGCCTTAGCTATTTTCATGTCTGGTGGTGCCACGCCCCTGGCGGGGCATGGCGGTTTAAAACGGAATTTCTCGGATATGGAGATCAGTCTTGATATGGATCACCCTGCCATCTTCATAGGTAATGGTGGTATCCATATGGACCGTGTCGGTCTCTTCATATAAGGCCTGGACAATATCCTTGTAGCGATTCTCGACGAAGGCCCGCCGAAGTTTTCTGGTCCGGGTCAATTCTTCGTCATCGGCATCGAATTCTTTGTAAAGATTGACAAATTTATGGATCTTGGCCGCGGGTTTAAGGCTTTTGTTGGCCTCCCGAATCTGTTTTTCTACCAGATCATAGACCTCCTGCTTCTGAGAAAGTTCCGGGTAGCTGGTGTAGTTCAGTTTCTTCTCGTCGGCCCATTTTCCGACTACGGCATAATCAATACAGACCACGGCGGTGACATAGGGTTTTTCATGGCCGATGATCCAGGCGTCTCTCAAATAAGGGGAAAATTTTAAACGGGTTTCCAGATACTGGGGTGAGAAAATGGCCTTGTCATTCAAAATCATGACATCTTTGGTCCGGTCAAAGACAACCAGGTGGCCGTCTTCATCAATAAACCCTTTGTCGCCCGAATAGAGCCAGCCATCCTTGAGGGTCTTGGCCGTGGCCTCGGGGTTTTTATAGTATCCCAGAAAGACCGAAGGACTCTTGGAAGTGATCTCCCCTTCCTCGGTAATCCGGATCTCGGTTCCGGGAATCGGGGTACCCACGGTGTCGAACTTTATATCTCCGCTGCGGTGCAGGACGGAGATCCCGGCAATCTCGGTCTGGCCGTAGATCTGTTTCAGATTGACGCCCAGGGCGTGAAAGAACCGAAAGTGATCCGGCCCCATGGCCGCCCCGCCGGTATAGGCATTGCGTACCCGGGAGAGTCCCAGATGATCCCGAAGCTTCTTGAACACCAGACCATAGGAGATCCAATCCAACAATTTCCAACCCAGGGGGACCGATTTTTTTTCAAATTTCAGATCAGCCACCCGGTAGCCGATTTTCATGGCTGCAGTGAAAAGGGTCCTTTTCAGCCAACTGGAGTCCAGGTGCTTGACCTGGACGGTTCGGGTCATCTGCTCATACATCCGGGGCGGGGCGAACATGATGTGGGGACCGATCTCCCGGATATTCTCATTGGCAATCTCGGGTTCCTCTGGGAAGTTAATGGTAAAGCCGACTTGAAGACCTGAGGAGATGGACATCATCTGTTCCCCGATCCAGGCAAAGGGGAGAAAGGAAACAAAATCATCTTCCGGCGTACAAGGGTCGACAGCCATCATGTTCTGACCCATGGTCAACATATTATAGTGAGAAAGCAGCGCCCCTTTGGGCAGGGCGGTCGTCCCGGAGGTATAGAAGAGTAAGGCGACATCTGCGGCCTTTCCCTGGGAGACCATTTTTTCAAAGAGGCCGGGATCTTTTTGATCCAATTCCCGTCCTTTTTCCTCTACCTCCTTCAGGCTGATCAACAGGGGATCGTCATAGTCCCTCATCCCTTTGGGATCATCCCAGATGACCTTTTGCAGGTAGGGGCACTTGTCTTTAATGGAAAGGGCCTTATCCACCTCTTCCTGACCCTCGCCAAAGAGGAAAGCCGCATCGGAGTGATTGATGATATAGGCCACTTCTTCCATAAGGGAATCCTGAAAAAGCCAGATGGCAATGCCGCCGACCGACATAGTAGCCATTTCCGCCCATAAACCCTCCGGCCGGTTGTCGCCGATCATGGCCACCTTGTCTTCCCGCTTCAACCCCAGACTCACCAGGCCTAAGCCGATATATTTAACTTTTTCCAGATACTCTTTCCAGGTAATGGGCTTCCAAATACCAAATTCCTTTTCCCGCATGGCGGCCTTGGAATCTCCATAGCGTTTGGCGGTTTCCAGTAAGACCTTGGGTAAGGTCAGATCCTCAGTGATCTGAAAAGGGATGGTAAATGATTTATCTCCGTGTGGCATATAGGTCCTCCTCACCCAGGTAGGCCTCGACTACTTGGGGATTATTCTGTATATCGCCGGGAGTTCCGGTTGTGATCTTGTTGCCGAAGTTGAGTACCGAGATGCGATCGGAGATGTCCATGACCACCCCCATGTCGTGTTCCACCAGGATACAGGTCACCTTCCAGCGTTCTTCCAGGTTGATGTCCAGAATGAAACGGGCCATATCCTCCACCTCTTCCAGATTCAGTCCCGCCAGAGGTTCGTCCAGAAGAAGCAGGGTGGGATTTAAGGCCAGAGCCCGGCCTAACTCAACCCTTTTTTGCAGGCCGTAAGGCAGCATGCCGACCGTTTTATCCCGGATCGACTCAATTTCAAGGAGATCGATTATCTCTTCTTCGATAAACGCCCGGGTCTTGATCTCCTCCCGGGCGGTTTTTCCAAAATAAAAAGAGCCGCTCAGGATGCCGGAATTCAAGTGGATATGCCGGCCCAGCCGGATGTTGTCCAGGACGGTCATGCCTCTAAATAATTCGATCTTCTGAAAGGTTCGCGAGATACCCTGTTCGGCCCGGTGGTGGGGTTTCAGTTTGGTGATCTCTTGGCCTTTAAAGGAAATGGATCCTCCTTGGGGATGATACAGTCCATTAATGCAATTGAGAAGGACAGTCTTACCGGCCCCATTGGGGCCAATTATGGAATGGATCTCCCTTTCCCGGACATCAAGGCTGACCCCCGAAAGGGCAGCCACTTTTCCAAAAAACATGTTTACATCATCGACTTTAAGCAATACGGGCCCGAGGTGATCGGATGACATCTGGCCATTCTCCTTCCTTAAAAAAAACGGCTAAAAAAAAGGGGCCTCATCCTGAAGAGGAAAGGCAATGAATATTTTTTGAGTGGTTTAACCTGAATGAATACAATAAAATCTGACCAAACATATAAGAATATGGAACGGTCTCAGTCTTTGAAATGATACTGGATACTTGATACTTGAAACTGGATACTTGATACTTGATACTTGAAACTGGATACTTGAAACTTGATACTGGATGCTTGATAATTCACATAATTAATCCGAGACAAAGGGTTTATCCAGTATCGGCCGGCCACCGGAGCCTTGAGACCCCCGGCGCCGAACCCTTAAAGTCTTAGTACGTAAATAGAATCTGGGGTCCACCGGTCCTCGGTCCTATTTTCATGTCCCGGCTTCCGATAGGAAGCCTCCTTTTAGGTCGGCATAGCCGACCGTATGGTGGTGTCACGCCCCTAGGCGGGGCATGACGGATTAGTACGAAAATAGGATTCGAAGCTTGACCCAACCTATACCTGTTTTCATGTTGGGTGGTGTCACGCCCCAAAAGGCGGGGCATGACGGCTTAAGGGGCAATCCGTTATGCCTACCGAACTTTAGCCCGGATGTCAAGTTTATAAAATAGTTGGAAAATAGTTGGTAAAAACAACTACTCATCATAGGACAGCAGATGAGACCTTAGATTGATTTTTTTATGCTTGAGCTTCAGTTTGCTGCGAATGTTGTGCCTATGAAATAAAATCGTATTTTTAGATAGATACAACAGATCGGCAATTTCCTTGTTGGTTTTGCCTTCTTTTACCAGGTTGGATACTTTGATTTCCATGGAGGTAAAATTAAAATATTTGGAAGACAGTTTGCTGATAAAGGGTGAGATGATATTGTTCAGGTTGGATTCCAAGATATCAATCAGGGTCTGTTGGTTGGTATTCAAGCGACTTTTTTTTAGCCGTTCGAGATAAGGGGAGATCAATCCCATGACATTGGACAGGACATGTTCACCGATTTCTTTTTTGTCATCTTCCCGTTGTTTTAAAAGGACTTTTAAGGCGGTATTGACTTCTTCAAGATGGTGCGATTGGGCCTTCAGTTCCACTTCTCTTTTCCGTAGGGCCTTTTCGGCCCGTTTTCGCTCTTCAACTTCCTGTTTGAGCTGGGTGTTGATTTTGGCCAGTTCCGCTGTCCGGGCTTCAACCATCTCCTCCAGGGTATCGTGATATTTTTTCAATTCCTTCTCGGCCTGCTTCTGAGCGCTGATATCTCTCAGGATAACAATATTTCCGGCCGGCCGGCCATCGCGGTTTTTATAAATAGTCGAACTGATTTGAACATCAAGGACCCGGCCGTCTTTGGTAAGACGTTTGGTCTCAAAGAGATGAATCGTACTGCCGCTCAGCATCCGCTCGATTCGTTTTTTGGTTTCCGGCCAGCTTTCATCCGGCACAAAATTGATGGACTTGCCTAAGACTTCTTCACTGGAAAAATTAAAGGTTTGCTCAAAAGCAGGATTTACATAAGTGGCCTTGCCGTTCATGTTATAGACCACTATGGGATCAGGAGAGGATTTTAACAGCAGGCGATAACGCTCTTCGTTTTCACGCAGCGTGCCTTCGGCGAGTTTTCGTTCAGCCAGCTCCCTGCGGACATCGGCATACAACTTGGCTTTATCGAGGGCAACTAAAGCCAGACTGGCAAATTGACCCAAAAAGGTCAGGTCTTCATCGTGAAATTTTTTGTCGGGATCAACACTGGCCAACCCGATGACGCCATGAAACCGTTTTCCATCCTTCAGAGGAATCCCAACCGCGGAATGGAGGGCATCCAGCGACGGATCACTGAGCCGGTTTTTCCAAAAACGGTAATCATCAACTAAGAGGCGCTGCTTGGTCTCCCAAACCTTTCCTCCCAAACCTTTCCCAAGTTTTACCCGTCGCCCCAACTGGCCCTTGAAAAATCCCATCCCGACCCGCATTTGCATTTCGGTCTCGCCGGGTTCAAGCAGATAGATATAGCCGTTTTCTGTACCGCTCAATC
>JAZDOU010000180.1:0-8018 GCA_043798385.1 Pseudomonadota bacterium
TTTTTAATCTTATTTTTTTTTAAGGGGATGGATTTCCGGTCATTTATTTTTTGGGGGATGGGCTTTCTGTGACTTACTTTTTTTTGGGCCTCTTCCCTGGTCCAATATTTTCCCCCACCATACAATAGACCTGCCAGAAGAATCGTTTCTAAAATCATTAAATCACCTCAGGTTATCAATCCAACTCTTACCTCAGGAGTACTGTGTGCTTTGGTTCGGCTGGTGCGCTGCAGCCAGCGGTTCAAAAAACTTGGCATCCTCTGCCCGAAACGGTTTAAGATCGGTAAACCATTCCGCCTGTTCATCATAGACCGCCCAAAAGGTGCGCAGAACCATTTCCGAATCAGCGGCCTGAATATGACGGAGCAAAATCGCCCGTTCTCCCTGATGTTCCTGAACATCCAGCACCTGAACTTTTCCTTGCGGAGTGGACATAATGGGTCCCCGTACCGTTCGGCAGAGTCCGCTGACCCGGCGGTAGGCTTCCCGGAAAATGTCCAGGGCTTCCACCAGAGGCACGCCAAAGTAATGCTGGGCCCCCGTATCCCGGACAATAAACTGATAATAGGGGATGATTCCCAGCCGGACCTCTTCCTGCCAGAGGTCAACCCAACTGTTTACCGGCTCGTTGATATGACGAAGTAAAGGGGATTGGGCCCGGATCTCGGCGCCGGTGGTCCGGATGCGAGCGATGGCCTTCCGTACGGCCTCCGTAGACAGTTCCCGGGGATGATTGACGTTGGCCACCACGGCCACATGCTTACCCTTATTAATAATTTTTTCAAATATCCCCAGCAAATCATCCGCATCCGGATCGGTCAGAAAACGGTAGGGCCAGTAGGTAATCGCCTTGGTTCCGAAACGGATGGCTTTTAGATGGGGAAGTTCCGCCTCCAGTATCCGGTCAATATAAGCAGCCAGGATTGCGGACTTCATAAAAAGGGGATCCCCACCGGTAAAAAGAATGTCCCGCACTTCCTCATGCCGGGAGACATAGCCGACCAGGGCCTGCACATCCGTGCTGGCCAAAATGTCCTCTTCATCCCCGACAAACTGAAGCCAGCGGAAACAGAAGGTGCAGTGGGCATGACACATCTGCCCTTCAGCGGGAAAGAAAAGTACCGTTTCCGGATAGGTGTGGAGGATTCCCTGTTGTTTCCGTCCTTTGATCGAGGGTAAAATTCCCTTCATGGCCTGGAGGGTTGGCGGATTCAACTCGCGGCGAATCTCCTGCACCGCCGCCTGAAGGCTCTTTTGGGAGGCACCCCTTTCGGTCAACCGGCGTATGCGTTCGTAATGGGCCGGAAGGAGCATCCGGCGACAGGGGAAATTCAGACGGTAAATCGGATCCCTTTCCACATCGTCCCAATCAATCAACTCCTCGACCAGATAGTTATTCGTCCTGAACGGTAAAACCCGTCCGACAACCGGTATGGCCTGCCGAAGTTCATCGGGCAAACGACTGAGTTGTTTTATCGAGTCAAGATTATTGAGGTTATATGGGTTAAACGATTTAGCCATTTAAAAATCTACGACCTCAACCCAACAGCCTGCCTGGGGTTCACTGGTGGCCACATGGGCACTATACTCCGGACCGCAATCAATGGCTTGAAGGGTCCAGATCCGATCATTGAAATAAGCCCGGTCCCCTTCCAGTTCAACCTGGTCCAGGGGAACCAGCAGACCTAAACCAGCCCCCTTGAGCACCGCTTCCTTCTTGGTCCAGGTGGCATAAAAAAGCTTCAGACGGTCCGGACGGTCAAAGGCCTCCAAAGAGAAGAGTTCCGGTAGAACCCTGGAAAAATCATCCATTTCTATCGGTCTTATTTTTTCAACATCAATGCCGGTTGTTCCCTCATCGACCACGGCCAGCATGACCATCTCTCCCGAATGCGACAGATTGAAATCAGCCTGCCCTTTGATAAAGGGTTTTCCGCTCTCGGTATTCTCCAAATGCTCCAGTAGGGAATCATCTGCCTCCGGGTTCCGGCTCAGGAGGGCCTGCAGTAAAAGGAGTTTGCCCAAAAGCACCCTCTGGCGGTCTTCCCAGCGACGATAACGTTGAATCGAGGCGCGGATGGCAGGCGGGAGGCGCTGAAGATATTCACCTTCTTTCCTCTCAGAAAGTCTGTTAGCGGAACGAGTCTGACAAACCTTCAGCATCACGAATCAATCAAGGTGGATCGGATCAAAGCGCAAATATCGTCGAGATGGTCAAACAGGAAGAAGTGACTTCCCTCGTATTGCAACACCCGGCATTCTGAGGTGGTCAGGTCAGACCATTCGAGGGCCTCGGCTCTGGTCGTCCTCTCTCCGGTCCCAATCATAACGGTTATCGGCACATTAAGAGGAGAAACCGGTGTGTACTCGTATTCTGCCAGGATCCGAAGGTCCTGGCGGATGATCGGCGTAAAATAATCCATCAGTTCCTGGTTAGCCAATACGGCCGCAGGGCTCCCGCCTAACTCGGCCAGTTTCCGCTTGAATTCATCAAGCGGCAGGGTATGCCAGCCGGCCTCTGGAGGGCTTCGATGTGGCGGGCCTTTCCCGGAAAGGAACAGATGGGCGGGGAGAGGAAGCTGTTCCTCGTTCAACCGGGAGGTCACCAGAAAGGCCGCCAGGGCACCCAGGCTATGACCAAAGAGGGCAAACGGTTTATCCAAAGAAGGGCGCATGGAGTCGATTAGGTCAATCACTATGGCCGGCAGGCTGCTTAAAGGGGTTTCCTTGATCCGCCGTCCCCGGCCGGGAGGCTCAAGAGGGACCACCTTAATCGGCGGGGACAAGTGCTCCTCCAACGATCGGTAGGAATAGGCATTTCCTCCGGCAAAAGGGAGACAAAAGAGGGTCACCGAATCAACCATCTATTTTACGGGCGTCTTGTAAGCGGATAATTACATTCAGGGCACCGGGTGATTGGTTCCGGTTGTTTGTCCGAGCCCAATAAGACGATGGCGCCGATAACAGGAGTCAGAAACAGGGAAACGAAAAGGTAACCCCAGAAACCGAACTTTCTTTTGCTTCCTAATAAAGCGATCCAGAAACAGAGCCCCAGATACACTATAACGATGATAATCATTTGAATTCCCCCTGTAGATCATTCGGTTTGCGCAACAGGATATCCATCCCAACACTTTCCAGCCGGAACCAAAATTGGATATTCGAAACGTTTTATATTCCTTGGTTGGTCCGGGTCAACGGCTTGTTTTTCAATAAATTCTTTCCATTTTGCGTAGAATTTTATTCTTAAGTCACTACTCTTTTTTTTCATCCCCGGTCTTCTGCGGGGCATCGAAATAAATAAACCTGGTTTGATTCAGATGTTTGAAATAACTCTTTTTACCTTCCAGATTTCCTCTGAGATTGTAGGTAAAGCTGCCCGTCACACCCTTCCAATTCTTGATAAATCTCATATTAGAGGCGACCACCGAGGGATCGGCCGATTTACTTCTCTTCATGGCCTCAGCCAGGATATTCATTGAATCATAGCCCAGGGCGGCGATGGTATCCGGCGGTTTCCCATATCGTTTCCTAAATGTTTTAACAAACTCCTGCGTCAGCGGATTATCCAGTTCCACATTGAAAGAAGTGGGCACTATCGTACCGTTTGAGGCACTGCCGGCAATTTTTTCCAGAGCCCTGGAATCGAGTGACTTGCCGCCATAGACTCGCTGTTTGATACCCATTTGACGTGCTACCCGGATAAAACCCGCGGCTTCCGGAAGCATTCCCCCGACAAACAAAGCGTCAAATTTGAATCTGGATAGGTCGGCGCATAATGGTTTGAAATCGGTCTTTCCGGGTGAATAGTGGCGGCGAACCACTGTGATCAGTCCCAGGTCGGCCAGAGACTCCATGACGCCATCGGCTATCCCCTTGCCGAATAAGCTACGGTCATCCACAATGGCGATCTGCTTCTGTCCCTGGGACTTCATGAAAGCAGCGATTTCCTGACTTACATAACTATCGGATTGGATGGTTCTGAAGGTATATTCAAAGCCGTGATTGGTCAGATTCGGGTTTGAAGCCGATGGCGCCACGAATAATAGTCCGTAATACTCGTAGCTAACGGAGGCCGGAATGGCGTTGGTCGAGCTTCGATGGCCGATAACCGCGGCAAAAGAAGTGTCCGTGGCCACCTTTTGAGCCAATTTCTTTTCATCGGAATCATTGTTAGAATAAAAAACCTTGATTTTGATTTTTCGTCCGAACACCCCTCCCTTTTCATTTATTTTATCCAGGGCTTGGGTAATCCCTTCGACCAACAGAAAATTCTGGACTTCTCCTTCTCTATCCCAGATCACCGCAATATTGATGGTCGGGGTATCGTTGACCTTCCTGGCTCGCTCGGCCTTGACTTGATCGTAACTGCTGCAGGAAACCAGCATCATCAGGACGAAGAGGGAAAGGACGCCCCGTTGAATGATGTCAGCCCTAAACTCCGGCCTCCTCTTCCTTCTGGACATTACTTCCCTTTCGCCGAAGGGTTATCGGTTCTGGCGTCAAAGATCAGCGGCAGACCGGTTTTACCTGAACCAAAAAGAACAATCTTGGAATTGGGTGATTTGGATACATCCAAAGTGGCTTCAATGCCTTTCCAGCGGAGGATCTGCTCGGTCAGGGATGAGCCGACAGTCGTATTGGCTTCCTGGATACCCTTGGCCTCGATTACTTTTCTTTCGGCCTCTTTTTTCTCCCTCTCCAGTTTGTACACATAGGCCTCGGCCAACTGCTGTTCTTCCTGCTTCTTTTCAATAGCTTCCTTGATTTTTGGAGGCATTTCTATCTTGGTGATCAGCAGGGAGTCGATCTTCAGATATTTGTCATTGGCGGAAGCAAAGGCCTCATTGGTCAGTTTCTGGAGAATATCCGCTTCCGAGGCATAGAGCTGTTCAATATCGTATTTACCGGCTATCTTACGAACGGTGGCCTCAACATCCGGGACGATAATCTTATTGTAATAATCGGGCCCGACTGTCTGATGAAGAACCCCCAGCGTATCGTATTCCGGCTGGTACCTTATGGCTAATTTCACATGGACCGCCAGGCCCTTGTTGGTCAAGACATCCATTTTATGGAAACCGGTCTGAAAGCGTATATTGTAGACATACAGGATGTCCCAGGGAGCGACGACATAAAAGCCTTCGCCATAGACCTTGTTAACAATGGTCCCACCAAGGAACCGCTGATAATAAACACCGGCTTCCCCGGCATGAATGGTCACAAAGACCCTGGGCCAGAGAATGGCCACGAGCAGGAGAAGGACAAGTGTCGAGACGATCCAGCGGGACTTGTTTTCCTTGAAATGTCTTCCTAAGTTCAGGGAAAAGGTCTGCCCGCCTTGACGCAGGGCCTCCAAAAAACTCTTTATGGTCAGACGATTGGGTTCCATCCTCTATGGTCCTTCCTTGATCACCTTTCCGTAATCCATCCTGATGATCCGATCAGCCACATGGAAATAACGGTCATCGTGGCTGACGGCGATAACGGTTTTTCCTTCGGTTTTCAACTTAGATAGAAACGTTTCATAAAAATACTTCCGGAAGACCGGATCCTGGTCGGCCGCCACCTCATCGAAAACACAAACCGGTCTATCTTCCAACAGGGCGGCGATCAGGGCCAGCCGTTTTCGTTGTCCGGTGGAGAGATTCAAATCGGTAAAGCGGCCTTGTTCAAAAGAGGTCTTTTGCTCCAGATCCATTTCGCGGATAAGGGCCTTAACCCGTTGCGGGTCTATATCCTCAAGGCCATACAGTCTTTCAAAGAGAAAAAAATCGCTAAAGACGATGGAGAACAGCTCCCGATAGGAAGGGAGGCTCTCCTGATCCAGGACATAGTCATCTAATCGGATGGATCCGGCCCGGGGCAGATACAATCCGGTGAGCAACTTCAAAAAAGTTGATTTTCCGCCGCCATTTCCTCCGACGATAAAGAGCACCTCCCCCTGACGGATTTCCTCATTAACAGGGCCTAAAGAAAAGAGCGGCCTTCCCTCGGGGTCGCTGTAGCTGAACATCACATCTGTAAAGGTAATAGCCGTAAATGAACCAGGCGGTTGGATGGCTGTTTCGGAAGGGGGGCTATCCTGAGCCGCCTCCAGACGGAGTTCAAGTTCCTGTAGATTGCCGGCGGCAACATTGGCCTTGGCGAAGAAGGGGATGGCCGAAATGAAAATCTCCAGCGGTCCGATGATAAAGAGAATGGAGGCGGTCAGCTTGATGACGGTTGCCGCTGTCGTCTCACTGAATCGAGGCAGCAAGAAAATGAGGCAGGCCAGGAGCAGATAAAAGGCCACCTGGGAAAACATGAAATCCGTCACATATAAGATGCCGGTTCTGATTTTTAGCTCTTCAGACTCATCGGCAATAACCTTGAAATGAGCAAAGAGGGCCTCGCTCTTGCGGCGGTTAAGCTTAATTTCCTTAAAGCCTTCCATTACCTGATTCAGCATCACCAGAAACTCACGTTCCTTGCGATTGGCGGCGCGCAGTTCCTCGGCTACCTGTTTGCGATGGGCCAGATACATGATCAGGCCCCCGGTGATGAAGACCACGCTGACCAACAGGGCTGCTCCGGAAAGATAGAGGATGTAGATGCCGGCGAAAACCAGCATGATGGCCGCCTGACAGGCATCGATCAGCACCGGGGCAGCCTGAGAGATCGTCGCGGTCTCCTGGGCCAGCCGATTGGTGATCACTTCCCGGCCTAAGCCTTCAAACTCCAGCAGGGAGGCTGACCTGATCTTGTCCGTGATCCGTACCCGTACCGCTCGCAGGATCTGCTCGACTATGATCGTACACTGGGTCATGGACTGTTTTTTGGTATAGTAGAAGAGAGCAAAGGCCAGCATGAAAATGGCCAGGTAACGGAGATTGAGTGAGATCTTTGAGGTCGTCCCGGCTGAGGCATTGATGACGGCCAGAAGAACGCCATTGGTCACACCGGAGAGCGCCGCCATAAAGAGTATAGTCCGCCAGGGGCTGGTGGATTCTCGCAGGAAGAATTCGATCAGTGTGGACTCTCTCAAATGACGAATGGACGGGATCGGCAAACACACCTCCCTACGTTACCTGAACCGGTCAGGACTTATTAGCAGGTTGCTGAAAAAGGCTCATCTACGGCGTTGCCCTCATCCCTCGTCATTGCGACGTACTTTTATGTACGTCTCATTCCTCGAAATTTTGGGCGTCTTGTATCTGGGCCTTTTTGAGCAACCTGCTAAAAAAAAGTTTTTCCGCGATTCGAGGTTTCAAGGGGTTTAAGTTCCACGCCTTTCACTTGAATCCCTGAAACCTTGACCCCTTGAAGCTTCAGTTAATTTTCATCCTTCGTGGTGCCCTTCTCAAGCAGCATGAGGGTTTAAGCGCTTAAACCTGTTTGCTGAATGTGCTTTTTCCGTCTGTTGGGGCAGGCAGAAAACAGCTTCCCTTACTTTTCGCTCCCGTTTATTCCGGGGGAGGTGTTGCCTCAGCCGTTGTCTTATCGGTGGTCTCTTTTCGCAGACCTTGGACCACCTTCTTCCCCTTGGCAAAATACTCCGCAAAATAGGTCTTGACCTTAGCCGGATCCAGATCGAGAAAGGTGCCGCCGGATTCAAAATGCTGCACAAACACTTTGTAAAGGGCGTAGGTGGCCGCCCCCGAAAAAACCGGCATGGCCACGGCACCGGTGGTCTGGCCGATAATGGGAATGATTTTGATCCCACTGGCAATGGCGCCTCCCAGGGATTGAGGAAGGAACCCTCCCGCCAAAGAAGAGATGATCGATTTCCCAACTTCCCGTTTGAAGGGCACATCGTATTCGAGCGACAGTTTCTTGATTAGGTCGAGTTGAATACCAAATAAGGCCACCATATCGACCAGAGGAAAGGGCACCAATCCAACCCCCATCGAGGCCAGAATATGATTCTTAGCCAGTTTTTCCAAACGCTCTGTTCGACCTTCGGTGGGGTCGACAGACTCTTCAGCTTCAGTGCCTTCAGCTTCAGTTTCTGCAGTTTCAACAGGTGTTTCTTCCAT
>JAZDOU010000191.1:0-2401 GCA_043798385.1 Pseudomonadota bacterium
GCCGACTGTATCAAATGCGTGAAGTTTCCCGAATGCGACGAAGTAGCGGTCCTCCTGGAAGTCTAAGAGGGTGCGGTCAATTTTGAAAAAAATTAATAGATTCAAATACTTTTAAAAAAATGGAAGAAAAAAGTCTTGACAAGAAAATGCCCTCGTGGTAAATAACCCCTTCAAAGAAAATATTTTAAGTGTTCATCCAGATCGTTCCCAATGGAAGGCCAAGCCGGCTTTTTTCGGGTGCAGAGGGAATTTTTTTCCGGGGGTGAAGGTTGGTCAAAAAGGATTATACAATCCTGATTACTTCTCAAAAGGCCGCTAAAGTCAAAAAGTTTATCCTCTCTCCTCTGACCTTAAAAATTGCAGCGGGGACCCTGGGAATTTTTATCATTATTTGTGGCTTTATGGTCTATCAATATGTGAACTTTAAGAAAAAGGTGGTCGAACTTCAAGCCCTCCATATGGAAACCCATGCCCAAGAGGCAGAAATCCGCTCCCAGGAGGCCGAAATCCGATCTTTTAAGGGAAAAATCTCTTCTTTGGAAGAGCAATTAGGAAAGCTCAAAGAGATGGAAAAACAGGTTGAGCAAGACCTGAAAGAAGTTATCGAGCTGAAAAAAACAAAAAAAGTTACCCCGAAAGTTTTTAGGCAAAAGACCTCTTATGAAAAGACCTCTTCTGTAAAAAAAGAAGATAGGGGGGAGCCCCTTATTGCCCGGGAGGAAGAGGTCTCCATTCTGGACAAGGAAAGAAATATACTGGTCAGCCGCCTGCACCATGACCTTTTGAACCTGCGTCAAGAATTTTTCCAGAGAGAAAAAAGCTTGCAGGAACTCCAGGAGTTCCTGCAAGCTCAAAAATCGTTTCTCTTAGCCACGCCTTCTCTATGGCCGGTATTAGGCCAGGTTTCTTCAAGATTTGGAGATACTCGTCTTTCCCCTTCTTCCGGGGGAACTCGTCCCCATAAAGGAATCGATATCTCTGCACCTTTGGGAACAATGGTTGTCGCCCCTGCAGATGGAGTTGTCAATTTCGCCGGACGTGAATCAGAATACGGACGGTTGATTTGCCTCGAGCACGGCCATGGATATTCCACCATGTTCGGCCACCTGAAAGACCTTTTCGTCAAAACCGGGGAAAAAGTAATAAAAGGGCAGACGATCGGAACCGTGGGCATGTCTGGCAACAGTACCGGACCTCACCTCCACTACGAAGTCCGCATCCATGGAAACCCCGTAAACCCAGCCCGCTATCTTAACCAAGCAACATAATTCCATTGCCACCGCCCAGTTTTTATTAATGGGGTTCATCGTTAATAGTCCCAAGCTCAGGCGGGAGGCGCGCAGAACATATTCTCTCTTCCTCTGTTATTATAAATATGCTATTATATTAAACGTTAAACGGGTTTGAAGGTTCGACCCCGATAAGCAAGTCTTTATCGGGGTTTTTGTTTGATCTTTTTTTTCACCCCAGAAGTTTCCGAGAAAGAATTGGTTGGAAAAGATTTCATCATGAATCTAAAAATATTGTAACAGTTTAGCCCTTTGAAAAAATTGGCTAAACTTCAATGCCCAATGCAAAAATTAAATTGAAAATTCAAAAAGGATTTAAGCTTTTCAGAGAAATTTGCATTTTCCGATTTGCAATTTTCACTTTTCAATGAAATTTAGCGTGTCTTTTCAAAACGCTAAATTGATACAAAATATTTAGGTCTGCAACTATCCAACCACTGGGTTCTCTGTGGATTCTGTGGCTCTTGGTGATAATATAAGAAATGCTCTTCAATGCCCTCCAAAAAATATTCGGCAGTAAGAATGAGCGGGAGCTCAACCGTCTGCAACCTCTGATCAGGGCCATCAACGAACTGGAGCCAGAGGTAGCCCAGTTAAGCGACAGCCAGCTTCAGGCCAAAACCGCGGAGTTTCGCGAGCGCCTTGCCGGGGGGGAAACTCTTGCCGACCTACTGACCCAAGCCTTTGCCGTGGTCCGGGAAGTCGCTCGCCGCACTTTGGGCCAGCGCCATTTCGACGTCCAACTGGTGGGGGGCCTAGTGCTCCACGAGGGGAAAATCGCTGAAATGAAGACCGGCGAAGGGAAAACTTTGGCGGCTACCCTGCCCGTATACTTAAACGCCCTTACTGGCAAGGGCGTCCACGTGGTCACGGTAAACGATTATCTGGCCAAGCGCGATGCGGCTTGGATGGGTGCCATTTACAAGTTTCTGGGCCGTGCGGTGGGCGTCATCGTCCATGAATTAGACGATCTGGAACGCCAACAAGCTTACCGCTGTGACATTACTTACGGCACGAACAATGAATTTGGTTTCGATTACTTGCGCGATAACATGAAGTTCCGTATTGAAGATATGGTCCAGCGGGAACTGAATTACGCCATCGTGGACGAG
>JAZDOU010000199.1:0-3878 GCA_043798385.1 Pseudomonadota bacterium
TTGTTGCGCTGCATCCTTCCCCGCTTTTCAGCGGGGCAGGCTTATTGCGGCGTACCAGTAAGTACGCCTCACTCCTCAGGATTTGCGCGCCTCGCATCTGGAGCTTTTTACAAACCCATCCCTTTTTGGACTTTTTACGAACTTGTCAAAGATGAGGTCTAATATAACCAAAAAAAATTAGCAAGTTTTTTTTAGTCAGTTTCGGAAACACCTTCAGGCCTTTTTCATGGTGCAAAAAACCAGGAAAATGACCCCCACCGTGATAGCCGAATCGGCAATATTAAAGGCCGGCCAATGAGAGTTGCCCCAATAGACATCCAGGAAATCGATAACGGCTCGAAAACGGAACCGGTCGATCAAATTACCCAGGGCTCCTCCAAGAATTCCCCCCAGGGAAAGAAGAACCCCTTTATTTTGTTGCGGATAACAAAAAGCAAAGATCAGGATACCGGACATAGCTACGATGGGCAGTAGCAGCAGCAAGACATCCCTCCAGATAGGGGCCGCCCCCCCCAGGAATCCAAAGGCAACCCCTTTATTTTGAATATGGACCAGGTTGAAGAACCCTGGGATCACCACCTGGGAATAATATAAGGGGAAATGGGTCATAATATATTCCTTGGTCGCAATATCCCCTAAAAGGACCCCCAAGAAAGAAATCGCCATCGGCCAATATTTTTTCATGCCCATAAAAATCCTTTGATGGCTTATTGGATGGCCTGATAGCACCGGGAACAGATGGTCGGTTGTTCCGGAAAACTGCCCACTTCAGTTCTAAAATTCCAGCACCGTTCACATTTTTCCCCCAAAGCCTTTTCAATTTGAATAATCATGCCCGGGAATTCCGTACAGGTGAATCCTTCCGAAGCCCCGAATTCTGTGGTGATTTCCACCTGGGAAACGATAAAAAGGGTTGCCAAGAATTCGGCATAGGGGCGGATAGAAGGCAGCAGAGACTCCGGTAAATGCAGGATCACCCTGGCATCCAAAGGGTGGCCGATGAGTTGGGAACGACGGGCTTGCTCCAAGGCCTTGGTCACCTCAGCCCGTAAGTCTAAGAGGACCTTCCAAGCTTGGTCCAGGGCCTCATCTATTAGAGGTGGATCAAAAGTCGGAAATTCGGTTAGGTGGACACTTTCAGCCTCTCTGTCGGCGGCAGACAAACAGGACCAGACCTCCTCAGCCGTGAAAGATAGAATAGGGGCCATGAGACCAACCAGGGCCTTAAGGATAATCAGCAGGGCCGATTGGGCCGATCTCCTCTCCCGGGCCTTAGGGGCGGAAGTATACAAGCGGTCCTTAAGGATATCCAGATAAAACGAACTTAATTCATTGGTACAGAATTGATAGAGGGTGTGGTAGACCACATGAAAGTCATAGTGCTCATAGGCTCGTTTGACACGGGTGATCACTTTTTGCAATTGAAGCAAGGCCCAGCGATCCAATTCTTCCATCTCTTTTATGGGGACCTGGTCAATGGAAGATTGAAAGTCGGAAATATTTCCCAAGATGAACCGACAGGTGTTGCGAATCCGGCGATAGGCCTCCGTCAATTGTTGGAGGATATTCTGAGAAATGCGGATGTCGTCCCGATAATCCTCGGCAGAAACCCAAAGGCGCAAAACTTCAGCCCCATATTTTTTGATGACCTCTTCGGGATAAATAACATTTCCCAGAGACTTGGACATCTTCTTGCCTTGACCGTCCACCACAAAACCATGGGTCAGCACGGCTTTATAAGGGGCCTCACCCCTTGTCCCAACCGCCGCCAGCAGGGAACTGTGGAACCAGCCCCGATGTTGATCGCTTCCCTCCAGATACAGATCAGCCGGAGCGCCCAGATAAGGACGAGCCTCCAAAACCCCGGCGTAACTGACCCCGGAATCGAACCAGACATCCAGGATGTCGGTTTCTTTTCGAAACCGGCTACCCTGGCAATGAGGACAAATAGTCCCCGGAGGCAAGAGTTGTTCTTCTGAAGAGGAAAACCAGATATCGGTCCCCTGATCCAAAATCAAGGCCTCCAGATGGCTGATAATTTCAGCAGTGATGATCCAGTTGTTGCAATTCAGACAGTAAAAGGCCGGGATAGGAACCCCCCAGGACCGCTGGCGGGACAGGCACCAGTCCGGACGGGCTTCCATCATTCCCCGAATCCGGTCCCCTCCCCAGGCCGGCATCCAGGTCACCCGGTCAATTTCGGACAAGGCCTTTTGCCTCAGATCGTTGGCTTCCATGGAAATAAACCATTGCTCGGTAGCCCTGAAGATAACCGGTTTTTTACAGCGCCAACAGTGGGGATAGCTGTGCTCAATAGTTTCTTCCCCTTTGAGGGCCTGGAATTCATTCAATCGTTTCTTGACCGAATCATTGGCCTCAAAGACGAACTGACCGGCAAACATCTCCACCTCAGGTGTAAAAAATCCCCCATCATCCACCGGAGAATAAATATCCAGATGATAGCGCAACCCGCTTTCATAATCTTCCTGACCGTGGCCGGGGGCGGTGTGAACGATCCCGGTGCCGTCCTCCAGGGTCACATAAGGGGCCAGGATTATGACCGACTCCCGCTCATAAAGAGGGTGTCGGCATTTTTTTCCTTCCAGGATTCCGGGGTCCAGGCTGGAAAGGATAAGAGGGTCTTGCCAGGAGAGCCTCTGGCTGACTTTTTCCAAGAGCCCTTTGGCCAGGATAAAGACCTCTTCTCTTTCCTGGACAGCCACATACTCATAATCAGGGTGAACAGCCAGGGCCAGGTTGGCAGGAATGGTCCAGGGAGTAGTGGTCCAGATAAGGACCGATACTTTTTTCCCCTTTATGGCCGGGTATTCTCCCCCCAGATCGGAGATCAAGGGAAAAGAGACAAAAATCGAGGGAGAGGTATGAGGTTCATATTCTACCTCCGCTTCCGCTAAAGCTGTTTTGCAGGAGGTGCACCAGTAGATGGGTTTTTTACTCTTATAGACACTTCCCTGGAGGGCAAACCGCCCAAACTCACGGACAATAACCGCCTCATAGGCAAAATTCATGGTCAGATAAGGATCATCCCATTCACCAAAGACCCCCAGACGTTTAAATTCCTCCCGCTGGATGTTTATATATTTCTCGGCATAGCCCCGGCAGCGTTGGCGGATTTGAGTCTGGGTGAGTGTTTTTCTTTTTGGCCCCAATTCTTTATCCACCTGATGCTCTATGGGCAGGCCGTGGCAATCCCAGCCGGGAACATAAGGGGCATCATATCCCGACATCTGTCTTGACTTGATGATGATATCTTTTAAAATCTTATTGAAGGCCGTGCCTAAGTGGATATCCCCGTTGGCATAGGGCGGGCCATCATGAAGGATAAATTTTTCCCGTCCCTTGGAAGACTCTCGTATTGTTTGATATAGCCGCATCCCATCCCAATGTTTCAGCCGATCAGGCTCTTTTTGGACCAAATTGGCCTTCATGGGAAAATCGGTTCTGGGCAGATTCAACGTCTTTTTGTAATCCATACCGCCTCCAGTAAAAGTCTCTCACGTTCCCTTATCATAACAGAGGGATATGTCAAGGAGAAAGCAGATCTTGCCCCCTTTCACATTAAGTTAATTAGTTTCCATCCGGAAATTCGAATTTCCGGATGGAAACACCTCGATATCAGCATTAAGCTCTCGACAGAAACTCTTTTAAAAGGGTTTCTGTCCAAAGAGGATAGCCAGCAGCTGTATGTTCTCATCCGGAAACACCGGATGTGAAACTATTGGTTTCCAATTCGGAAACGAGGATTTTTTTGTCCTGGCAAGGAAATCAAAGGATTGCGCGGAGGCGTACTGGAGTACGCCGCACAAGCAAGCCTGCAGATTGACACCGCCAGGGCGAAAAAAGACCGTTTCCGGATG
>JAZDOU010000262.1:0-8336 GCA_043798385.1 Pseudomonadota bacterium
CAAAAAATCAGAAAAGCCTTTATTTTAATATCTTTCTTACTTTTCCCTATAACTATGTTCTATTTTTCTCCAGCAATGATATTCAAGGGCGTTCGACTTGGCATCATTTCCGGAAGTTTTATCATTTTCGCAATGCTCTTCCTTTCAGGGCTTTTTTTTGGGAGAGCCTTCTGTGCGTGGGTATGTCCTGTAGCGGGCCTTACAGAGGTCTGTTATATGGTTAACGATAAGAAGGCCATAGGAGGAAAACTCAACTGGATTAAGTATTCCATATGGGTTCCCTGGATTGGTACAATAATCATTTTATCGATAGTCAAGGGTGGGTATCATTCAATAGATCCTTTCTTAAGCACAAAATATGGAATATCCCTTCATGATGTGGCCTTCTTTCCATTCTACTACATAGTCCTGGCGATCATAATTGTTCTTTCGTTCACAGCAGGCAGAAAAGCTTTCTGCCACTATGTTTGTTGGATGGCACCATTTATGATAATCGGAAGAAAAATCCGAAATATTTTCAAATGGCCATCACTGCATCTTGTAGTAGATGGGAAACGATGTACTGACTGTATGAAATGCAATGACAACTGTTCGATGAGCCTGGATGTCCAGAGCATGGTATACAAAAAATCAATGGAAAACAGTGAGTGTATTTTGTGCGGAACCTGTGTAGATGTCTGTCCAGAAAAAGCGATTCAGTTCAAATTTTCAAATAACCTGGATTTCCACGGGTATAAATTAATCTAACAGGAGATACCGTCACAATTAATATAGTCGGTCTTCAACCCTACCCATCGGCAGGATGAAGCCTTTACGGCTCTTGTTCGGTTGACGCATGGTGTTAAGTCAATTAATTAACATGGGAATCCAGGATAGGCTGGATGTTCTTTAAAATTAATGGGATTTTGTTCAGTATTCAGTCAGAAAGATGGCTTTAAAACGGGAGTCGACCCGAGAGTGAGTATGAGTCGGGCAATTCTGCTTAAAAAATAAGGAGACAAAATGACATCCCTGGAGCCGCCATCGCCATCCAAACCTTTGGAGACTTTCTGGGATTTAACCCCCACGGTCATGTTCTGGTTACCGATGGATGTTTCTCTGAGCAGGGTCTATTTAAAGTCGCCCCGGCTATTATGCTTAAATATCTAGAAAAATCTTCAGGACCAAGGTCTTTACCATGCTTCTCGCGAAAGGCAAAATCACTCCCGATCATATAAATCTGATGAAATCCTGGAGACATTTCGGTTTTCAGGTTTATTGCGGTCCAAGAATTAATCCAAGAAAAAAAGAGGCCATGGAAAACCTGGCCCGCAATATTATCCGGGCCTCTTTCTCTCAGGAACGGTTGACTTATCTCCCGATCATCTACCGCTTCATCTAACCGTAGGGCGACCCAAAGAGTTCGAATGGAAATCGATAATTCGAGCACATGTTAATTCTGTGGATTTGTAGGTGAAGTCAAAATCGATTATCAATCAAAATCATTTTATAATTCTCTTCCTCCCAGTCCCTTGGGCAACCCCAACTTCCCTCCCAATTTTTCAAAATACTGACCCTATATCTCGGAGAGATTTTGCCTTCTCTAAAATCCCTTCCGGAACGTCTGGTCACCCCAATGTCTTGCCTGTATACCGGGTGTTGTTAAGGCCAGCAATCTCCCTTTTCAGGGAAATATCCTTTTCAAAATCCGCTATGACCCCGAAAATGTGGAAAACCAGCTTACCAGTTAATATCGGAGGCATATACTCATAGGAGTCAAACCTTGCCCATGCCCTGATCCAAAGAAAAGAAATGAGGTATAAGAAACAGGGAAAAGGATGTATTGATTGGTTAGACAAAATGTGTTAAATTACAGTAGACTAATCGAGGGGAACTTAATGATTTTTAATCCTAATCTGGCCATTTTGCCGCTGCCACAGCTTCGTCTCTGGCAGGAGCTTGACGCGACTCCCGGGTCTTTCACCCTTTACGGCGGAACGGCGCTTGCGTTGCGTCTGGGGCATAGGGCTTCCATCGATTTCGATTTTTTTTCTAATCAGTCCTTTGATCCGGACGAACTGGCCGTTTCGATTCCGTATCTCAAGAGAGCGGAGCGGGTACGGGTTGCCCCTAATACCCTGACTTGCCGTGTTGACAGAGACGGCCCTGTTTTGGTCTCATTTTCCGGAGGTCTCGGTCTTGGGCAAGCTCTGCCGCGCGACCAGGCCCATGGGCGTACGTTCTATGTGGCGGCCTTGCTGGACATTGCGGGAACGAAAGTTGCCGTTGTGCAAAAACGGGCTGAGGCCAAAGATTATCTCGATATCGACGCTCTATTGCAGAACGGCATCGACTTGCCGACCGCTTTAGCAGCCGGCCGTGTCGTTTATGGGCCCAGCTTTAACCCCATGATTACGTTGAAAGCGCTGTCCTTTTTTGATGATGTTCCGACATTGCCGGTTGACGTGCGAAAGCGCCTGAGTGCTGCCGTTGAGTCAGTCGATCCAGCCAGCCTTCCCGTGTTAAGGCCCTACGCCAAACGGGCGGATGAGAATGGACACACACCATGAAACCCTTACCGGTGACGCCGGAAATGTTGAATGTGGCCCGCCGCGTTGTCTGGTTCAAAAAACCAGAGGAAGAGCTTGCCGATCCGGTGCATTTTCTTGCCCATGTTATGACTTATGGCACAATTGAGGACTTGCTGGCACTTCAAGGTATCGTGGGAAAAAACGAGTTTTGCGAGGTCTTGGAGAAGGCTCCGCCTGGTATCTTCGATGCACGCTCCTGGGCCTACTGGAACCTGAAATGTGGACGCCATCCAGCGCCATCATTGCCGACCCGTACCGGCCTCCAACCGGATCGTCCGACCCCTTGACCCGTTTAACAAAACCGGCACGTCTTTTTCAGGAACAAACCGGGATCTTCTCGAGTATGTTTACTGGGGAGTTTTTTCATCTTGACAAGACCCTTGTATATAATTATAGTAATGGTTATTATTATTATTAAATAGATAAAATCGGCAGGGCATTATTACCATGAAAGGAAACCCCTTCCACTTGCTTGGCCCTGCCTTAAAATCAGGAGATCAAGTCTCGAATTTTATCGGGGAAGATAATAATCTTTCTTCTATAGAGATCTCAACTTTCACTGGCAAAATCTGCCTCATTGCTTCGATCCCATACCTTGATACCCCGGTTTGTGATTTAGAAACCAGGCGTTTCAATGGGGAAGCCGGGAAGTTACATTCTGACATCCAAATCCTGTTATCATGTTAGATTATGCCGATTAGCGCCTCACAATACCATCGCCAAACCAGTTATAGGCGAAACCAAATGGCCGGTCATGCGCTGGATTGGGCCAATCAGCCAACCGTTTTCAAGGCCTATCCTGACTTGCCAGTCCTGCCGCTTCCGGGAAATGATCCCTTTTCTGAGATTCTTTTATCGCAGATTTTGAGAGCACCCGGATCGTCAAAGACCCCGTTCATTCCTTCCCAGGGAGGGCTGTCTCAAATTTTACAACTCACCTACAGCCTGACAGCCAAGGCGGGATCCGCGGACAGCCCTTTTTATTACCGCAGTGTAGCCTCCGCCGGGGCACTCTACCCGACCGAACTCTATCTGGCCACCCCGGGCCTACCCGATTTAAAGGAAGGGCTCTATCATTATTCTATCGGCCAGGCGGGCCTTTCTCCCCTTCGAGAGGGAAACTTCACTTCGTTCATCCAAAAAACCGCCCTATGGCCGGAGGGGTTCTGCCCAGGTCTTACTTTTTTGTTCTCGGCCATTTTTTTCCGCAGTGCCTGGAAATACCGCGATCGGGCCTTCCGCTACCATTTATTAGACACCGGTCATGTCATTGAAAATTTACTTTTGGCCTTGAGGGCCCAAAAGCTTCCCATCTCTCTGACCTATGATTTTGGTGACCCTGACATGGACCGCTTTTTAGGAGTGGACAAAACCCTGGAAGGCACACTGGCCCTGATCTCCATTCCGGAAACCTCTCCCGGACCCGGAGGGAAGCCCCTGGCTATTCCGGAATTGGCCGACTCTTTTAAAGGCGCCAGCCGGGTGGCTCAACAGGAATTATCCTCTTCGCTGATCCAGGAATTCTATCAGGCCGGCTGGGAAACCCCCTCTGAAAAAAGACCTCCCGGCCCCGGGTCCTTAACAAGTGATTCCGAAGCGATTACCTGGGCCCCGGTTATTCCTCCCGAGGTCTGGCCGGAAAAGCTGACTTATGCTCAGGCCGTTCATGGCCGACGGTCGAAACGAAATTTTGTTCCCGCGCCCCTGTCCTCCCAAACCTTTGGCGCTTTGCTGGAGGGGCTTTCCCTGGACATACCCGGCTTAGTCGAAGTTCCGGAAAATTCGAATTCTTTTCTTTCACTGGGTCTCTTAACGGGAACGGTGGAAGGCGTCCTCCCGGGCTTTTATCTATTAAACAAAACAAGCCTTCAAGTAGGGATGGTTAAACAAGGACAATTTATAAAACACATGGCCCGGATCTGCCTTGACCAAATGTGGCTGGCCAATGCCGCTCTTCACTTTCTTTTTCTGGCCAATCTGGATTTTTTCGACCTTGAATGGGGCCCCCGAGGGTATCGATACGCCATGATGACCGCGGGCCGAATGGGCGAACGTTTATATCTCATCTCGTCTGCCCTGGGATTGGGCTGCTGCGGGATCGGGGCCTTCTATGATCAGGAAGCCGCCGATCTATTGGGGCTTGACGAGGGAAATTGTTTGCTTTACCTTGTAGCGGTCGGATCAATAAAACATAAAATTTTTAATGAGTTTACTTAACCCATGCAGAATATTTTTAATTAAAAATAAAGGAGGAACATCATGAGTAAGACCGAACAAAATTTACAGGAAGCCTTTGCCGGCGAATCGCAAGCCAACCGCAAATATCTGGCCTTTGCCAAACAGGCCGATCAGGAAGGGTACCCCCAAATCGCCAAACTATTCCGGGCAGCGGCTGAAGCCGAAACAGTCCATGCCCATGCCCATTTGCGGGCCATGGGAGGAATCAAAAAAACAGCCGACAACTTGAAGGAAGCCATCTCCGGCGAGACCCATGAATTTAAAAGCATGTACCCGGGAATGATCAAGGCCGCTAAGGAAGAAGGCCAAAAAGCGGCCGATAAAAGTTTTACCTATGCCAATGCCGTGGAAGAAGTCCATGCTAATTTGTATCAAAAGGCCCTGGATAATATGGAAAGCAAGGAGTCCGTCGAGTATTATGTCTGTTCGGTGTGCGGGTATACCTGCGAGAATGAGCCTCCGGAAACCTGCCCGGTCTGTGGCTCCAAGGCCAAGGCCTTCTCCAAAGTGGATTGAAAGGGAGGAGGGATCATCATGGCCAAGGCCGAAGAAATGTTTCAATGCCAATCGGTAAATTGCGGCTGTATTTTTGACCCGGATAAAGGCGACAAAAGAGGCAAGATCCCGAAGGGGACCTGTTTTGCCGAACTGCCCGAAGATTGGCGCTGTCCTATCTGCGGAGCCGGTAAGAAAAATTTCAGGCCCTTAGCCGGACCGGGTTCAACGGTCCAGGAGGGGTGTTAAACAAGAGGAAAGATTATGGCAAGAGTCCTGATTGCTTATACTTCGAGAGCCGGGGAAACAAAAAATATTGCCGAACGGATCGCCGAAGGGGTTCGCTTTCAAGGTTTGGAAGCTGAAGTTGTCGATATATCGCAAATCAAAAAAGAAACCGATCTGCAAGGCTATGAGGGGTATGTTTTCGGCTCTCCGACCTATCATGGGGACATGCTGCAGCTCATGAAGACCTTCCTCTTTCTGGCTGAAAAGGCCAACCTGGAAGGGAAAGCAGGCGGTTCCTTCGGGGCCTTCGGGTGGAGCGGGGAAGCCCTGGATCGGATCTATGGGACCATGAAAAACATTTTTAAAATGAACCTGGTCGGGGATCCCTTACGCCTGAAGTCCTCAGTTTTGGGGGGTGGAACCCAGATGGCCCAGGAGTATGGCCGCCAAATCGGCAAAAAGATAAGTGTCCTTTAATCCCGTTGGACAGGGGCCTTCCCCGACCGTCTGGCTAAGCCGGGAAAGGCCCCTCTTAAATTGATGCCACAGCAAATTTACCTCTTCATATCCCTGGCCCTGTCCCTCTATTTTGGCCTTCACCTCCTCCTTTTCTGGCTGGTGGTCACATTTTTCAACCTTAAGAGCAATATCGCCCGATTCAGATTAGGCGCCTTTTTATTCGTCCTTTCACTAAGTTTCATCCTGGCCTTTTTTTGGGTCCGCTTCAGCGGGCATCATGTCCTCCGTTGGTTCTATTATGGCTCTGCCCTCTGGCTCGGTATCCTGATCAATCTATTGATCATCCTTGGAGTCGGGCTTTTACTGTTTACCATACTTAAATGGCTCGCCATCGGGATCAATCTCAAATCCCTGGGGTTCATTCTGCTGGGCCTGACTGCCCTGACCACCATCTACGGTCTTTATAATGCCACCCAAATCAAAATAAAATTCCTTTCGGTGCCTGTTAAAAATCGACCCCGGGAATGGCAGGGCAAAAAAATCGCCCATCTATCGGATCTACATCTGGGGATACTCAACAGGAAAGACCTGACCAGGAAGGTTGCCGACCGGATCAATGCCCAGGGAGTAGATCTGGTTTTTATTACCGGTGATTTATTTGATGGCAGCGGCGATAATCTGGCCGATTGTGTTGACCCGCTTAACAAAATCAAGGCACCGATCTTTTATATCACCGGCAATCATGAAACCTACCTGGGGATAGCCAAGACCGTGGCTGCCATTGAAAAGACTAAAATTAGATTATTGCGGGATGAAATGGTTGATCTCGGCGGGGTTCAGTTGATCGGGATTGATTATCCCCCTCGGGGAACGAGAAAAAACCTGGAACCCATTCTTCAGAAGATTGATAAATCCAAACCCGGTATCCTCCTTTATCACGAACCTTCCAATCGGGAATCAGCCCGACGGTTTAATATCTCTCTGCAACTTTCAGGACACACCCATAACGGACAAATGTGGCCCATGAAAATCTTCACCCACCTTATCTATAAAGGGTATGACTACGGCCTTCATCAAACAGGAGATTATTTTATTTACACCACCAGTGGAGTCGGAACCTGGGGACCGCCTATGAGGATCGGCAGTACCCCGGAGATCGCCATCATTACCATCCAATAAAAAAAGTTAGGTCGAAAATAAGATTTTTTGGAACAGATTTCAAGGACTTCACTGTTCGAGCCAGGGATTATCGCTCAATCCTGTTAAGGCCGGATTGAGCGATAATAAAATGGTTTAACCGTGTAAATCCCGTGAATCAGGCTCTGCCTGATCCGTGTGTCAGGTTTTGCCTGACCCGTGCCCATTTAAGTCTTTGACTGTCTCTTTTCGTCTTTTTGGGCACCCTGCAAGGGCATGAGGGCTTAGTTTGAAAGCCGCCTCTTCGCATTCCAGATAAATTCAATCACGTCTCTGTTATAGGATTCGGGATCCTCCATAAAAAACAGATGTCCCAACCCCTCATAGATTCTTAATTCGGAACGGGGAATCAGTTCCCGGAGCTGTTGGGCATTGAAGACCGGAAGCAGTCTATCGGCCCCGCCGTGCTGAATGAGGGTAGGACCGGTAATGTGCTGGAGCTGATTGCAGAGATCAAATCCCTGGATGGCCTGTTTATGACGGACAAAGGTGGCTAAGGGAGAACGTTGGGCCAGGCTTTGTTGGACATAATCATCTATAAAATCAGGGCACCTGGTCAACGTTTCAGAGGCGAAGAAAACCGGCAGAGACCGGCGCACATTTTCTTCATCGGAGAGTTCCGGCCGGGTGGCAAACAGCTCCAGGACCTCCGGGTCGCTGGACATCCCCTGGCCTGAATTGCAGGTAGTACACCCCAATATCAGGGTTTTGACAAGGTCGGATCGGCTAAGCGTCACTTGCTGGGCAATCATGCCGCCCATGGAAATACCCAACGAATGGACCGGACCCCAGGCCAGATGCTCAATCAGGGCGATGACATCCCCGGCCATATCCGCTATGCAGTAAGGGGTCTCCACCCGGTCACTGTTGCCGGTGTCCCGGTGATCAAAGGTGATTACCTGAAAGGTTTCACTCAACTGGGGGACCTGGGTATACCACATGGACCCCGCGGTAGCATACCCCCGTATCAGGAGCAAGGGCTCTCCCTGACCCTGAACAGTATAGGAAATTCGAATCCCGTCTTTTTTAATCAACATCATCGCCTCCGCCCCCATGACCGGCAAAATTTGCCTGGTTCTATCCCCTCAAGCCATCATCGCTACACTTTAATCTCCACCTCGGCCTCGATCTCTACCGGGATATTAAAGG
>JAZDOU010000275.1:0-2973 GCA_043798385.1 Pseudomonadota bacterium
CGCCCGGGCGCTATGTGGGCGCGGAAGCGGTCAAAGATGACGATGAGCCATTTGATGATAAAATAAAGAAGCTGACAGCTAGGTTGTACGAGCAGTTCACCGAATCGGCGCGATTGGAGCGGGCGATTCAGGACAACCTGCGGATTATCCCGCTGCTTAACCCCAATATATCCTTTGAGACGCTCCTTAAATTTCTCTGCCGGGAACTGGGCCTGCCGGATGAACCCGAAGGACACCCCGGCCTTTTGAATCAACTGCTTCAGGGCCTGAGTCAAGCCTACAAGGCAGGGACCAACATGGGTTTGCTGATCGATGAGGCCCAGAATATGTCGGAGGAGACCCTGGAAAGCCTGCGGATGGTGTCCAACTTGGAGATCGCTTCCGAAAAGCCGATCCAGATCGTCTTTATCGGGCAGCCGGAGTTCTGGGAGACTCTGGGTCATCACGAATTAAGGCAGCTCAAACAGCGGATCGGGGTGAGGATCACCCTTCCTCCGTTAACTCCGGCGGAAAGCCGGGATTATATCGCCTTCCGGATAGGAAAGGCCGGCGGCCAGGTCAACTCGATATTCACCAAGGGAGCCTTGGAGAAGATCATCCATCAGGCCGAGGGAGTTCCCGGGAAAATCAATATCCTCACCACCACTGTCCTGATAAGCGGCTGTGAGTATTCCCAAAAACCCATTTCCGGGGGAATCGTTAAGACGGTTATTCATGGCCCGCAGAGGATTAAGAGCAGACATTATTTTCCCTGGATAATAACGGCCGTGGGAGTCCTATTGATCTTCCTGGGGTTCCTGGCCTGGGACCGGTTCCCGAATTTTCTTTTTACCCGGGAAAACACCTCCCGGCTACCGGTGAAAAACCAGGAACCAACCGGGCCAATGGTAACCGCTAAGGTTATCGATGAGCAGTCCGCCCCTCCGGTCACCGCGATTAACCCGACCCAGGACCGGGAATCCGGGAGGCCCTCCAAGCTGCCGACCACCGGGAGGGCAACCCCAGGGGAGGCCCCGGCACCGTCTCCGATCTTTTCCGGTTTGAAGCCGCCGCCGGCCAGGGCCGTACGGGTAGTCAAGGAAGGGGATAATTTTTTCCGGATGGTGCTGAAGGTTTACGGATTTTCCAATCCAGCCCTGTGGGATCTTGTCCGGAAGTCCAATCCCGGTATTAAAGATATTACCAAGATCCGGATCGGAGAGAAAATTATTTTTCCGGAATGGAAGGAGGGATTGACAATTTCTCCTGATTTGTTGCCTCGGGTCGGCCAAAAACCGGACCATCACCCGGCCACCGGGGAGGCGGGCCTCCAAAAACAGCTTTATACTTTCCTTTGACGGTTACCAGGACCTTTAAAAAACCGGAGTTGTTCGAAGGTTTTTGATACCCCGTCCGCTTGCGGAGGGGTAGTTCATTTTTTCGGCGGGGCGGGAAAGTAGACCGAGAAAATGGTTTCTCCGGAATGGAGGCAGTCTCCGGCGCTTTGGCAGAAGGGGCAGCAGATGATCCGGCCGGGACACAGATCGCTTTCCCTGGGGATGAAGCGGCAACGCCGTGAAGCCTGGGTGATTTGAAACCCGTATCTTTCCGAGAGGATCTTGATCCGGAGCAGGTCCGCCCCTTTTCCTCCAGCATTAAAGGCATAAGGGCGTTTGGAGGAATAGTCCATCACCTCCTGGGTGGGGAAAAAACCCTCAAAAAGCCGCTTCTGGTTTTCTTCGGTAATCCCTTGTCCGTAATCGTGAATCCGCAGGAGCGCACCGTCTCCCTGGCGCTGGACGGAAATTTCAATCGTCCCCTCATCGGGCGTATTCTCGATGGCATTACGGAGCAGGCCGTCAAAAACTTTTTGGAGAATCTCCGCTGGGAACAGGATGGGGGTATCGGGCTCCAGTCGGGTGCTGATTTTCACCTGACGATGGGAGAAATCCGGTTCCAATTGCCGGAGCCGTTCCAATACCCACCGATCGAGACCGATTTCCTCGGCGACGGCCTCCCGGGGGCCGTAGAGGCGGTCAATATGTTTTTTGATTCGGTCGTACAGTCTTTCCTCCCCGTCATATTCCACGGCCACCGCCGCCAGTTCTTCAGCGCATTGATCCAGCAAGAGGGAAAGCAGACCAGCCGTCTTCAAGGGGCGTTCACTCATAATGTCTTCCAGCTGATACTGGATCTCCAGGATACGGTCCAGGTTTCGTTTAATTCGTTCCACGGCCGGCCTCCAGGCCTCCTCCCGCAGAGAAGTGTTTTTTTGCGATAGGAAACGAAGGGAACTGGATAGGATGGCCACCGGAGATATCAGTTCATGGGATAAATGGTTGATGGCCTTGTCCTTAGCCCGGTTGAGGCTGGTGACTTCCCGGTAAGCCTTTTGGAGTTCCTGGGATACCCGGGCATTTTCGATGGAGAGGGCCACGGTACCGGCAATCATATTCAAAAGTTCCAGGTCGTCCTGGATAAAAGAATCCTCCTTCTTGTTGATGGCGCAAAGGGCCCCAATGATGCGGTCCACGGATTTCAAGGGAACCAGGGCCAGGTTTCTGGTTTGATAGCCCAGTTTTTTATCTCGTTCCTCATGGAGGTTATGGTCCTCGGAGGTGTCCGGCACGATCAGAGGCTCCCCTGTCCGGATGACCTTTCCGGCCATCAGCCCGTCTAAGGGGAAACGAATCTCTTTAATCTTTTTATCTCTCAGGGCTTCATAAAAAGCGGCGCCGGGGAAATATAATTCTTGCCTTTCTTCATCCAGCAGGATAGTGACCGCCCCCTCGGTATGGAGAAGGGTTTTTACCTCCTCGTTGACGTAATCCAGGAGGTCTTCCAGATCCGGATAAAGAGGCAGGGCCAGGCTGATCCGCAGCAACGCTTCGTTGGTCCGGGCCATCCGTTTTTCCCGGGTGACATCCCGGAGGGTGACGATCTGGCCGGCCGGTTCGTCCGGGGATATTGAAAAAACCGCCGCCCGGATCACCA
>JAZDOU010000283.1:0-8427 GCA_043798385.1 Pseudomonadota bacterium
CCCGAAGGTCCCCCGGTCATTTGGTCCCATTGAATAGTGATAATATTGATGATGATGTTGAAACCGAGCGTAGCCATAACTAAGTAATGGCCGTGAAGTTTAAGGGTGGGAATTCCAATGAGTAAGGCAATAAACCCGGTGGCTATCAAGGCCAGGAGCATGGCTAACCAGGGGGAAACCCCATAGCTGACCGTCAGGATGCCGGAGAGATAGGCGCCCAGGCCATAAAAAGCGGCATGGCCCAATGAGATCTGTCCGGCATAACCGATCAGCAGGTTGAGGCCGACGACAATCAGGGTGTTCAGGCCGATGATATTGACGACATTTAAATAATAGGGATTGGGCATAAGCCAGGGGAAGAGGGTGATCCCGGCAACGGCCCCTAAGGCCCCGCTTAAAGCAAAAGAAAGCAGGATCATGCGATTGACATTGACGCCCATCAGGGCAGCGGCTCGGGGATTAAAGGAAGTAGCCCGCATGGCCTTGCCGATCAAGGCATAGATACTCCCGGTGGTCAGGCCGGAAAAGATGAATTGGGCTAACTGGTCTCCTATAGGCATAATGGCTTTCTTAAACCCGTCTCCATCCCAAGATTGAGGGGCTAAATAATTCCTTTTTCTTTAAAAGCCTTTAAGTCGGCCGCCCCATAACCAAGGTTCTGCCCATAAATTTCGTTGTTATGTTCGCCGAAACGAGGCGGAAAGGAAAGCTGCTGTCCGACAGTCTGCAAATACTGGGTCATGTTGGGTGGAGGGGCCAGGGTAATTTCCAGGCCCGATTTGGGATCCTTAGCTTTCAGAAGGTTTTTGGCCACCAAGGGGTCTTTGGCCACCTGGGGTATCGCGTTTATTTCAGATATCGGTATCCCGATTTTATTAAAAAGGGTTACAGCTTCCGTAGTTTTAAATTTTTGCAAAATCCCGGCCAATTCTTTATTTAAGGCCTTCACAGCGGCAATCCGGCCGGCATTTTTTTGGTAAGCCTCTTGAGCCAAAGAGGTAAATTCGGGCAACCGGGTCAGATTGGCCCACTGCTTGTCGTTGCCCATGGCAATATAGACATACCCGTCGGCAGTCGGGAAGACGGAAACAGGGGCGAAGAATTCATGGGTATTGCCCCGTCGGGTGATTTCCTTACCAAAAGATTGATTTAAGGTAACGGGGACTGTCAGCCAGGAAACCGTACTTTCAAACATGGAAAGGTCGATCCGCGACCCTTCGCCGCTGACGGCCCTTCGGAAAAGGGCTTTCATGATTAATCCATAGGCATGTTCACTGGCCCCCATGTCCGGCAAAGGGATGCCCAAGACCTGGGGCTCGCCCCCCGGCTCCCCGGTCAATTCCATCAGCCCACCACGGGCTTGCAGAATAGGGTCATAAGCGGCCTCGTTGCTATCCGGTCCGAAACCGGTGATTCCCAACCAGATCAGGTCGGGTTTGACGGCCCGGAGGGTTTCGTAATCAATCCCCAGTTTGGGGTAATTTCTGGGGAGTTGATTGGTGGCAAAAACATCCACCTTTAATTTCAGCACCAGCTCCTTTAAGATCTGCTGCCCGGCCGGTTCAGCCAGATTTAAGGTCAGGGCCTTTTTGCCGGCATTGATCGCCATGAAATAACTGAACATACGTTCTTCATTTATGACATTATCCCCCACCAGGCGATTCGGATCGCCGTACACCGGGTGTTCCAAGCGTATGACTTGAACACCATCCTGAACCAAACGGTAAGTCAGATAGGGTAATACCGTGGCCTGTTCCAGGAAAGAATGGTCAATTTCCGCAAGGGATCCATAAAAGCCTCCTGAAATTAAAAATAGTGATATATTTGGGATGATCTGTCAAGCCTTATTAATTAAGCTCAGCACCCTCATGTTATTCAACCAGGGGAAATTATTGAACTTGCCTTAACCGACAATCCTGACTGGGCGCATGCTCAAGGCGTGGGGTCAAATTTATTCAAATTCCTTTTTTTGTCAAGCTTTTTTTCCCTTCCGGTCATCCTTTTCAAGGCTCTCTCGGGAACTTTTTGACTTGGAAGACCATTTTTAGTATAGTACCTTTCCTAAAAGCAGGAACAGTGAGAGGTCGAGCCATGGTTTCCTCCCAAAAGGATAAAAAGAGAACGGTTATTCGCGAAGCCGCCACCAGGCTTTTTACGGAGAAAGGGTTTGAAAACATCACCACCCGTAACATCTCCAGCGCGGCAAAAATCAGTAATGCGGCCCTCTATTACTATTTTGACAGCAAAGAAGATTTGCTCTACCAGATCCTGGACGAGGCCATGAACAAAGGTCTCGAACAAATTCAGCAGATCCAAAAAAGCAATCTCAGCCGCAAGAAAAAACTTTCTTCTTACCTGCGGATGCATGCCGCCTCGGCCGTTGATTATAACAAGATGAAGCTCCTGGTTGAAAACCAGAAATCCCTCTCCCCGCAGCACCGACGAGCTCTGTCGAAGAAGCAGAGCAACTATGTCAAAAAGCTGGTTGATTTGCTTAATGATTTAAAGCGAGAGGGGGAACTCGTCGATCTCGATACCAAGGTCTGTGCCTTCGCCTTTTTCGGTATGGTCAGTTGGGCCTACCGCTGGTATAACCCTGAAGGGAAAATCACCCCGGAACAACTTTCCGAAATTATGCACACCATTTTCACCAAAGGGGTATTCAAAGGGCGTTGATTTCGTAGCGTTGTTTGAATGGAAAACCAATAACTTTACATCCGGTAGTTTCCGGATGGAAACTACTTAACTATAGTGAACGACATAAATTTTAATCCATAAAACACAAACTCTATGACGTCATGCCGGACCTGATCCGGCATCCAGAAAGCTTTTAACTCTGGATTCCGGTTTTCGCCCTCCGGGGTGGAATCCCCTATGGGACGGAATCCGGAATGACACTATGCGCACATATTTATGTCGTTTACTATATTTTGTCATCCCGGTTTATCTCGGTGTTGCAAAAGTTTCGGAGGCTGCAGATCCGAGGCGGCCAGGGCGAAGAGGTTTATTTTATCTTTACCCAGAACAACCGGGCCACTTCAGGGCCTGGATTTTTCCACTCCATCGGCATTTCCGAAACCAGATAAATGACCTCTCCCGGATGCAGGGAATAAAGGCCTTTTTTTAATTTAACCTGCAGTTCCCCTGAAAGCAGATAGCCCATTTCTTCTCCCTTGTGGATAAAAAAATGAGTCGAAAGAGTCTGAAAAGGAGGGATTTCAATCACGTAAGGCTCGGCTTTGGTCTCCAGGTCGATCGGTGTCAGGTATTTCCCTTGAATACTTCCCTCGGGAAGATCGGGAAATTTTACCGCTGCCGCCTCCTGGGGTGAAAAGACAACCCGCTTTTTGGGGTCCGTTTTTCCTTGAAAGAAAGAGCTGACCTCAATCGAAAGGATCTCGGCCATCTTTAACAGGCCCGGCAAGGAGGGGTAAATCAGATTGCTCTCGATCTGGGAAATGGTACTGGGGGTTACCCCGACCAACTGGGCCAGTTCTGTTTGCGACAGGCCTTTCTTGGTTCGCAGTTCCTTGACCCGTTGGCCCAGATCGATCCCCCGGCCGATTCGTTTTTCGGTGTCAAACGACAGGATCTGGTCTTTTACCCAATAATGGTGGGGCTTGTGAAAATGATCCAGGTCACGCTTTTCGGCCTTAAGAATAGTCAGAGAGGTGGTGCCCCTCTTGATGGATAAATCAATGGCCACCTGGGCAATCTGATTGATCTGGGCCCGGAAACGGGGGGTATGGGCCTTTTTTTCCATGACCCAGTAGGCCACGGTATTCAATTCATAAAGACGGGGGCAGGAATGGGAATAAAATTGGAGGACCTGCTCCTCTCCCCCCCAAAGCTCGGCCATACCGGTCAGGCTTTCAAAGACCAGGCGGACATCCCCTTTCATCGGGGCATGGAGCTCGTATAAACGCTCTACGACCCGGTCCATTTGCCGGGGATCATCGACCCTGACAACCGGACAGGGTTTTTCAGACCCGCCCTCTTCATAAAATTTCAGGAAAACGGAAGATCCGGCCCCTTTACCGAAGGTAAAACAATCCAGGATGGTCAGGAGAGGATTTTCAGACAGGGGTCCCAATTTTTCTATTAGATTGCGAGGCGAGCGGTCAAAGGAAACATAGATGAGCGGCTTGTTTTGGCTTTGAGAGATGTGAAGAAAGTTCAAACAAAACACCGAAGCCAGGCTGCCGGCATCATCATGCCAGACCACATTGTCTCCGATAAAAAGTCCTTCCAATAAATGGTCCAGTTGAGGGATCCCGGAAGAAACCGGTATTTTTTCGCCCATTTTGAATTCCTTATTTCTCCCCGGTGAAGAAGAAATTTACACCGCTTTACTTCGATTATTTACGGCAGACTGTCCCCGTTGACGAAAAAACTCTATGACCCCCGGCATGACGGAAATCAAGATGATGACCAGGATAACCAGGGTGAAGTTTCTTTTGACCACAGGCAGGTTCCCAAAGAAATAGCCCCCATAAACGAAGACGGCAATCCAGGCTACCCCGCCGATGACATTATATGAGATGAAACGAAAATAAGTCATCTGTCCAATACCGGCCACGAAAGGGGCAAAGGTTCGAATAATAGGGATGAACCGGGCGATGATGATGGTCTTGCCCCCATGTCTTTCATAAAACTCATGGGTCCTGGTCAGGTATTCTTTTTTAAGGAAAGGCACCTTGTCCTGCTGAAATATCTTCGGTCCCACCCAGTTTCCGATCCAGTAATTGACCGTATCCCCGGCCACAGCGGCTATGGCCAGCAGAACGAATAACCAGAGCGGATTCAGGACCCCTCCCGCGGCGAAGGCCCCGGCGGCAAACAGGAGGGAGTCTCCCGGAAGGATAGGGGTTACCACCAACCCGGTTTCACAAAAGATAATAATAAACAGAATTAAATACGTCCAAAGGCCGTAATCGCGAATAATGACATTCAGGTGCTTATCCAGGTGTAAAAAAAGATCGATCAGGCCGGTTATCAACTCCACGGGGTCATAATCCTTTCCCTTTCTATTCGGTACGGTCAACCATATCACACCCCGTCCGGTCATTGCAAGGCCAGTTCACCCTTTATAGGGTCAGGTCTATTTTTTTGACATTACTATTTTAAGCAGATATGGTTTATAGATGGCTCGTCCTTTAGGTCTAGTGTTTCCCGGTGCGGTTTATCATATCACCAGTCGGGGAAATGACCGGAAAGAGATTTTTGGGGCTGACTTGGATCGGAAGGCCTTTCTCGAAATCCTTTACCGGGTCTGCGTCCGCTATCACTGGCTCTGCCGGACCTATTGCCTGACGGCCGGACAGCGAAGTGCACCCCCCTGTCTTACCGTTGATTGGATTTTGGGTCAACTGGCCTCCGAAAGAAAAATAGCCGAAGGAATCTATCGGCAGTTTGTAAGGGCCGGCATACGAGCAGAATCGATTTGGAAGGATTTGAAAGGTCAGAACATTCTGGGGGAAGATGCCTTTGTGAAAGGAATGAAGGACCATATAACGGGTAAAGAACATATCCCCGAGATATCAAAAAGGCAACGCTTCATAAGCAGGCCCATCCTGGAAAATATTTTTACTCCAAAGCTGCTTCAAAGCAAAGAGGCGCGAGATGAACGAATAATTGAGGCGGTGGAAAGGTACGGATATTCCCAGAAGCAAATCGCCGATCATCTGGGATTGCACTTTTCCTCAACAAGCCGAATTATGCGAATGAAAAAAATAATGTCAAAAAAATAGACCTGACCCCAGTGACACAAATTAACACTTGACAGCTTATCCAAAAAATGTTTTAAGGGCACATCTTTTGAAAAAGGCAAACCCTTCGTAAGGAGGGGACGCAAAGTTACAGACCCTGCCGGGGCGGGGTGGCTGAACTGCCGTAGGAGTAGAAGAGTATTAGTATCCGCGAGTGTGAACCCACCTTTTAGGTGGGTTTTTTTATTGGCCGGAATCATTACCGGCCGGAAAAATTAACCAAACAAACCAAAGGAGGAGAAAAGACATGAAACTTACCATCACCCAAAACCAGTATAACCAGTGTAATGCCGGATATTTTGGCAACCGCTTGAGCAAGGATCAATCCGGTAAAACGCCAAAGAAACCAAATTCAGGGATTTTCAAAGGTTGCGCCCAATGCAATATGGATCCGGAAGAGAAGGCCCTTAAACCGGCGGAGGAGGCCTTTGGAAAATATGAAAGCAAGGTTAATGGGGCGTTAAGGTCTGTTATTCAAATCCATCCGAAATTTTACCAATATGATCATCTTAAAGCCGATCCTGACCTTATCCCCACACAGGATAAGAAGCTCCTGCGCAGGATTGATAAGGCCCAACAAAAAATTGAGGCCCTTGATAAACAGGCCAAACCCCTGCTTGAAGGTTTACATAAGGGAGGGGTAGATGGTGTTGAAGCCACACAGTTAAGGGACGGTCGTGCGGTGCAAATTTTCGCTGAAGGGGCTACTGATTTAGACTTGCACCTTTTGAGAACAAATTTTAAAGCCATTAAAATCGTAAAACAGGCCAACAACGAGTGGGTGAAAAAAGACCAGAAGGAAAATAATCCCCAGATCAATTCAGACCAATCCCATGACAACCAGGAGGAGACTTTTCGTTCCGATTTACGTTCAATAAATCGGCTGGTTAAGGCTGAGCAGGAGAAAAGGAAAAGTATTGAATTGGACAAACTGCAAGAAAAAACAAATGAGAATATAGAGGATAAATCTGAGTTCGTTCATGAGAACCAAGAAACTGGCAATGAAAACCCTCTGGTCATACAAACAGACTACCAAACCCCAAAACCACAGTCAGGTGATGAGAAGACAGGGGAAACCCATTCATCAGATTCTTCAGTTCACGAACTGACCGGCGATGAAAATTCTCAGGTCGATCCATTAAAAACTCAATCCCTTTTTGGGCAACAGGACGGTTTAAACCAAACTGATCAGCAACAACAAAATAACCAAAATTAATAACAGGAATAAGTTGCAGGCAGGCCCCGGATAAGGGATGCCGGGGCCTGCCTTTATACCCCCGGCTCATCAAAAATAATGGAGCTGAACTTACCTTTACCTGTCCGTGTCCTGGCCTCATGGGCGACTTTATAAGAAAAGAGAAAGGAAAAAGGAAATGGGAATCGAGGGAAAATTGGGACAGTGCCCATTATATATAAAACGTCAACATGAAATAACCCGACCTGGTCAGGAAACGCCCGGCCACTTCCTGCTTGACATTTTTCAGGATCAGGGCTAAAGGATACAGTAGATAATAAACGGTATCCCTGAATCGGAGAACCTCCCGGTTTAGGGATTTTTTATTTTATGCTCTCCGGCCCGCTTGGCATGATCCCGCCAAGAAAGTCAATTATCTTTTTCATTGCGGGTCCAAAGCCTTATCCAAAGAAATAGTGAAATCAGGAGGAAGAAAGAATGTCCCTTTTAGAACAGACCTTAAAAGCCATTGTCCCCATTGACCCTGGGCTGGAACCGGCCATAAGAACCCACCTGGATCAACTGACCAAGCCCCCCAAGAGCCTGGGCCGGCTGGAAGACCTGGCGGCCCACTATTGCCTGATCCGCAACACGACCACTCCAGCCCTGGGAAAGAAAAAAATCTTCACCTTTGCCGGAGATCATGGGGTAGCCGAAGAAGGGGTCTCGGCCTATCCCAAAGAGGTGACCCCCCAGATGGTCCGAAATATGCTGGCCGGCGGGGCGGCGGTCTGTGTCCTGGCCGGACATGTCGGGGCGGAGGTGGCGGTCATTGACATCGGGGTGGATGATCCCCTGTTGGAGGCCCCCGATCTGATTGGCCGCAAAATCAAGTCCGGCACCGACAACCTGGCAAAAGGACCGGCCATGAGCCCTGAGGAAGCCACCCGGGCCATAGAAGTTGGGATCGAACTGGCCCAATCGGCAGCTCAAGACGGGGTGACTTTAATCGGAAGCGGCGATATGGGCATTGCCAACACCACCCCTTCGTCGGCCCTTTTGGCGGTCCTGCTCCCTTGCCCGGTGGAAGACATAACCGGCCGGGGAACCGGTATAGATGATGCAGGCCTGGTCAAAAAAATCGAGGTCATAAAACGGGCCTTGAAAGTCAACCGGGACCGCTTGACAGATCCCCTGAGTACCCTGGCTGCCCTGGGAGGGTTGGAGATTGCCGGTATCTGCGGGTTGTGTCTGGGTGCGGCGGCCTCCCGTATCCCGGTTATCGTGGATGGCTTTATTTCTTCGGCCGGGGCCCTGGTGGCCTGCAGATTATGCCCCCAGGTTAAGGATTATCTCTTTTTCAGCCACCGCTCCGAAGAAGCCGGCCATAGCACCTTTTTGCGGATTTTCAAAGTGGAGCCTATTCTGGATTTAAAGATGCGTCTGGGAGAAGGGACCGGTGCCGCCCTGGCCATGTCGGTAATC
>JAZDOU010000299.1:0-8908 GCA_043798385.1 Pseudomonadota bacterium
GATTATTTTGGAACGAAAACCCCCAGCGATGCCCAGAAAGGTGATATCAAATATGACGGGGTCCGGACCTTTGACAAAGTCAGCGACGTCTATTACGCCGGGGCCACCCATGAGGAAAAGCAACCGGCCCACCTCAAGATCCAGGATCTCAGCATCTGCTATGATCGCTGCAGAGAAGAATACGGGAATCCCTGTGTCCGGTTTTGTCCGGCCGGGGTTTATGAAATGGAAGTCGAAGAGTCCACCGGCAAACCGAAAATGATTATCAATTTTTCCAATTGTGTCCATTGCAAGACTTGTGATATCAAGGATCCTTATGAAAACATCACCTGGGTCCCACCGGAAGGCGGCGGCGGCCCCAAATATACCATGACCTAATAACGATGATGAGTTTGTAAAAAATCGTCATTCCCGCGCAGGCGTGAATGGAGACTGGGAGGGATAAATGAGGGTTACGTTGGCTATTATCTGTATCCTGTATGGTGCGTTCGGCTGGCTGGGGCAGTTGATATCCGGACTCAACTACCCTATGGCCCAGAGACTTGGGTTGCAGGAGGGCAACGAGGGGACAGACCCGCTGTTTCGACGCGCAGAGGGTAATGCGGCACGTTGGGATGCGCTCGTCCTTTGGACCCTGGTGGCCGCTGGAGTCCTGATGCTCATGGATCATCCCTGGTGGCCCATCCTGTCGCTGGTTGCCGGGGGTATCTATCTGGATGGCGCTGGAAGAGAATCCGCTAAATACCTGAGCCTGCACAAGAGTGGTGTCAGAATCGGAACTTCGAAGCAAGTAAAGACCGCGCAGGTCTTCTTTGCTTCCATGTTCCTGGTGGCCCTTTTGGTCTTGGCGGACGCCATGTGGTTCCTGGCCGCACGACTGGAATAGGGGGTTGCCCTTCTATGTGTTATCGCCGTAAAGAGGGATGTTGTTCAAGAGTTCATCAGGAACCGGCCTGAAAAAATGGCCTATAGGCCGAACAACGGTCAGTCACTGCCTCCGCCCAAGACCGCATAAAGCCTCACCTGGTTGGCGAGCTTCCCGAGACGAAGCGCGATTAGCCCCTGCTGCGCCGCATAGAGGGAACGCTGCGCATCCAGGACGCTCAGGTAGCTGTCAATTCCCTTGGTATAACGAGCCTTGGAGAGGCGGTAGGTTTCCGCAACGGCGGCGACCAATGATTGTTGCGCCGCTATCTGTTGGTTCACTGTACCTTGCACGGCCAGGGCATCGGCTACTTCTCGGAAGGCCGTTTGAATCGCCTTCTCGTATTGGGCCAGGGCGATATCCTTTTCTACCTTGGTGGCGTCCAGGGCCGACCACAGCCGGGCATCGAAAATCGGGATGGTGATCTGCGGTGCGAAACCCCAGGACCCCGAGCCGTCTTTAAAGAGCCCGGATAGCTCACTGCTGGCGGTCCCGACGAAGGTGGTCAACGATATCCGGGGAAAGAGCGCCGCCCTGGCGGCACCGATATTGGCATTGACCGCCTTGAGCCGGTGTTCCCCCGCCAAAATATCCGGTCGGTGCAGGAGTACCTCGGAGGAGAGGCCGGCGGAAATTTCCAGGGGAGGTTTAAGGCCGGTCAGATCCGCCGGCAGGATATCGCTCGGCCTCGGGGACGAGTATCCGACCAGAAGGTTCAAGGCGTTTTCATCCTGCGCCGCCAGTTGCCTGGTACGGGCAACGTCTCCTCTGGCTATTTCCACTTGGCTTTGCGCCCGACGGAGATCCAATTCCGATGCCAGCCCAAGGTCATAACGTTTCCGGATCAGCTTGTAGGAGGCCTCCTGGGTCTCAAGGGTGGAGGCCACCAGTTTAAAGTTTTCCCGATCAGCCGCCAGGGTAAGATAGGTGTTGGCTACTGCGGACACCAGTAGGATCTGGGCGCTCCGGCGGGCCTGCTCCGTGGCCAGGTATTCTTCCAGTGCCCGCTCTTTCAGGCTCTGGATGCGGCCGAAGAAGTCAATCTCCCAGGAACTGATACCGAGATTGACGTTGTATTGTTTCGCGGTCATCGCTTGGCCGGTGGTAGACAGATCCGCCGGTACCCGTTGGTTGCTCCCGCTCCCGACCGCATTGACCGCGGGGAAAAGCTCCGCCCGCTGAATGCCGTACAGTGCCCGCGCCTTTTGCACATTCAAGGCGGCCAGCCGCAGGTCCCGGTTGTTTTTGAGGGCCGCCTCGATGACCTTTTGAATCTTCTCGTCGCTGAAAAAAATCTGCCACCTCAATCCCGGCGGGATCGGACCTTTGGTCTCTCTGTAAGCCGCACCGCTCGGCCAGTCAGCAGGAATCGGAGCCTCAGGCTTGGTATATTTTGGAGCCAGGGTGCAGCCGCTCATCGCGATGACCATGCCAATCAGTAGAAGAAAAAGATTTCGATTCATTTTATCAATCTCCTGATGAATTGTTCTGAGCGGTCTTGTCCGCCTGGCGCTTCCTGTTTTTGCCAAAAGTCTTTTCGATCAGGACATAAAACAGCGGCGTAAACAAGATCACGAGAACAGTGCCGGTGATCATCCCTCCCAGCACCGAGGTGCCGATGGCCTTCATGGCCCCTGCTCCCGCACCGGTATTCAAGGCCAGGGGCAGGACACCAAACCCGAAGGCCAGCGAGGTCATGACGATGGGCCGCAGTCTTAGTTTGGCGCCTTCCAGCGTCGCCTCGATCAGCCCCATCCCTTCTTCCACCCGGGCCTTGGCGAACTGGACGATCAGGATGGCGTTCTTGGTGGTCAGGCCCAAGGTCGTCAGCAACCCGATTTGGAAATAGACGTCATTAGACAGCCCCCGCAGCGTCGAAGCGATGACGCCGCCGATGGCCCCCAGGGGCAGGGCCAGCAGGATCGCGATGGGGATGGGCCAGCTCTCGTAAAGGGCCGCCAGGCAAAGGAAGATTACCAGGATGGAAAAGGAGTAGAGCAGGCCGGTCTGGGCACGGGCCTGGCGCTCCTGATAGGAAAGGCCGGTCCAGTCGAAGCCGATCCCTTGGGGTAACTTGGTGACGAACTCTTGCATGGCCTGCATCGCCTCGCCGGAACTTCTTCCCGGCGCCGGCTCGCCCCAGATGTTCATGGACGGAAAACCGTTGAAGCGCTCCAGTCGGGGGGAGCCGGTCGTCCAGCGGGTAGAGGCAAACGAGGCCAGGGGTACCATCTTCCCGGCGGTATTGCGCACGTAAAGCTTGTCCACGTCCTTGGGCAGCATGCGGTAGGGGGCGTCCGCCTGGGCGTAAACCCGTTTGACCCGGCCACCCTGAATGAAGTTGTTGACGTAGGCGCTGCCGAAGGCCGCTGCGATGGTGTTATGAATGGAGGTGATGGGCAGGCCCAGCGCTCCGGCTTTTTCCCAATCGACGTCAATCCGATATTCGGGCACATCTTCCATGCCGTTGGGCCGAACCGAGACCAGCCGCCGGTCCTGGGCGGCCAGGCCGAGGAGCTGGTTGCGGGCATTCATCAGGGCGGTGTGACCGAGGCCGCCACGGTCCAGCAACTGGAAATCAACCCCCCGGGCATTGCCCAGTTCGACCACCGGCGGGGGCGGAAAGGCAAAGACCATGGCGTGGCGGATTTTTGAAAAGGCCCCCATGGCCCGGCCGGCCACGGCTTTGGACCGCAGGTCTGCCCGGTTGCGCAGCTTCCAATCCTTCAATTTGACATACACCATGCCGTTATTCTGCGCCCTCCCGGAGAAGCCCACGCCGGAAATCGTGAAACAAGAGTCCACGGCCTCTTTTTCGTTCTCCTGAAAATGGCGCCGGACTTGATCCGCGATCCCCTGGGTCTGCTCCAGGGTGCTGCCCGTCGGCATGAGGATCTGGGCAAACAGAATTCCCTGGTCTTCATCCGGGAGATAGCTCGTAGGCATCCGCATAAAAAGAAATCCCAGTCCGGCCACGATCAGGACGAACACCATGAAATAGCGCCTTTTTCTGGAAAGCCCCAGGCCGACCAGTTTCACATACCCGTCTCTGAAGCGGAAAAAGGCCCGGTCGAACCACAGGAAAAACGGGCGCAGAAAAAAGACGGCGCTTTCCGCCGGCTCGTGTCCCTGGGATACCGGTTTGAGAAGCGAGGCGCAGAGGACCGGCGTCAGGATCAAGGCCACTACCACAGACAGCAGCATCGCGGCGGCGATGGTCACGGAAAACTGGCGGTAGATGACCCCGGTGGACCCTCCGAAAAAGGCCATGGGACCAAAAACCGCTGCCAGCACCAACCCGATGCCGATCAGGGCGCTGGTGATCTGGTCCATGGACTTGGCGGTGGCCTCACGGGGCGAAAGCCCTTCCTCGACCATGATCCGTTCCACGTTTTCCACCACCACGATGGCGTCGTCCACCAGAAGGCCGATAGCCAGCACCATGGCGAACATGGTCAGCATGTTGATAGAGAACCCGAACAGCCCCAGCACGGCGAAGGTGCCCAGGAGGACCACCGGCACCGCAATGGTCGGGATCAGGGTGGCCCGGAGATTGCCCATGAACAGCCACATGACCAGGAAGACCAGCAGGATGGCCTCGAGGAGGGTCTTGACGACCTCGCCGATGGCCACCTTGACGAAGGGCGTGGTGTCAAAGGGATAGACCACCTTCATCCCATTTGGAAAGTAGCGGCTCATCTCGGCCAGTTTCTTCTTGACGGCATCGGCGGTGTCCAGGGCATTGGCGCCGGGCGCCTGCCGGATGGCCATGGCGGCAGACGGTTTGCCATTGTAGAAGGCTTCCACATCGTAAAACTCGGTCCCCAGTTCCGTCCGTCCCACATCCTTGACCCGCACGATGGAGCCGTCCGGATTGGTGCGCAGGGGGATGGCGGCGAATTCCTCCGGGGTCTGGAGGAGGTTCTGAACGATGATGGAGGCGTTCAGTCGCTGGCCTTTCATTGCCGGCGCCCCGCCGAACTGCCCGGCGGAAACTTCCACGTTGTAGGCCCTGAGCGCCAGGATGACCTCTTCCACAGTCAGGCGGTAATCGGTAAGCTTGTCGGGGTTCAGCCAGACCCGCTTGGCATACTGATTGCCGAAATTCTGGACCTCGCCGACCCCGGGCACGCGGGCCAGCACCTTTTCCAGGTTGGATTGGGCGTAATCCCGCAAATCGTTCCCCTCCAGGCTGCCGTCTTCGGAGATCAGACCCACAATGACCAGGTAATTCCTGGTGGATTTGCTGACCATGACGCCGGTCCGCTGGACCACTTCCGGGAGGCTGGCCATAGCCAGTTGGAGCTTGTTCTGCACCTTGGCCCAGGCCAGGTCCGGATCGGTTCCCGGCTTGAAGGTCAATTCGATACGGGAGGCCCCGGCCGAATCACTTGTGCCGGAGAGATACAGCATGTCGTCAAAGCCGGTCATCTTCTGCTCGATGATCTGGGTGACGCTGTTTTCCACCGTCTCCGCCGAGGCCCCGGGGTAAAAGGAATCAATGGAGATAGAGGGCGGCGCAATGGGCGGATACTGGGATATGGGCAGGTTATAGATGGCCAACCCGCCCAGCACCATCATGATGATGGCGATGACCCAGGCGAAGACCGGACGATCCAGAAAAAATTTTGATAACATCGCGTCTCTCCGTCAGTTCGATTTCGAGGCCGGCTGGGCCGTCTTTTTGGGACCCGCACCATTGATTCCAGCCTCTTGAAACGGGACCACCTTTACAGCAGCACCGGGGCGCACTTTTTGGACACCCTCGACAATCACCCGATCGCCTGCTGCCAGCCCTGAGGTAACCAGCCATCGGTTCCCGACGGCGCGCTCGAGCCTGAGCATCCGCTGCTGGACATTTCCCTTGGCGTCCACGATCAGGGCGACCGGATTCCCTTTTGTATCCCGTGACACCGCCTGCTGGGGAATAAGGATGGCTTGTTTGTTGACACCTTCTTCCATTTCTGCCCTGACAAACATGCCCGGCAGGAGAATGTGTTTGGGATTTGGAAAAACAACGCGCAGTATGACGGATCCGGTTGTTGAATCTACCGAGACATCGCGGAATTGAAACGACCCTTTCAAGGGGTATTTCGTGCCGTCTTCCAAGATGAGACGGACTTTGTTTTGATTGGTTCCATCCTGTTTGAGGCGGCCGTCCGCCAGACTTCGTTTCAGCCGCAGCAGTTCGGTTGTGGATTGGGTCACATCGACGAAGACCGGATCAAGTTGCTGAATCGATGCCAGCGCAGCAGGCTGGTTTGCCGTCATCAGTGCTCCATCCGTCACGTTGGATTTTCCGATGCGTCCGGAGATGGGTGCGGTGATACGCGTGTATCGGAGATTGATACGAGCCGTCTCAACCATCGCCTTCCAATATTGGACATCGGCCTCGGCCTGTTTCAGGGCGGCCGCCACATCGTCATAATCCTGTCGGCTGACCGCTTTGTCGGGAAGCGCTTCTCTGTATCTCTCGGCCTTCAAACGGATGGCCGGCAGATTGGCCTCAGACCTGCTGAGGGCGGCCTTGGCATTGTCGAGCGTAGCCTCAAAAGGGGCCGGGTCGATCTGATAGAGGTCCTGACCGGCCTGGACATCGGAGCCTTCCGTAAAAAGGCGTTTCTGGATGATGCCGTTGACCTGGGGCCTGATTTCCGCGACCAGGTAAGCGGAGGTGCGGCCCGGCAATTCAGTAGTCAGCACGATCTGCTGCGGCAGGACCGTCACTGTGGCGACTTCCGGCATAGGGGGCGGCGGAGATTGCTTCTGACGGTCGCAGCCGACCAGCAGAAGGCCGCTTAACAGGACCATCAAAACCCGACTCCATGGTGGTTGTTTGTAAATGTTTCTATTTCGTTGCATCAGGAACCTCCCAAATAGTGATGGTGAGCGGATTGACCTCGAAGGTGCCTTCGTAGACCCCGGCACGAAATCACGGGTCAACCAGTCCTTTGAAAAGAATGTTCAAAATGGTATCCGGATTTTCCGGGTAGGGATGGCGTTCGGGCGCTTCAAGCCAGAGAAATAGAAAGGCGTTGGTGATGCTGTTTAGGGCAACAGCCAAATGGGTTGGATCGGCGATCCTCTGGAAGCGTTTCTTTTTCATCCCTTTTTCAAAAACCGAGGCCAGGGTTTGCAGGAAGCGGCTGTATCGTTCTCGGATCTCCTGATCAAAGCCCGCCATGACGTTGAAGCCGGCTCCTTGAGTCTCTGCAAAATAGAGACGAACCAGGGAGACATTGTCCATAAAGACTGCACCTTTGGCCTTGACGTAATTTCGCAGTTTTTCAATTTCATCATCCGCCTCTTCTATGGCCTTCGTGAGGGCCTCATGGAACCTGTCGGCCTGCTCAACAATAAGGGATTTGTAGAGATCTTCCTTGTTATTGAAGAACTTGTAGAGCGTCCCGATGGCAAATTCGGCCTTTTCCGCAATCTCGTGCATGGAGACGTTGTGGTAGCCCTTCTCCGAGAAAAGGTCCAGGGCGGCGGTAAGCATCTCGCGACGTTGCGTGAGTTTCACTCTTTCTCGACGTGAGAGTTTATCGCCGGCCATTCTTCGGTCTCCGCTCGGTCCGGTGTTGCCAATCGTTATGAATTTGACGTAACATTACATAAAATGACATAGGCTTCACTTTATAGCGTCAGGTATTCTGTCGTCAAGCGAAAATTTAATAATCCGGCCTTCAGCCGAGATGATCTGGAAGTTAATAAGAGGGGTAAGATAATGTGTAAATGATGGGTCTAAACCCCCCAGGGGCCGCTTCCAGCCCGTAGGGCCTTCAGGCCGGAGGGTAAGCTTCGTTGGGCCGACCTCCCGAACTTTTTTCCCGTATGAACTGTTCCCTTGACCGGACCTGTTATTTAAGGCATACTCAAGACATGCAAATTGGAATTATTGGACTACCTCAAAGCGGCAAGACGACCCTCTTTCAAGCCCTGGCCGGAGGGGAAAAGGCCATCTCAGCCTATTCCTCCGGCCAATTGGAAATCCATACCGCCGTGGCCCAGGTTCCCGACCAGCGGGTGGATCAACTCAGCCGGATCTATCAGCCCAAAAAGACCGTTTATGCCCAGGTGACCTTCGCCGATATCGCCGGGTTGGATAAAGGGATCAGTAAAAAGGGACTTCCCGGGGCCTTTATCAATCTCCTGGGTCAGATGGATGCCTTTGTCCAGGTCGTGCGGTCCTTTGATAATCCGGCCGTGGCCCATAGCGAAGGGTCTGTCAACCCCCTTAGGGATCTGTCCCTACTCGATAACGAGTTTTTATTGCAGGATCTGACAACGGTTGAACGACGGTCCGAGCGATTATTGGAAGGTCTAAAAAAGGGCGCTTTAGACCGGGAACAGGCCCTCAGGGAGAAACATTGGTTTGAAACTATGCAGGCGGCCCTGGAAGAAGAAAAACCCTTACGCGATCTGGAACTGAGTCCTGAGGAAATAAAACCCTTAAAAGGATATGGGTTTCTTTCCTTCAAGCCGGTTTTGGTGGTGGTCAATACCGGGGACAATGGACGGGGGCCAGAGATAGCCTATGATCATCAAGCCAGTGCCGTGGTCTATCTGTCCGCCAGACTGGAAAAAGAGATCTCCGAATTGTCTCCTGAGGATGCCTTACTATTTATGGAAGAATATGCCATTAAGGAATTGAGCCGTAGCCGGGTTCTCCAGCTTTCTTATCAGCTTCTCGGTCTGCAATCCTTTTTCACTGTTGGAGAGGACGAGGTCCGGGCCTGGACTATTCGTCGGGGTGCCACGGCCCTGGAGGCGGCGGCCACCGTTCATTCGGATCTGGCCAAGGGGTTCATTCGGGCCGAGGTCGTGGGGGTTGATGAGTTGATAGAATCGGGCGGATTGAACCAGGTCAAAAATAAAGGAAGGCTCCGGCTGGAAGGTAAGGACTATATAGTCCAGGACGGAGAAATTGTTCATATTCGGCATAGTGGTTGATGGTTGGTCACCAAGCCGGACCACTTGGCT
>JAZDOU010000328.1:0-2773 GCA_043798385.1 Pseudomonadota bacterium
GACCCCGGATACCGATCAGGCCCTTTTATCCGCCGGCTATGTAACCCTCACCCCCATCAGCTATGATCTGACCCATTACCCTTCGCTGTCCAAGCTGACCTTCCTGGAGAAAATGGACCTGGGGAAAAAACTTTAATATTAGTCGTCTCATAATAATTACTCTACCCAATTAGGTGGGGCTGTTTCTTCTGGAGTCATTGGCGGAAGGGGCCGTAAAAAAAGCCCCCCTCCCAGGGATGGGAGGGGGGCTTGGTAAACCATTAAAAGGTCGACTTTAAAAGGCCTCTTCCGGGATATCGAGGGCCGAGTTATCTTCCGACTGAAGGGAAGCATGGCGGGCAAAAACATTGGGCAGGATGTTGCGGCAGAAAAATCTGACGGTCTCAATTTTTCCCCGGTAAAAGATCCCGTCGGCTGACCCGGCTTCAACTTCCTTAAGCCGTTCTCTGGCCAGCAGGCCCTGTTCCAACATCAGGTGAGCCATCAGGACTTCAGAGAAGCAATCCAGGAAACGGGTGGCAGTCAAGCCGATCTGCCGGACCTTCTCCCCTTGAAAATACTGCATGTAACGCATGGTAAACTCACCGGTAGCCTGGGTGGCCTTGAAAAGGAGTTTTAAATCAGGGCCAAAATCCGGATCATCCTTATGCTCCTTGGTAAAAGCTAAGATCCCCTCGATCCAGTCTTGAAAAACCTTGCCCCCTTCCATGCCCAGCTTGCGGCCCACCAGATCCAGGGCCTGGATATAGTTGGTCCCTTCCCAGATGGAGACGATCTTTAAATCCCGGGCGTACTGTTCCACCGGGAATTCCTGGCAGTAGCCGACACCGCCCAAAACCTGCATGGCGTCCCGAGTCAAGAGATATCCAAAATCCGAGAAGTAGGCCTTGACCAGAGGGGTCAGCAACTCCACCTGACGAAAGGCCATTCTCCGGTTGGTTTCATCCGGATCGTGCTGAGCGACGTCAATCAGAAAAAAGAGTTTAGCGATTACGACCCGCATGGCCTCGGTACCGGCCTTGAGGTTCATCAGCATGCGCCGGACATCTTCATGCTGAATAATCGGCACCCGGTCCCCACTACGGTTGGTAAAAAGAGGACCCTGGAATCTTTCCTTGGCGTATTGCCGGGCACAGTCATAGGCGCTGGCCGCCAGTCCCAGGGCCTGGACCCCGCACCCCATGCGGGCCTCATTCATCATCTGAAACATCTTGGCCATACCGCTGTGAGGTTCCCCTAAAAGAATCCCCCGGCAGCCCCCCTTCTCTCCAAAAATCAAAGAGGCGGTGGAAGAGCCGTGAATGCCCATCTTATGTTCAATGCTGCTGCAAAAAACATCATTGGGTTCTCCCAGGCTTCCATCAGGATTGACCCAGATCTTAGGGACAATAAAGAGAGAGATCCCCTTGGTTCCGGCCGGGCCGCCTTCAATACGGGCCAGGACCAGATGGATGATATTGTCGGCCAGATCATGATCGCCGCAGGTGATAAAACACTTATTCCCCTCGATTTTATAAACGCGCGGGTCGCCTGAATTCGGGTCAGGCAAGGCCTTGGTCCGCAGGTAGCCCACATCAGAGCCGGCATCAGGCTCGGTCAGACACATGGTCCCGGTCCAAACCCCGGTATTCAATTTCTCCACAAAAAGGGCCCGGTCTTCATCGGTCCCGTAGTGCTGTATGACCCGGGCGTTGGCCACACTGAGACCGGGATACGTCATCACGGACATATTAGCCGCAATAAACATTTCGTGGACCAATCCTCCCAGAACAGCGGGTAAACCCTGGCCCCCGAATTCCGGGTCGCTGGAAACGGCAATCCAACTGTTTTCAGCCATCACCTTCAAACAGTGATGAAAAGAAGCCGGGGTCGTCACTACCCCGTTATCGTAGGTACAGCCTTCCCGATCCCCGTCCTGATTGGCAGGGCCGAGAACTTCCCGGCAGACCTTATGGGCCTCCTGAAGAATCATCTCAAAATCATCAGGGGTGAAATCCTTATACGCGTCGAATTTTAACAGCTCGGCTACGTTCAGGTATTCAAACAGAACAAATTTCAAATCTCGAAGGTCTCGATTAAAAAAATTTTTTCCCATTTTATGCCTCCTATATTTTATAAATTAAAAACCCCCCCGGGGGCTTTTAAGGTCCCATGTCAGCCCTGGTTGGAATTTAGGCCACTGGGGATTTGGATTAAAATCTGTCTTTTTATAACCCCGATTTTGCACACTTGATCACCGCATTGTCAAGAAAATTGTGCTCTCTTTTTTATTTTACTTTTGATTATTCGTAACAGTTTAGCGCCTTGGAAAAGGACGAAAAATAAACCCCTACACATGCTGCCAAGTGCTAAATCCCCCTCAATCCCCCCTTTCCAAAGGGGGAAGCTTATCCCCTCCCTTTGACAAAGGGAGGTCGGGAGGGATTTTTGAAGGATTTTTCAAACAGCTAAACTGATACGATTATTCAAACCAAGTCATAAAAACAAGTCCCAAGACGGATCGTACCGGGATTTATTGCCAAGAGGCTATTAGATGTGTTAAACTCCAGCTAATCCGGAACCCGTCCTGGAGACTCGATTACGAAACGGACCAGCCTTCCCAGCTTATAAAAAATTTTCCCCCATGACTCAAGACTTTAAACTTATTTCCGACTTTACTCCCCAGGGGGATCAGCCCCGGGCGATTGAACAATTAGTCCTGGGGCTCCGACAGGGGGCGGAACATCAGGTCCTCTTAGGGGTTACCGGTTCGGGAAAGACCTTCACCATGGCC
>JAZDOU010000338.1:0-5504 GCA_043798385.1 Pseudomonadota bacterium
GCAGTCTCTCTCGCGAAGGCCTGTATGGCGGACAGGTATGAGATTTCGTTCGGCACGATGAGCGTTGATGTTCTCATAAGATTTTCCCTTCTACAGGGGTGAGCTCAAAAACCCTCACCTCGACGGGCCTAATATCAATGGCGGGCTCACAGAATGTAAGGCCTCTTCGGAAGGCCCCCATTTTGTAAAAACCGTTAAGAAAATTTTGCAAAGCTGAGGGTCGCTCCGGTCGGGATCGGGGCTGACTTTAAATCTCTTTCCAAACGGGTTCCCGTTTTTCAATCGAGGCGGTAAAGCCTTCCACGGCATCCGGCCAGAGCGCTTGGGAGGCCATCAACTCCTTGGCATAGTGGTAGGCCTGGCGTTCCGGCAATTCGATCTGCTGGTAAAAATGTTGTTTGGAGATACCCAGCACCTTAAGGCTGTATTGGGCGATTTCCTTGGCCAGCTTCCAGGTCTCCGCCTCCAGTTGCTCATCCGGGACCACCCGGTTGACCAATCCCCATTCCATGGCCTGCTGAGCGCTGATAAAGTTGCCGGTAAATAGCATCTCCAGGGTCCGTTTCTGGCCGATGGCTCGGCTAACGGCTACCGTGGGGGTGGAGCAATTGTAGCCGATTTTGACCCCGGTCATGGCAAAGCGGGCCTCTTTTTCTGCCGCTACCACCAGATCACAGCCGGCCACCAAATGGCACCCTCCGGCCATGGCAATGCCGTGGACCTGGGCGATAATGGGCTGGGGTATGGCATGCATCAGGGCGTACATATCAATACAGGTCTGAAAGAGCTCCCGCACATTATTGACAGGCTGATTGAGGACCTCTGTTCGGTCGTGGCCGGAACAAAAGATAGGGCCATTGCCTCTCAGGATGATGACCCTGGCCTTCTTTTCTTCGGCGGCCTTTCGAAAGCAGGCCATCATCTCCAACTCGGCCTCTTTGCCCAGGGCATTTCTTTTTTCAGGCCGATTCAAGGTGAGCAGGCCGATCCGTTCCTTTTCTTCATAGAGAATGTGTTGGTACGCCATTTTAAATCTCCTGGTATTAAGTTTTCGAAGTTCAAAGTTCAAAGCTGAAAGCTCAAAGCCGTTGGTTTCCCTTTGATCCTTGAATGGGTTTATTGCTTCAACTCCTTATCTCGCAGCAATCTCCTCAAGGCCTTGCCGGCCGGAGAACGGGGAATCTCCTCCACGAATTCCACGGCGATCGGCACTTTGTAGGGGGCCATTTGGGATTTGGAAAAGCGTAGGATTTCCTCAACGGTGGCTGTTTCTTTTTCCTTGAGCTGGATAAAGGCCTTGGGAGCTTCTCCTTTCAGTTCATCAGGAATCCCCACAATGACCAGGTCTTTGATTTTTGGATGGGCCAGCATCATGTCTTCCACTTCGGAAGGGAAGACCTTTTCGCCGCCGACATTGATCATGTCTTTCTTGCGATCCACGATATAGGCAAAACCGTCCTGGTCCATATAGGCAATGTCTCCGGAATGAAACCAGCCTTCGGGATCAAAGACCTCCCTGGTGGCCTCCGGTTTATTCAGATATCCGCTGGTGACACAGGTTCCCGTAACGCACAATTCTCCCTGTTGGCCGGGCGGCAAGGCGGTCCCCTTTTCATCGACTATCTTGATGCGGGCATCGTCCATTCCCTTCCCGCAGGAGCCGATACGGGTCTCGGTGTAAGGAGAGGTGGTCCCCACGCAGGAGACCTCGGTCAGACCCCAGGCCTCGGCATAGCGCCATTTGAGACGTTCTTCCACCTGGCGGATGAGATTCTCGGGCATCTTGGTGGCGGCTGAAAGACAAAAGACCACCGATCCGGTTTCCCGCTGATCCAGGTCGGGTTGTTTCAATAAGAGATTAAACATCGGAGGGACTCCCTGGAACACGGTCGGCTTAAGTCGTTCGATGTCCTCCAGGGTCTTGTCGGGATGAAAACGCTCCACCGTAATGACCGTCCCTCCCTGGGAAAGCATCCCCAAGGTGCCGTTGAGCAGTCCCCAGCAATGGAAAATGGGGGTGGCCACCATGATGGTGTCCTCGGGTTTAAAGTGGACTTTCCCGAAATGCCGGGCATTATGCCAGACATTGAGATGGGTGGCCATCACCCCTTTAGGCCAACCGGTTGTGCCCGAGGTATACAGGAGATGGCACAGGTCGCTCCCTTTGGTTTCCGGTGCAGTGAAGGTCCCCTTCCCTTGAGCCAGCAACGATGCGAAATCAAGATCCCTTTTTCCCTTTTGGCCTTTAAGAGCCATAACTGTTGTCAGGGAGGGGACCTCAGACCGGAGGGATTCAATAATGGGGAGTCGGGCGGCATCCGTCAGGACAGCCTGGGAGCGGCAGTCTTTCAGGATATGAGCCACCTCCTGCTCCCGGAGCATGGCATTAATGACATTAACCGTCACCCCGGCCCGAACCGTTCCCAGATAGGCGATGATCAACTCCGGGAGGCTGGGCAGGAAAAGGGACAGGACCTGGCCCGGTTTCAATCCCAGGCCAATAAACCCTTCAGCCGCCTTGTTGATCAAGGTATCCAATTCCGAGTAGGAAAATCGCTTCTCTTCAAAGATGATGGCGGTTTTTTCAGGTGTATCCTGGACTGCCCGTTTGATGAGATTGGAGACGTTCATCAAAACCCCCCAACAAAAGGTTTCTTTTCTTCCCCTCAACCGGCCGGGATAGAAGGCCCGGCGATTGGAGGACAAAGATTTCGGCCGCTCTTTGGGCTTGTTATGAATCAGGAAAAATTATATATATCACAAAATTTAAAGCCCGTGCCATTTTTTTAAATGAAGATCCTTACTAAAAAAAATCAAAATTTTTCTCTGGATTTTGAAATTGTTGGGTTTAGGGGATCTTGTTTTTGGAGTTGTCCAAAGGGTAACTATGTGCCCAAAATCCGGCCCGAATAGCTAAGTTTGATTAAGAGCAGGGCATACCTCAGAGTCTATTCCCATCTTGGGTGTAGGCCTGCTTTTGAACCAGGTTCAACTTTTGGCCCGGCAAAGAAGCTCATGCCTATGGGTGGACAACTCCAAAAACAAGATCCCCTAAACCCTGGTAGTTGGATGTTAGGGATAAATTTTTGTCTGAGCGGTGTTAGACTATAAGCCCCTGACTCTTGGGAAGCCTGCGATTGTCCAATTTTATGTAATTTTTGTCGGCGGTCTGCTATAGTTAACCGATATTTATCTAATCGAGTCCGAAAGAAATTATTACCGGAGGTCATCATGATCGTTAAACAAATAGAAGTCGGGTCTATGGATGTATTCTGTTATCTGATCGGATGTGAAAAAACCAGGGAGGCACTGATAATCGATCCGGGCGGTGATGTGGATCTAATCATAGCCAAGGCCAAAGAAGAAGGCCTTAACATCAAGTACATTTTTAATACCCATCATCACTGGGATCATACCGGGGGTAATGCGGCCTTGAAAAAATTAACCGGCGCAAAAATCGTCATGCATGCCCTGGAGGATGATTTTCTTCAAGGCGCTTCCAAAGCGGATATTCGCTTGAAAGATGAAAAGACCTTCCAGGTGGGTGAAATGGTCTTCCAGATTTTCCAGACACCGGGTCACACCCCGGGTGGGCTTTGCCTCTACGCCGAAAACCAGCTCTTTACCGGCGATACCCTCTTCGTAGGCGACAGCGGTCGCACGGACCTGCCCGGCGGACATCGTCCGACTCTGGGGGCGTCCATTCGCCGGCTCATGGAGCTTCCCGATGAGACCATCGTCTGGCCCGGCCATGATTACGGCCCGACCCCCAATTCAACCATAGGGCATGAAAAGAGGACCAATATCAATGCCAAAGAATACGGCTATTTTGTGAAAGATTGAAGGTTCTGTGTTTTATCCTTTTTACCCCAGCTAAGTTTTAGGGACTTAAGAATAAAATTCTACGCAAAATGGAAAGAATTTGTTAAAGAACAAGCCGTTGACCCGGACCAACCAAGGTATTTAACACGTTTCGTATATATAATTTTGGTTCCGGCTGGTCCGGATTGGGATAAAATAATTTGTCAAGAAAATAGATATCATTTATACTATCTTAGCGTTATTTGAAAACGGTCGAAATGCCTTATTGGAAACTAATCGTTTCACATCCGGGGTTTCCGGATGGAAACTAATAGCAGGAAAAACATGGAGGGGCATCATGCATAATGAGTTTACAGCAATTATTGAAAAAGACGAAGACTGGTATATTGCTTACTGCCTTGAGGTTCCGGGGGCAAATGGGCAAGGCAAAACAATTGAGGAGTGTAAAACAAGTTTGGCGGCAGCGATCTCACTTATACCGGCAGATCGGCGTGAGGACGCCATGCGTGGATTACCAGAAGACGCAATTCGCGAGGTCGTGGCTGTCTGATGAAAAGACAAGCCCTCCTAAGGCATTTGCGTCGGTATGGTTGCTACCTCTTTTACCATAATCCCCAAGATGATTCCTTGGGATACCACCAACGCAGATATACATTGGGAAATGGAGAAGTCTGTGCTAATAGTATTTGAAGAATAATTTTGGGATGAGAGGGGGTCATCAATGAAACTTACGGCAATTATTGAACGCGAAGGTGATGGATACGTATCACTGTGCCCGGAGTTAGATATCGCCAGCCAGGGTGATAATATAGAGCAGGCGCGGGACAACCTTCGGGAAGCCCTGGAACTGTTTTTTGAGACAGCCTCATCCGAAGAACTTACACAGCGACTTCATGAGGATATTTTTGTGACCCATGTCGAGGTCGCCGTTGGATAAACCCCGTATTTTTTCCGGCAAAGAGGTTTGTGCTATCCTTGCTAAACACGGCTTCTTTGAAGTGCGGCGGCGCGGCAGCCATATCGTAATGCAAAAGAAACTGTCCAAAGGAACGACTACAGTCCCAGTTCCAGATCATAATGAAATCCGTATCGGTACTTTGTATTCCATTATCCGTCAGTCCGGGTTGCCCCGAAATGAATTTGAATCATGATCCGCCGGTGCCTAAGGCAGGCAGGGTTGATCACACACCGTTACCATAAATAAAATTCCTGTCGGGAGGAATAGAGGACGGAAAACCTGGCGGAGGGAGGAGAGACCTTTAAGATCGGCCCCGGTACCCGGTATAGGGTTGTTTGGGGGTCGAATTTCCGGAGTGGTCTTTAAATTCGTATAGTATCCTGAAGATCTACAAGAGCAGAGAGGAGGTCCGGCGATGTCTTTAGTGGTCATTTTGGTATTGGTGGGTATCCTGGTTTTCGCGGTTATTGGTTTATACAACAGGCTGGTCCGGGGACGGAACGAGGTCAAGAGCGCCTGGAGTTCAATCGATGTGCAACTCAAGCGTCGCCATGATCTGATCCCCAATCTGCTGGAAACGGTCAAGGGTTATGTCGGACATGAACGGCAGACCCTGGAGGCGGTAGTCCAGGCCCGGCAGCAGGCCATCCACTTTTCCGGCGGCCTGGAGGAAAGGGCCAAGGTCGAAAACATCCTGACTTCCGCCCTGCATGACCTCTTTGCC
>JAZDOU010000372.1:0-3171 GCA_043798385.1 Pseudomonadota bacterium
TATATATAACAACCCTTTCAGCCAGCCCTTTGGCCCTGGCCGTCAGGATATAATCCTGCCGTATTACCTCCAGCATGTTGCTGCGCATATACCGGGAAAGACCGGCTAACCCGCCAAATGCCGAAAGCAGGACCGGAAGAAGGAGATGCTTGCCTAAGTCAACCACCTTACCCCAGAAACCAAGGTATTCATAGTTCAGGGACTTGAGACCGGATATGGGCAGCCAGTCCAGGTGCACGCCAAACACGAGCATCAAAAGCAGCGCCAGCCAGAAGGTCGGAGTGGCAAACCCTACAAAGACAAAAAGCGTGGTGGCCTTATCAAAAAGAGAATACCGGTGAACTGCAGAGAGGACACCTATGGGTATGGCCACGACTAAGATAAGAACCAGAGAGAGGATATTGATAAAGAGGGTAATCGGCAACCTCTCCATGATCTTCTCCTGTACCGGCCGGTTGTCAGGCGAAAAAGACCGGCCAAAGTCAAATCGCACGAGCCTTTTCAGCCACTCGAAATACTGTATATGGAGGGGCTTATCCAGGCCGTAGATGACGTTGAGGCGAGCCCGGGCCTCCAGGGAGACCTTGGGTTGCATTATGGTCTGCATCTCCGTGGGCGCACCAGGGGCAAGATGCAGTACGGCAAAAGAAATCACGGTTATCCCCAGAAAGATAGGAATCATTAGAAATAATCTTTTTAGAATATAGGCGTCCATTATTTATCAGCTATCAGCCATGAGCTATGAGCTATGAGCTATGGGCCTTCATCTTATACCTCTGCTCCGCCTTTGGCACATACCATTTGATCAGGTTATAGGTTATACCCGCGGCGGCGGGTTCAATGCCCCTAACCCGGGCCTGAACTACGGGAAGGGCGTCCGGGACATAGAGAAACACATAAGGCACTTCCTCGGCCAGTATCTCCTGAATACGCCAGTAAATCTTTCTGCGTTCTTCCTGGCGAAAGGTGCGTCTGCCCCTTTCCAGCAAGGCATCTATTTCTGTATTCCTGTAAGAGACGAAGTTTAACTCACCAGGTTTTGTTTTAGAAGAGTGCCAGACGTCGTATATATCGGGATCTTGGGTTATGGTCCACCCCAGAATGGTGGCCTCAAAGGCTTTTTTCTCGATAAATTCCTTGATAAAGGCTGCCCATTCAATGATACGGATCTTAACATCAATGCCAATCTCTTTCAGCCGGTGCTGAATGATCTCTGCCGTCCTGGCACGGATATCATTCCCCTGGTTGGTAATGATTGTGAATCGAAATGGTATCCCGTCCTTATCCAATATGCCGTCACCATCCGTATCCCGCCACCCCGCTTCTTGCAGAAGCTCCCGGGCCTTGCCCGGGTCGTAGGGATACCGCTTTACATTGGGATTATAGGCCCAGGTGCCGGGTTTATATGGACCGTTGGCCTCCTGTCCCAGACCAAGCAGAACCCCTTCAATAATTTCTCCCCGATCTATGGCATAGGAAATGGCCTGCCTCACCCGCCTGTCCTTGAATCTCTTATCCTCCAGATTAAAACCCAGATAGGTATAGGCAAAGGCCGGATAGCGGTACTTATTAAAGTCCTCTTTAAACTTTCGATACTCGGTCTGCCGGGCATATTGAAGAGGCGTAAGCCCCATGTTATCTATACCTCCGGCCTTAAGCTCCATGAACATGGTGGCGGAATCGGGAATAATCCGGTAGATATAGCGATCGATATAGGAACGGCCCTCGAAGTAATCAGGATTATAGGTAAGGACAACCTTTTCTCCCGCCTTCCATTCCTTGAAGATAAAGGGGCCTGTGCCGACGGGATTGCGCGCCAGAGGACTCTTCATGATATCCCTTCCTTCCAGAAGATGTCCCGGCAAAATAGAAATACCCCAACTGGCCAGGGCCGGGGCAAAAGGCTTTTTATAGGTAACCCGGAAGGTATAAGGGTCCGGCACCTCCGCCTTTTCTACCTGCAGGAAATCCTCGGCATAGGCAGTTGGAGTGCGTGGATCGACCATAGTCTTATAGGTAAATAAGACGTCTGCGGCGGTAAAAGGTTGGCCATCATGCCACCTTACCCCCTTTCGCAGATGAAAGGTAATGACCAACCCGGATTTTGAGACCTCAAACGATTCGGCCAGGTCACCCACCAGCTTCAGGTCTTTGTCATATTTCACGAGGCCGTTGTACACGAGGCCGGCCACCTCATGGGAAGGGCTGTCAGAAGCCAGGATCGGAATTAAATTTGATGGCTCGCCAATGGATCCCGCGATCAGGGTATCACCATAGCACGGCAGTCCGGATTCCGCCGCACGGCCCGGGCTTTCACTGTCGCCTTCCGGCCGGGAACAGGCCGGACAAGATATGAGGGCAAAACACCCCCAAACCAGGAGCATGCGGCGGCTAATTTCCCATATCCTTGCCAGCGCTTTCATATCCAGAGGCGTATTATACGGCAAACATTCCCTTGAAACAATCTTTGTTTTATTATAACCTAACCGCCTGTTAAGCGGGCATGAAAAGCTCGAATTCCAAAGTCCCAATGACTATTGACCCATGACATCCCAGCCACTACTTTCCGTTCAGGACTTAAAGACATATTTTTACACTGAAGAAGGCACAATAAAGGCGGTCGATGGCCTAAGTCTTACTGTGGAAAAGGGAGAAACTGTCTGTGTCGTAGGTGAGTCCGGTTGCGGTAAGAGCGTCACGGCCCTGTCCATACTGAGGCTCATTCCAGACCCTCCCGGCAAGATAGTCTCCGGTTCTATCCTGTTCGACGGCCAGGATATTATGAAACTGGAAAAGGAAGACCTGCGCCGCCTCCGGGGCCGGCAAATTTCCATGGTCTTTCAAGAGCCTATGACCGCGCTCAATCCGGTCTTCACCATAGGCGACCAGATCACAGAGGCCATACTCGTACATAAAAAGATGCGGCATCATCAGGCCGAACAAACAGCCATTGAACTCCTCAGTCTGGTCGGCGTCCCCTCCCCAGCCGAACGGAGCAGGCATGACCCCCACCCACTGACCGGTGGACTCAGACACCGGGTTATGATCGCCATGGCCCTGGCCTGCCGGCCAGCCCTCATGATCGCCGATGAACCGACCACGGAGGTCGGTTGAGCACGCTCCGAAAACGGACTCGGACTGGTCGCCCGGCCGGAGATGCAGCGTTTACGG
>JAZDOU010000382.1:0-2212 GCA_043798385.1 Pseudomonadota bacterium
TTTCCCCGCCTATCCTTGGTCACCAACCCGGCCCGCTCAATCCGTTGCAAGGCGCGTTGCACTTGGCGCAGGGCATTACCGGTGGCTTCGGCAATGCCCCGCTGATAAAATTCGCTTTCAGGATGAAGCAGAAATAAGGAAAGAACCTCAACCAGGGCAGGGTTAGGGAACAATTCGGCCAAAGTTGAAAGGCGACTACCTTTTGTCGTCGATTGACTACGTTTTGTCGTCACTCCTGGCATGAGAGAAATTAATCATACAACCCGGATTTTGTAAAGGCCTCTATGAACCCTTACCCCCTTAACAACCTAAAATAGGCGTTGGCCAGCGTGAAAGTCAGAATGGCCGAGCTTCACAATCTCCTCGATTTATTTATTGCAACATGCTGAAAATTCATAGGTATTTCTTTTCACATTTTGTTCAAGTTTACACCCTTTGGCAGGTTTTGGACGGATTTTCTCACATGGAATTACCGAACCTTAGCCCCTTCTTGGTTTATGGTTTATGAAGCATTGCATAAGGCATGCAACCTGCCTTAAAGTTTCAGATCTTTCCTGACCCAGGCGATGTCGTATTCCATGTCGCCCTCTTGGTGCGAATATTCCATCACCCGCAATATATCCTCGACCTGGCGGCGGCCCCCTTTAGTCTTGATAGCTTGCCTCGGGGTCTTTCCATCCAAAGCCGGCAATGGAGAGTCCAGCCATTCCCGGTAGTGGTTGTCGAACATATCCTTCAGAAGGGCCTGCCTAACTTTCCAGGGGATTTCTTCTGCCGGCTTTTCTTGCTTCTCCTGGGATCGTCCTCGCATAATAGATTCCAAGGATCGGACGGCATCCATCCTGTGTCTTATTAACCCTGAAAGCACATCTCCAAGGATCTCCTTGCCAATGGCCAGACGCTCTTGCCCTTGGGATTCGAAAACGAGTCGCCCAGGTTCCACGATAATCGTCCCCAGGAGTCGTAATGACTCATGGCCTGGCCCTTTGGAAAAAAAGGATTTCAAGGTCAGTGCATTGTTCACCTTAATGTCTTTTATTTTTTGGATTGACTGGCCACGTTCAAGCCAGTCAAAGACCACCTTTACTGGATTCCCTTGGCCATCTTCAGTGTAACTCGTCTCTTCAAAGTCCTCCTCTTCTTCCAGACGGCATAAAGCTTCCTGAAAATCCATCAAATCATACCGGGCTTCCCAAAAGGCCAAATCTTCACCGCTCGATGTGACCACCTTGGGCATTTTGGGTGGCATGGACTTCATGGTTAGGAAGTGCTGGTTTAATAAATATCCCTTTTCCCGCAGGTATGCCGGCAAATCTGCCGATGGGTTTTGCTGTTGGTAGTCCAGAAAGTGCTTTTTGATAAATTGGAGAATTTCCTCTTTATATTTTGGATGTCCAATTCCGCCAACTGCAGAAGCCTGCCACTCCTCAAGGACTTTGATCTTTCGAAACGTTACGACCTGCCACTTCTTGGTTGCCTTTGATATACTGACGTCTGACAGAAATATCTCTTCACCCGAAAAAATATCTTCTACTAAAATGCCCTTCCCATTCTCTACTTCTATAACCTGGAATACCGAAATATAGGCGTCTTGCCAATCCCGAAGTATCTGCATCTCCACAATAGGAATTTTGGGATTACTTTCTAAAAAGAGTCGAATCACAGGGCGGCCTTTTCCCGGGATTGGGTAATCGTGGATATACCACTCTAAAAATTGTAAATACGAAATATTGTTAAATTCTGGCGGATCGAGGTCAGGTTCCAAAGTTTGCCAGTATTGCTGAAAAGCCTCTTGTATGTGTTGGTCATGCCCGGCCTTTTTCATAAACCGAAGAATCTTGGGACGGAAGGATTCAACCAATTCTAAACAGTGATCATGGTAGGTTTTGGTGGGCTGGGTTTCTTTCTCTGTTTGAAGACAGCATTTTTTGAATTTCTTACCACTGCCACAGGGACAGGGAGCATTCCGATTAATTTTAGCCATCCCGAGGCTCCTTCTTCTGCTCAGCTCAATTATCAAATATTTGTAACTCTGGCGCCCTTGGCCGTCGAACTTTCGGGCCGCCATTCCGGAAAAATTATGGAGATTTAAGAACGTTCGTTGATCCTCTCCCGCAAAACTCCAGATGCCTTAAACACCAAAACCTTCCTCGCTGACAGGATCAGACTCTCCTTCGTCTGAGGATTCCTGCCCCGCCGGGCATTCTTTTGC
>JAZDOU010000386.1:0-6305 GCA_043798385.1 Pseudomonadota bacterium
TCAAGCAGGCCAACACCAAAGCTTTTTCTCTCTGGGATGAATTCCTGGCTTCAGACTAACTTAGAAATCAGGGCCGGGTTCGGGCGATGGACTCCCCTTTGGACAATCCTCAAAATCAATACCCCCAGATGCCTCTTAGCACGTAACTTTGGGACATTCCCAATTTTTAGAACCCATTTAATCTCTCTTTGAATTCCTCTGGAGTGAAACTGTAATCCTGAGTCCCGTAGGACTCTACGGCAAAGGAGGCGCAGACGCTGCCCAACCTGGCGCTTTGTTCGATATCCTGGCCCTGAACCAGACCGCTGATCAGGCCGCCCCGGTAAGAATCGCCGGCCCCGGTCGGGTCCTCTACCTTTTTAGGCTTAACGGTAGGAATAGTTATTTCCCTGCCCGGTATAAAGACCTTGGAGCCCTGTTCTCCCAAGGTGACAATGATCGCCTTGGCCCGAGTCAGCAAGGCCTCTTTGTTCAACCCGGTTTTTTTCATAATCAGGTCCAGTTCATAATCATTGGAAATCAGAATCCGGCACCCTTCAATGGCCTGGAGCAGGTCTTTGGCCTCCAACATGGGGAGTGATTGTCCCGGATCAAAGATATAGTTGATTCCTTTGGCTTTACAGAGTCGGGGGTAGTTGACCATGTCCTCCAGATTACCAGGAGAGACGATGAGCAGAGTTTCCCTGGAATTGAGTCGGTCGAAATCCAGAGAAGAGGAGTATTTCATGGCCCCGGGATGAAATCCGGTGATCTGGTTGTCGGACCGATCGGTGGTTATATAGGCGCTGGCAGTGAAGTCCTCGTCGATGATTTTGATGCTTTTGGTAGAGATCCCATTCTTGGACAACCAGTCCAGGTAGCGATGATAATCCTGGCCGATACTCGAGGAGATTTCCGGTTTTTCGCCCATCAGGGCCAGTCCGTAGGCAATGTTGCCGGCTGTTCCACCGAATTTTTCCTTGATCCCATTAACCTGAAAACAGATGTTTAAGACATGGATCTTCTCAGGGAGGATATGATCTGCAAAATATCCCGGAAAGTCCATAATTCTGTCGTAAGCCAGTGATCCGGAAACAATAATATTCACATTCATAGACCTTTCAAATAAATTCTAAGACCTCATCCCTGATAGACTGGAACCATTCCTGAGCGTCAGGTTCTGTTGAAGCGAACTCCGACAGGTCAACATCTTCCAGGATTTGATCCGAAGTGACAAAACATACCGGCCACCCCGGAATACCCGGTGAGAGGCCGCAGTAATCATTGATCCGATAGGCAACAAATCCCGTCTGACTGCAGAAAATTCGGTATTTTCGACCCTGATATCTGATTCGCAGCGTCTGGTTGAGCCATCCTTTACTTTCAAAAATCCCGACGAATTTTTTCAGGGTAGCCCTGGCCTTCTTTTCAGCAGGTCCTGGAGTCGGTTTTCGGGCTGATTTCATGTTTTCTCACCTGACAAGCGTATCAGAAAATTTCCTGGGCCTCACGCTTAACGACGAACCTTATTTTCGTACTTAAGGTTTAGACTCCTTGGAATCCCCTTCTGCTTCCAAGTCTTCCTGTTTGCTTTCTTTCCACAACCAGATGACCAGAGAAATAATCCCCATCCAAGCTGAAAGTCCGGCGAAAAGGGCCATAAAAATTCGAAATTTGAATTCCATTTCTTTGATCCACATGGAGAGCAATAGAAAAACGACCATTCCCAGAAAAATCAACCCCAGTTTTTTGCCGATCCTTTGAATATTGATTCCCTCGGCCATGTTTTTGTCCTTTTATGTTTGGGTCTGAGGTGTAGCGTTCCGATGAGTGTTTGGTAGAATCTAATTGACACTTTTTTCTTCTCATGGCTATATATCATATATCATTTATTTTTGCACATTTTTTTGTTTTTACCCTTTAATGAACCGATGAGAATGGATTTAAATAAGGCCCGGGAAAAAATGGTTCGGGAACAGCTTGTTCCCCGGGGGATCCATGATCCCAGGGTCTTGGCGGCCATGGGCAAGGTCCCCAGGCACTTGTTTGTCGAAGAACCCCTCTGGGGTGAGGCCTATAACGATTATCCTATGCCGATCGGAGAACGGCAGACTATTTCTCAGCCTTATATTGTGGCTCTGATGACCCAGGCCCTGGGACTAAAAGGACATGAAAAGGTCCTGGAAATTGGGACCGGTTCAGGGTACCAGACCGCACTCTTGGCTGAACTCTCCCATAAAGTCTATTCTATTGAACGAATCCGTTCTCTTTTCCAAAGGGCCCGTCGGATACTGGATCAGTTGAAATATTTTAATGTGGTCATCAAGGTAAATGACGGCACCCAGGGCTGGTCCGAAGAAGCTCCTTTTGAGGCCATAATTGTTACCGCCGCCTCGCCGGAGATTCCAACACCACTCCTGGAACAATTGACCCTCAACGGCCGAATAATCATCCCGGTGGGGGACCGCTATTCCCAGACACTAAAGAAAGTCATCAAAACAGAAAACGGGTATGAAGAGGAAGAATTGTGCGGGGTCCGATTTGTCAGTCTGATCGGGGAACATGGTTGGAAGGATTAACCGGTTTGGAGGTTCGCTTACGCCCCGAGTGTCCGACTGGCGATCCAGATGGTGTGAGGTCTTCCCCCATGGAGACCGCGGGCCCGTACCCGGAGCTCGTTCACCACAAAGCCCACTCGGCGCAGACGCTGGGTGAAGGATCGATTGGGACCGACCGACCAAATAGCCAAAACGCCTCCCGGCCGCAAGGCCCCAAAGGCGGCCTCCAGTCCGGGCAGGGCGTAGAGCCAGCTATTGCCCTTCAGGGTCAGGCCTTGAGGGCCGTTATCCACATCCAGCAGAATAGCATCGAAGGTCCGGTGCTCCGCCCGTAGAATCCGGGCGACGTCGATTTCTTGGACAGTGACTCGTTTGTCCTCAAGGGGGTTGCCTGCCAGAGGGGCGAGATGTCCCCGGTTCCACTCCACCACCGCCGGCACCAGTTCGGCCACCACCACTTGGCTCCCGGCACCCAGTCGTTTCAGTGCTGCGGCTAATGTATAGCCCATTCCCCGCCCACCGGTCAGGACCCGGGAACGGCCGGAGATCCTGGCGCAAGCCAGCTCGGCCAGGGCATCCTCTGATCCATGAACGCCGCTGTTCATGAGTTCCGAACCATCGACTCTTATCGAGAACTCAGTGCCCCTCCGGTATAAACGAAGTTCGGCGTCGTGTCCGGGAACCTGGGCGCAATCAAGAAGCCTCCAGGGAATCATGGCCGCCCTTTCTCAGGAAGTCGGCAGAACCAGACGATAAGCATGTCCCTATTTGCCGATAAGCGTTTCTATCTGATCCAGATGAAGCTTGCGATGGTCAGATCGATACAGCCTGAATCTTTCTCCGAGGCCTTCAATGGCTGTAATCAATTCCGCAGGGGCCTCTTCAAGCTCACGATCGATCGCTTCGGCCGAAGAGACCGCCAGGTCGGCAGCCGCCCGGGGAGGGATCAGCAACCATAAAGGAAGGAGTGATTCATTGGTGACATCAATATCTATCGTTGATGGTGCCGCCCCGCTTGACTTCGATTGCCGCAACAGGGCTAAGGCCCTTTGATCCCAAAAGGCCAGGTGGGCCAGGGCAACGGCGACGGTCCAGTCAGTCCCCACAGAGAGGCTTAAATCCTGGTCGGTTAACCCTTCCACCAGGGAACGGAGTCTTTGACGCTCTCGGGCATTCTCGGCAACAAAAGGTCGGTCCATAAAAGCTCCTCTCTAATAAGAAAATAACGGTTTAAGGTCCAAGGTGTACGGTTTAAGGTTCGGAAGAACCGATTGTCATGCTTCGTCTGTGCCCGCAGGGGTATGAGGGCTCAGTACGAAAATAGGATTCCAGGGTTTTAACTCGCAGGCCTTCCTGCCTGTGCGTTGCACGCAGACAGGTCACTTGAATCCTTGACCCCTGGAATCCTTTTTCAGGCTATTTTGATTACAGGAATATTACCAATTCCGGTTAACTTTGTGAAACAAAAAATCCTGTTGAAAAAAATGAAGAATAGGGTAGCATAATCCCATGCCGGCTAAGATCATCCAAGAGCTCAAAGAAAAAATCGAATTTTATGAACGGGTCCTGGATAACATCCGCAACGGGGTGATGATCACCGACCCTCAGGGGAAGATTATCTTTTTCAGCACTACCTATGGGAATTTTTTGGGGGTTGATCCTCAGGAGGTCATGGGCAAACAATGCAGTCAGGTAGTGGAAAATACCCGCATGGATGCGGTAGCCCGGACGGGCATTCCCGAGATCAATCATCCTCATCGCATCAAAGGCCAGGACATGGTGGTCCAGCGGATTCCCATCGAAAAGGACGGTAAGGTCATTGCCGTCTATGGCCAGGTGATGTTTGAAGACATCCGGGATGTTCACTCCCTGGCTAAAAAACTGAATTTTTTGGAATCCAAGGTCGAGCTTTATGAAAAGGAACTGGAGACCTTAAGATCGTCCAAGTATACCTTCAATCATATTATGGGGAAAAGTCCGGCTATCGGAGAGGTGAAGAAGATCGCCCTGAAGGCGGCCAAGACCAGCGCCCCGGTGCTGATCATGGGAGAAAGCGGTACGGGCAAGGAATTGTTCGCCCATGCCATTCATTATGCCAGCAACCGCCGCTACTTCCCCTTTGTCCGTTTAAATTGTGCGGCCATTCCCCGGGACCTGCTGGAGGCCGAGCTGTTCGGCTACCAGCCGGGGGCCTTCACCGGGGCCGGCAGCCGGGGAAAACCGGGCAAGTTTGAGCTGGCCCACCAGGGATCGATTTTCTTGGATGAAATCGGCGATCTTCCCCTGGAAATGCAGCCCAAACTGCTGCGGGTCATTGAAGAAAAAGAGACTGAGCGTTTAGGCGGCACCCGGGTCTTCAAGTCCGATTTTCGCTTGATTGCCGCCACCCATGAGAACCTTGAGAATCTGGTCAATGAGGGCCGCTTCCGCAAGGACCTTTATTATCGTTTGAATGTCATTCCCATTTTATTGCCCCCCTTACGGGAACGAAAAGAAGATCTCCCCATTATGGTTAATCATCTCCTCGAAACTCTGAACCGGGATTTAGGGATGAATGTCACCCGACTATCGCCGGAAGTGTTGCGGAGTTTTGAGAATTACCATTGGCCGGGAAACATCCGGGAATTAGCCAATATCCTGGAGAGAATCCTCTATTCCCTGGATGGAGAACAAGTGGAAAAACACCATTTGCCTATCTTTTTACAGAATACCGACCGGGCACCTTCTGCCTTTTCAGGGGCTTCCTTAAGAAGAGCCAAAAGTGATGCCGAGAAAGCAGCTCTCCTGCAGGCCCTCCAATTGTCGAAACACAATAAAAACAAGGCTGCCCTGGCCTTGGGGATTCATAGGACGGCCCTGTACAAAAAAATGAAACACCATCAAATCCCCTTGAAGCCCTCTTAGATTATGTAGTTTTTTTTATATATGTAGCTTTTTATCTATTCCAACCTAACCCCCTTGTAACGGTTTCAAATTGGTTGACTGATGGTAATAAGTGTAGTTTTTTTGCTACTGGTATTAGGGCAAACCATTTCAAAATCCTTTTGTCTTTCCATGGGGAACCCCCTTTTAATATTGATTAAATGCAAGTCCTGAAAAATAAAAGGACCCTTGGCCTGTTTTTTGCTCATTTAAAGTTCATTACCAAATTATTCGCTTTGAAACCTTACAGGCATCTGTCCGAATCCGAACTTCACCCCTATCCCCGTCAAGGACAATAAACGTTATGCGAGTAAGCAAAGACCTGATGGAGCCGGTCATCCGGAAAGATGACCTCCTGATCCTTTCCGATCCTGATTTCAATCCCAGGCATGTCTGTCTGGTAACCGGGGCAGCCGGCGGTATCGGCCGGGCCACTGCCGTGGCCGCGGCGGCCAACAACCTGATGACCGTGGGATTGGATATCAATGAAAAAGAGGGCAGCAAGACCCAACAGATGGCCCGGGAAATGGGGGGTCAGATGATCTTTATTAAAACCGATCTGACCCGGGATGAAGATCTGGCCCACGCCGTTTCCGAGGCGGCCAAGCTGGGGTCTATCAAGTACCTGGCCAACATTGCCGGGATCCAGCATATCGATTCCATTGAAAACTTCCCTCTGGAAAAATACGACTATATGCAACGGTTGATGATGCGGGCCCCTTTTTATCTCTCTAAACTGGTCGTGCCCCATATCAAAAAAAGCAAAAACGGGACCGGGGCCATCGGAAATATGGCCTCCATTCATGCCCACGTCAGCACCCTGAATAAACCCTCTTATAATATTGC
>JAZDOU010000400.1:0-2788 GCA_043798385.1 Pseudomonadota bacterium
TTCCCCCTATGGGGCCACCACCATTGCCGGACCGGACGGGTCCCGGCAGCCCAGTGAAAACGAACTGGCCATTGCCAGGTTCCAGGGCAAACATGTTGCGGAAATCACCACCAGGTTAGTCAAATAAGGTCATATCCAAAAGAGTTGCCCCCTTTCTCCCAACTAATTAATGGGAGATGATCCATATTTTGTAAGGGGCTTCTTCGGGCAGGTTTTTTTGCCAGGGTGTCAGTCCATGATCGCCGTTCCTCATCTCCAAGACAACCCTTCCTGGGTCGTGATTGTTAATCCGGCCAGTGCCAACGGCAGCACCGGGCGTCGTTGGCTTCGCAATGAACCCCTGCTACGAAAGGGCTTGCCTCCCTTTGAAGCCTGGCAGACGACCCATCCCGGCCACGCCCTGGAACTGGCTCAAAAGGCCGTTGATCTGGGATATACCACCATAGCGGTCCACGGTGGAGACGGGACGATAAATGAAATAGCCAATGGGCTTTTAAGTAGAAACAAGGATGGAACCAACCTGGCCCTTCTGCCCAATGGGACCGGGGCCGACCTCGTCAGGACCCTGGGTATTTCGCATACTTTGCAAAAAGCAGCCCGGCAGGCCCGCGAAGGTTCTGCCAGGCGTCTCGATATCGGTCAGGTTCATTTTTTAGATCTGGAGGGAAAGCCGGCTCAACGGGCTTTTGTCAATGTGACTGATGTCGGTTTTGGCGGGGATCTGGTCCGTTATGTCAACAGTCATTCCAAGTGGCTGGGGGGAAAGCTCAGCTTCCTGCAAGGACTGCTGGTAACCCTTTTTCGCTATCGGAACAAACGGATTCATATAACCATTGACGATCAAGAGAAATTTGAAGTCCGGGCCAGTTCCATCGTGGTGGCTAACGGACAATACTTTGGAGGCGGCATGTGGGTGGCCCCTGAAGCCCGAATAAACGATGGGATGTTCGAGGTGGTCATGGTTGGAGATGTATCCAAAATCGATGTCCTGGCCAATATCAAGCGTCTTTATCAGGGAACTCTGGCCGAGCATCCGAAAGTCGAAACCTCTAAAGCCAAAACCATCGAGCTGACTTCTGATGAAGAGGTCCTGATCGATCTCGACGGCGAACTCGTCGGCCGCCTCCCGGCCCGCTTCCAAATCCTGCCTGAAAGGCTTTCCGTGATTTACTGAAATGTGGAAAGCACCAACCAATGGCCATCAGTCCTGAAAAACAAAAAGCCCTTCAAGCGGCCCTGCTAAGATTAGAGATCCGCCAGGAAGATGTCATCGAAAGGTTTATCCGCTCCGGTGGAGCCGGAGGGCAGAAGGTCAACAAAACCTCCACGGCCGTCTATCTAAAGCATCTCCCTACAGGTCTGGAAGTCAAGATGCAGAAGGAGCGCTCCCAGGCCTTGAACCGTTTTCTGGCCTGGCGGCTTCTGACCGAGAAAGTGGAAGAGCTCCGGGCAGGAAAACCCCTTCAACACCAGCAGACAGAAAAAATCCGCAAGCAGAAAGATCGCCGCTTACGGAGGGCAAAAAAAATTGAGGCGACTTGATCGCTTCCTTGGGATAGCGCATAATCAAACCAATCCCTGAAGAGGACCATTATGCCGACACCTATCAAAAAAAGATCCCGAAAGGCCGGCCTTCCACCCGGGACCCCGGTGCATATCGGCGAGCGGAAAAGTGACGCCACCCGGATGTCCCTGCTCAATTACAACGAACAGCAAGTGGAAGAAAAGGAATTGACCCGACCGGAAGAGTGCGTCCATTTTGAGGACCAATCCCAGGTCGTCTGGATCAATGTCAGCGGCTTACATCAGGTGGAGATCCTGGAAAAACTGACCGGGTGTTTCAGATTACATCCCCTGGTCCTGGAGGACATCCTGAATACCGATCAGCGGCCCAAGATGGAGGATTTCGGTGACTACCTGTATATCGTTTTGAAGACCCTTTCTTTGAGCGGCGGCCGCGTCGAGGATGTGGAAAGTGAACAGGTCAGTTTGATCCTGGGGGCGAATTTTGTCCTTTCCTTCCAGGAAAAGGAAGGGCCTCTCTTTGAGGGAATTCGAGACCGCCTGCGCAACGGAAAAGGCCGCCTCCGAAAAATGGGACCCGATTATCTGATCCATGCCCTTTTGGATACCATTATTGACCATTACTTTGTTGTCTTGGAAAAATTGGGGGAGAAGATAGAATATCTGGAAGAAGAACTGGTCACCCGCCCGACACCGGTCACCCTTCGTGAAATGCATAAGTTGAAAAGGGATGTCATTTTTTTACGCAAGTCCCTTTGGCCCTTGCGGGAAGTCATCGGAAATCTGGAAAGAAGAGAATCTCCTCTGATTAAGGAATCCACCGTTATTTATCTGAGGGATATTTACGATCATACTATCCAGGCTATCGACAACATCGAAACCTTCCGCGATATGCTCTCGGGCATGCTGGACATCTATCTCACCAGCATCAGTAACCGGATGAACGAGGTCATGAAGGTCTTGACTATTATCGCCACCCTTTTTATCCCCCTGACCTTCATTGTCGGCCTGTATGGGATGAATTTCAAATATATGCCCGAACTTTCCTGGCCCTGGGGATATCCCCTGGTTTTGCTGCTGATGCTGGGTGTGACCGTCTTTATGCTGGCCTATTTTAGAAGAAAGAAATGGATATGAAAAAATTCCCGATAACGTTATTAACCGTCTCATAATAGTAATTTTTCTAACCAGGCAGGTGGGGCTGTTTTTTCTGGAGTCATTGGCGAAAGGGCGCCGTCTTTCCCGGACTTATTAACGGGGGAAA
>JAZDOU010000440.1:0-21589 GCA_043798385.1 Pseudomonadota bacterium
AGGGCTCTATAGTAACCTTTCCGGGAGACCTCGTCAAAAAAATTCAGAAGGTCCTGATTCTCTTAATGTCTAAGGAGTTTCCATCCGGAAATTCGAATTTCCGGATGAGAACGAAGGAGATAATATCCAACCCGTTTCATTTGGCTGCAGGCCGAGATGGTTTTTGAAAATAAATCATTCGGATTGACACTTAATCCCATATCCGCTATATCCTCATCGGCCTATAAATCCGGCCTTTTCAATCAGATTGCTGCAAAGGTTAAAAAAACGGAACAACGATGAACCAAAAGATCAAACAACATTTAGGGCATTTCGAGCGGGACATGCTCTTTTTCATATCGGGTCTTGCCATGATTGGTTTTGCCGAAAGCATGGTGAATGCTGTCTTCAATAATTTTTTAAATGAGACCTTCAGCCTCAGTAGCTTTCAGCGCACCTTTTTGGAGTTGCCCCGCGAACTGCCGGGCTTTTCCGTAATCTTTGTTTCGGCTGTGTTGTTTTTTGTCCGCAGCAGGAGGTTGGCGACTATCGCCGCCTTGGCCGGCGCCGGAGGGTTGATCTTGATGGCCTTTTTCTCGGTCACGTTCCATTGGATGTTCGCCTGGCTTTTTATCCTTAGTTTGGGCCAGCACATGTTCATGCCGCTCAACACCAGCATCGGCATGGAACTGGCCCGCGAAGGCCAGACCGGCAAGCGCCTGGGCCAGTTTAATGCCATCCGGAATTTCGTGTTTGTGATCGGCGGCTTTTTCACGTTTCTGGGTTTTAAGTATCTGCATTTCACGTTCCAGATCTCATTCCTGTTCGCCGCCTTGTTTTACTTCTTTGCCGCCCTGATGTTTTTCGCCATGCACCCCGGCAAGGCCCACCCCCCGGCTTACCATCTCACGTTTCACAAAGAATATAGATTATATTACTGGCTCTCCATCCTTTTTGGAACACGCAAACAGATTTTCCTGACCTTTGCGCCCTGGGTCCTGGTGACGGTTTTTAATCAGCCGGTCACCATGCTGGCGACCTTGTTGACGATCGGAGGGTTTTGCGGCGTTATTTTCCAACCTTTGCTGGGCAAGGCCATCGACCAATTGGGGGAAAAAACCGTCCTGACCATGGAGGCTGTTTTGCTGATCGGGGTCTGCCTTGGTTACGGATTTTCGCGGGACTTTTTGCCCGAACGGGCGGCCTTGATCATCGTGAGCCTCTGTTTTGTTATGGACCAGCTTTTGATGTCCGTTAATATGGCCCGGGCGACTTACTTAAAGAAAATTGCGGTGCATCCCGATCACATCACCCCGACCCTGACGATGTCGGTGTCGCTGGATCATGTTTTTTCCATCAGCATCGCTCTGGTAGGCGGAGTCATCTGGGCGGCCTGGGGTTACCAGATGGTTTTTCTGTTGGGCGGATGTATTGCCCTGTTAAATTTCATCTCAGCTCGGTTCATTAGGATTCCAATCGTTAAACGGTGATGGACCCCCCCAAATTAGTGGCCCCGCTCCAAAGGGAAATTTCCCTATTGATTGTTCGAAAAATCGTGTACCGTAGGGTCGTTTAAAAAGGCGGACCGGTAAGATAACCTGTCTTCCAGTTTCACCACTTCATTTAAAAAAGAGCCGGCAAATCGAGGTGTTTCCATCCGGAAAGGTCGTTTCCGGATGAGAACTATTTAACTCAAAAAGCGGGGCGAAAAAAAATAAAGAGAGAGGGTGTCCCCTGATTCGGGTGACGGCGTTATTTGTTACCTATAGGCCTTTAGAGATGAGGAAATTTTTCTCCTTGTGGACGGCTTACCAGGATGCTATAAGACAAAAAAGCTAATTCTTTTCCATCCGGAAAGGTCGTTTCCGGATGAGAACTAATTTTCGAATTCAACCTTGATAACACAATGTCATCTTTGATGAATCTTTCCCCAAAGCCTTACCGATCCGCCGGGATATGGACCAGCGGCCTGGTCCTCCTTTTTTTGATTTCCGTCCTGGTCTTACCCTCCCATCACCATAACGATTCTGACTCCCACTCGGATTGTCCGATTTGTTCCTTTATTAATCTGCCCATTTTAGCCAATAATAACGCCGGCCTTATTCAATCCCTTTTTCAGGGTATTGATTGCAACAGTCCTGAAACGATCATTCCAATTTCAAAACTTATTATAGATCCCCAGGCCTCCCGAGCCCCTCCTTCTCTTTAACATCCTTCTTCATTCAAGATTTCCCGAATCATCAACCTTAAAGAAAGATAGGTCTATTCTATTTTTCAAAGATATCTGTTTGTGGAGGTGTTCATGAAAAGGCTATTGATCCTTATTCTTTTTTTCCCTTTTATTGCGGTAACTCAATCGTATGGCTCGGATATAGAAACAAGACTTAATGCCCTGGAAGAGATTATTAAAAGTCAGCAAAAGACTATTGAAAAACAGCAAGAGGAGATCAATGAATTGAAGGGCCAATCCAGAGGGACTCAGGTTGCCCAGGAGGTCAAACCGGCGGTAACCCCTATAGAGACGGCCGGACAATCTAACGGCCAAAAATTAGGGACGGCCTATCCCGGCAGCCGGATTGAAAAGAAATTCTCTGAAACACCCAAAACCCTGGATGTTTATTCTTTTTCTCAAAGCAAATTCGTTCCGGATATTTCTTTTATTGTGGATGGATCCTTTGTGGGTCGAAACATCAATGATGAAACCCTCAACAATCTTAAAGTCCCGGAATTGATCCCTTCCGGATTATCGAATCCCAATAGGGGCTTTAATCTCAACTATGGGGAACTATCCATCTATTCCCCGGTCGATCCCTATTTTGATTTAACAGCCACCATCCCCTTTACCGAGAGCGGTGTTGAACTTGAAGAGGCCTATTTCAGAACAAAATCCTTGCCCTGGGGGTTTCAGGTCAAGGGGGGTAAATTCAGATCTTCTTTCGGGAGATTAAATGTTCAGCATGAGCATGTTTGGGACTTTGCCGATGCCCCTCTGGTGAATCGGGCCTTTTTCGGGGAAGATGGGTTGGTTGAAAAAGGAGGTCAATTGAATTGGCTGGCCCCGACCCCCTTTTACCTCTTATTGGGGGCTGAAGTCTTGCAAGGAGAAAATACGGCCAGTTTTGGGACCAATGCGATCGGGTTGGAAAAGAACGGGCGAGTCTTTGCCAAAGATGGCGCCCAGCAACCCAACCTCATGGTGTCCTATATCAAGTCCTCCGTGGACATAGGCAGTCTTTCTCTTCTGGGAGGTCTCTCTTATGCCCAGGGGCAGACCCGGCAAAACTTTACTAATGGATCCAATCCTCAGATGGCCTATGGAGATGCAAAAATTTACGGCCTGGACTTAACGGCCAAATATTTTATCGATTCCTATCGCTATGTATCCTGGCAAAACGAGTTTATGCACCGGCAAATGAATTTAAATGTGGCGACAGATCCGGCCCTGGATGATCCCAGCCAGGATTTACGGTTTTTTGGTAAGGACCTGAAGCAGTCGGGCTTTTATTCCCAATTGGTCTATCGATTTGCCCAGCGGTGGCGGATAGGAGCCAGGTATGATCTTTTAAATCAAAACGATGTCTATAATGATGGCGTAAAACAAGATCTACCCGGCGGTCTGGATAGAATTTCGGCCATGCTGGAATTTAAACCCACGGAATTTTCCACCCTGAGACTCCAATTCAATCGGGACAATTCGTTATTTAATGGAACGACTCGGGAGCCGGTGACCGGGATTTTTCTTCAATTCAATATGGCTATCGGGGCTCATGGTGCCCATGCCTATTAAGGAGAATGAAAATGAAAAAGTTGCTCATATCTTTGGGTGTGATATTGGTTTTATCCTGGTCCAGTCTCTCTTTTGGGCAAATAAAAGTGGTGGTCACCTATCCTTACATAGGAGACCTCACCCAAAAGATAGGAGGGGATAAGGTGGAAGTCTTTGTCTTGGGTAAAGGCACCGAGGACCCTCATTTTATTGTTCCCAAACCCTCTTTCATTGCCAAACTCAGAGGAGCGGACCTGGTTATTATTAACGGGGCCGGTCTGGAAATCGGTTTTATACCGATCCTTATACAACAGGCCAATAATCCCAGAATCCAAACCTCAAAGGGATTTTTAGACCTCTCTCAGCACGTCAATCTCATCGAAGTGCCCAGCGCTGTTTCCCGATCAGAGGGGGACATTCATCCAGAAGGGAATCCGCACTTCGCCCTTGACCCCCATAATATTCCTATCCTGGCCGGGGCCATAAAAGGTAAGCTGTGCGGTCAGGATGCTAACCACTGCCGGTATTATGAAAGTAAATTGTCCGAGTTCCTAAAATATTGGGGCAGCAGAACAAGGGAATGGGACCATAAGCTTTCCGTCGTCAAAGGGAAAAGGGTCATCGAATATCACAGGCTTTTTGATTATTTCCTTTCAACCTACGGTTTATCTGTAGCCGGGACGATCGAACCGAAACCGGGGATTCCACCGACGGCAAGACATATAGAGGAATTGATAGAGGCGGCCAAATCTCAAAAAGTAGATTTTATTTTTCAAGATGTCTATCACGAAAAAAGGAGCGCCCGGTTCATGGCCGAGAAGACCGGGGCAAAAGATGTCCTTTTCCCCCATGACATAGGGGCGGTGCCTGAGGCCAAAGACTTGGTCTCCCTCTTTGAAGAAATAGTCCGGAGGTTGACTCAATAATGGATATCCTTTTTACCGCTTTTCTTCTTTCGGTGGTTTTGGTGGGCATCCATTCCTTCTTTGGGATGGAGATATTAAAAAGAGGGATTATTTTTACGGATCTGGCCATCGGTCAAATGGCCGCCCTGGGGGCGGCGGTGTCTTTGTTTTTTCTTGAAGGACAATTTCTGTACCCGACCTCTCTTCTCTTTGCTTTTTTAGGGGCCTTCGTCATAGCCATGGCCTCCAAGGTCGAGAGGCTTTCGGAGGCCTTTATCGGCCTGATCTATGCCTTCGGCATTGCCACCGTATTTCTGATCCTCTCCAAGTCTCCGCAAGGTACGGAAGATTTTCAACGGCTCCTGGCCAACGATTTGCTTTTTGTCTCCCTGAGAGAGATTTACCAAACCAGCGGAATTTATTTTTTAATCGGGATCGCCCTCTACCTGTCAGGAAAACTTTTTAAAAATCGCCTGAAAGACCTCAGCTTTTTTTTACTTTTTGCCATAACGGTAACCAGTTCGGTAAAGCTGGCCGGGGTGTTGGTCGTTTTTTCTCTTCTTGTAGCCCCGGCTTTGGTCTCTTTGATGATGGTCAGCCGGTTTAATCTCTTATTTGCCTGGATCTACGGAACTCTGGTAAATCTTCTCGGTGTCGTTATTTCCTATAAACTCGACCTTCCGACAGGGTACACTTTGGTCTCTCTTCATTCGTTGATAGCGGCTTTTATATTTCTCCTGAAGGGCAGGCTGGTCATAAAAAAATCGATTAGTAAATAATGTTCAACCAGTAATCGCTAATAACCGTATGACTTTTCGGTTAAAGTCCGACCGTTCAGAATCTGGGGACATAATACTTGACGGCTTCGTAAAAAGTCCACCTGCTGTGTTGCGCTGCATCCTTCGTCATTGCGGCGTACCAGTAAGTACGCCTCACTCCTCAGGATTTACGCGCCTTGCATCTGGAACTTTTTACGAAGCCGTCTCTTTGATGACTTTTTACGAATTCATCATACTTAAATCGTCCCAAAATTTTGATGAGTGCGGTATTATGTCTATAGAATTAGAAGATCCACTGGTTGATCTGGACGTTACCTGTTGCCGGGATTATGCAAGTAAGTTATTTGGATTCCTGAAATATTGGACCAGCAAAACACGGGAAGGGGATAACGGTTTTAGGTTGTTTAAGGGAAAAAGCACCGATTTGTTTTCAGTCTTTTCATTCCGGGTGGACCGAGGATCTCTGCGAAAAGGGACAGCTAAATTTCCCAGGCACAAAAGAGATAGACCTGCAATTTTGTCTTGACAAAAATGATCTTGATTGTTATCATTCTTTTATAATAATTATTATCCATTAGATATTTCTTGTGCCTTACAAAGGACCCATGATGAAAACGGTTAAACCTACCCTGAAAACAGGCAACCGTCTTGAACGGATGCTCTTAAGGCTGAAAGAAAAGAATTATCGTATCACGCCCCAACGATTAGCGGTCCTTAAGATTTTGGCCGAAGACCAAACCCATCCCAGTGTAAGCCAGATTTATAATGAAGTGAAACGTGCCTTTCCGACTACCAGTTTGGCCACCGTCTATAAGACGGTTATCCTTCTCAAGGAATTAAACGAGGTACTTGAACTCGGCTTCCCGGACGGAAGCAATCGCTATGACGGCGCCAAACCATTTCCCCATCCCCATATGATCTGCACGGGCTGTAAAAAAATAATGGATCCCGAATTGATCAGCCTCAGAGATCTCAATAATGAGATGAGTCGAAAAACCGGTTATAAAATAGTGTATCATCGCCTGGATTTTTTCGGTCTCTGTCCGGAATGCCAGAAAAAAAATAAGTAAAGGTGTCCTTTAACCTTGAAGCGGACTGTTGCATTTAAAAAGGCAGGTTTCGTAAATACGTAATTAGTGTCCCTCCGGAAATTCGAACAGGGACAGCGAGCGCATTCGGTCAGGCCGAAGGCCTGGCTTAAGAATTAGCGAGCGAACTACAAATAAAAAAGTTATCCTTACCTGGAAGATTCCCCCTACCTTGGTACGGAGAGCTTCAATTTCCGGATGGATACTAACTTGATGGGCAGCGAAACACCATTATTCACACAACGAAAGGAGGAAACATTATGAATGAAGACAGCAAGTGCCCGGTAACGGGCAGGACAAGCAAACCCATTGCCGGCGGTGGCACGTCGAACCGGGACTGGTGGCCGAACCAGTTGAACCTCAAGATTCTTCATCAGAACTCGCACCTGAGCAATCCGATGGGCAAGGCGTTCAACTACGCTGAGGAATTCAAGAAACTCGACCTGGAGGCTCTGAAGAAGGACCTCTATGCGCTGATGACCGACTCGCAGGACTGGTGGCCGGCCGATTACGGTCACTACGGGGGGCTCTTCATCCGGATGGCCTGGCACAGTGCAGGCACCTACCGCCTGGGCGACGGCCGCGGGGGTGCGGGGCGTGGAACCCAACGCCTTGCGCCCCTCAACAGTTGGCCGGATAACGTAAACCTTGACAAGGCGCGCCGTCTGCTTTGGCCGATCAAGCAGAAATACGGCAGGAAAATTTCCTGGGCCGATCTCATGATCCTCGCCGGCAACTGTGCTCTGGAGTCGATGGGATTCAAGACCTTCGGTTTCGGCGGTGGACGCGAAGACGTCTGGGAACCGCAAGAGGACGTTTATTGGGGCTCTGAGGCCGAGTGGCTTGGCGATAAACGCTATTCGGGCGAGCGGGACCTCGAGAATCCGCTCGCCGCCGTGCAGATGGGCCTGATCTACGTGAATCCGGAAGGGCCGAATGGAAACCCGGATCCGGTCGCCTCCGGCCGTGACGTTCGAGAAACCTTCGCACGCATGGCGATGAACGATGAAGAAACCGTCGCCCTGGTCGCCGGCGGGCACACCTTCGGCAAGTGTCAGGGCGCGGGCGATCCGGCGCATGTCGGTCCGGAACCTGAGGCCGCCGGCATCGAGGAACAGGGGCTCGGCTGGAAGAGCAGCTTCGGCAGCGGCAAAGGCGGCGATACGATCGGCAGCGGCCTCGAGGGCGCCTGGAAGCCGAACCCGACCAAATGGGACATGGCCTATCTGCGCGTGCTGTTCCAATACGAGTGGGAGCTGGTCAAGAGCCCGGCCGGCGCGCAACAGTGGCTGGCCAAAGACGTGGCCGAAAAGGACATGGTGGTTGACGCGCACGACCCATCGAAGAAGCACCGGCCGATGATGACCACGGCGGACCTCTCCCTTCGCTTCGACCCGATCTACGAGCCGATCGCGCGGCGCTACCTGAAAAACCCCAAGGAATTTGCGGACGCCTTCGCCCGGGCCTGGTTCAAGCTGACCCACCGCGACATGGGCCCCCGCTCACGCTATCTCGGCGCGGAGGTCCCGGCAGAGGACCTGATCTGGCAAGACCCGGTGCCCGCAGTCGATCATGAGCTGATCGACGCGCAGGACATCGCCGTCCTCAAGGGCAAAATCCTGGCCTCCGGCCTGTCTGTCTCCCAACTGGTCGGGACCGCCTGGGCCTCGGCGGCCACGTTCCGCGGCTCCGACATGCGCGGCGGGGCGAACGGGGCGCGCCTTCGTCTTGCGCCGCAAAAGGATTGGGCAGTCAACCAGCCGGCCCAACTCAAGACGGTGCTGCAGACCCTTGAGGGAATCCAAAAGGCGTTCAACAGCGCGCAGTCCGGCGGGAAGAAGGTGTCGTTTGCAGACGTAATCGTTCTGGGCGGTTGCGCCGGCGTTGAGCAAGCGGCGAAGAAGGCCGGTCATGATGTGACCGTTCCCTTCACGCCGGGGCGCACGGATGCCTCGCAGGAGCAAACCGACGTGGCGTCGTTCGCCGTACTCGAACCGACGGCAGACGGGTTCCGTAACTACCTCAAAACCAGATACACCGTATCGGCGGAAGAACTGCTGGTTGATCGTGCGCAACTGCTGACACTGCCCGCACCTGAGATGACGGTTCTCGTTGGCGGTCTGCGGGTCTTGAATACCAACTTCGGACAATCCCGGCACGGCGTCTTCACCAAGCGGCCGGAGACGCTCACCAATGACTTCTTCGTGACTCTGCTCGACATGAGCACGACCTGGAAGGCCACCGCGAAAGACGATAACGTGTTCGAGGGCCGTGATCGCCGGAGCGGCGCACTCAAGTGGACCGGCACCCGTGTCGACCTCATCTTCGGGTCGAACTCCCAACTCCGGGCCTTGGCGGAAGTCTATGGAAGTGAGGACTCCCAGGAGAAGTTCCTGCACGACTTTGGTGCGGTGTGGAACAAAGTCATGAACCTTGACCGCTTCGACCTCACCTGATCGGTGCCTAAACGTCATCGAGGGCATCTGAATGGGCGGTGAAAAAACGACCAGCACCCTATCGGTTTCAGCGGACGGCTTAGCGCCGTCGCTGAACCGTATAATCTCGTAATCTTAATCGGGGGACATCCATGACAAAAAATGTCAAGGGGAAAGACGGAGGTTTCCCCTGATTCGGGAAATAGGAGAAAAAGGATGAGACCAGTACTGTTGGAAATTGTTACCAATGTGATTACCCATCTTGATCATTGACCTCACTGTGAAATCCTCTTCGGTGAAGCAGGGCTTGACCAGAAAATCCATCAGAGAGAGATGGAAGAGTATCCTCCAGACTTAAAGGAAGAGTATTTAAAATTATCCGACTGGATTCGAGAGCTGACCAGAATGTATAAACACCGTCTTCTCATCAAACTTATTGATGCTCAATCCATTCTCGGAATTTATAAATCCTTGCGTTACTGGGTTCGAAAATATCCCACCTTTATTATTGAGGGAAAGGAGATCTATACGGGTTGGGATAAAAAGCGGCTCGAAAGTCTTCTATTTAAGGTTGGCTTGACATGAAGGGTGCTTCTATGTGAAATAAATACTCTTTAGTTCTCATCCGGAAAGGACGTTTCCGGATGAGAACATACAGCTGCCGGTCCTCAACTATGGCCAGAAACCCTTTGAAAAAGGGTTTCTGGCGAGAGCTTAATTCCGACATCCAGGTGTTTCCATCCGGAAATTCGAATTTCCGGATGGAAACTATTTAACTCTTTCTTCCTTGAAATCTTGTTTTTGAAGTCTATCAGGTCCGGCTAAAATTCAAACGAAAATAAATAGGATTTTTTTATATTTCCCTTTTTTCCCTTGATCATTTTTTCATTTTATTTTAAATTCTTATCATTTGGAAGCAAAGTAATATTAAAGGCCAACGGATAAGGAGGCAAGAAATGAGAAGAAAAGGGATAGAAACACGTTTTGGAGTGGCAGTGGTTGCTCTGATTTGCTGCCTGTGGATTTTCGCGGCCCCTTTGCAGGAGTCATCGGCCTGCACGGGAATTCGTCTCATGCCGAAAGACGGATCGGTGATCTATGCCCGAACCCTTGAATTTTCACCCACTATGTTTTTTAGCAATATCATTATTGTCCCCCGGGGTCTTGAGTTTCAAGGCGAAACCCCCACCGGAGTTCCCGGTCTTAAGTGGAAGGCCAAATACGGGATTGTGGGAATGGATTCATTGGGCTTACCTTTGTTGACGGATGGTTTAAACGAGGCCGGCCTGGGTGCGGGTGCCTTCTTCCAGCCGGGATTCGCCGGCTACGAAAGGTTTGAGGAGTCAAAGGCATCGCGCTCTCTGGCCCCTCATGATCTTATTACCTGGATTCTGTCCCGGTTCGCTACGGTCGAGGAGGTCAAGGCCTCTCTCGATCAAGTCATGGTGGTTCCCGTCAAGGCGGGGCCATGGGGCTTTGTTGCACCGCTTCATTATATCATCCATGATAAATCGGGAAAATCTCTGGTCATCGAATACCTGGAAGGAAAGCGCACCGTCTACGACAACCCGATTGGAATTATCACCAACTCGCCCACTTTTGATTGGCATCTTCAGAACCTTCGAAACTTCGTCAATTTGAACCCAATTGAAATCCAGCCGCGTGACGTCATGGGTCTGAAACTGTCCCCTTTCGGAGGAGGCTCCGGGATGCACGGACTGCCGGGGGACTTTACTCCTCCCTCACGATTTGTAAGGGCCACATTTCTTACCGCCCAATCGCCTCAGGCTAAAACGTCCTTTGAAGGGATACGGCAGGCCTTTCGCATCCTCAATCAATTCGACATCCCTAAGGGCGCCCATCGAACCGTTGCGGATGAGGCCAAGGCCATGTATGGTGAAACGGTCTGGACTTCGGCGGCCGATTTGACCAATGGCCGTTACTTTTTCCATACGATTAACAATCGCCGGGTACGAATGGTTGACCTGAAAAAGGTGAATCTCGATGGACCGGCGATCGTGACCGTTTCCTTGAAGGGGGACAAGGAAGATGTGCTTGACCTGACCCCCCCCGCATCCAAGTAATGACAAGGGCTCACTGAGACCATCTATTTCTGGTCATAAAGTGCGGTTATAACAGGGTTGTTTTTCTGGAGATTGAGACCGAGCATGTCTTCCTGCAGTCCGCAAAAATCGGTCACGAGGAAAACGGCAGAGTACGAACAGAAGTCAATTTGTAAAATCTAATCTTGTTAGGAAGCTCTTTTTTCGGGAATGTCCCAAAGTTACGTGCTAAGAGGCATCTGGGAGTATTGATTTTGAGGATTGTCCAAAGGGGAGTCCATCGCCCGAACCCGGCCCTGATTGCTAAGTTAGTCTGAAGCCAGGAATTCATCTCAGAAAGAAAAAGCTTTGGTGTTGGCCTGCTTGAAAATTAAACGTGAGACTCCCGACTCGTTTTTGGACCCTGACGTTTAGGTGGACAATCCTCAAAATCAATACCCCCAGATCCCTCTGGACACACTCAATAGTTTTTCCTATTACTATTATTACTACTATTACTATTATAGGGTCCTACTATTATAGGGTCAGGTCTATTTTCTTGACATTACGATGCCAGAAATAATGTTAAAAAAATAGACCTGACCCCAGGGAAGTTAGTTACGGATCGTCCGGCTTCCCGCCGGCACAGGAATGACGACTTTTTAAAAATTCATCCCTGTTGATGGTCTCGTAAAAAGTCGAAGATACGAAAGTCGCGACCAATTATTTCAATAGGTTATCCATGACAAAGAGTTCATATTCGGCCTTTTTACGAAACCATCCCCATTTATTCATTGACAATTTTTCCTAACTATAATAATATTTTTTGTTTAATATTAAGCCCTCAAGCCCCAGGAAGGTGCCACGAGGCATGAAACTATCTTTCGACGAACGCCGAACGCTTAACGCCGAACGGTATTTTCGTACTAAACTATCTATGGTCTGACTCAGAAACCTTGATCAGCCCAATCCGAAGAAGGCCTTATGGATTTATATCAAAAAGCGGGTGTAGATATCAATCTCGGCAATACCTTTATTGATCGAATAAAGCCCTTGATCCGTCAGACCTTTTCCCCTGAGGTCATAACCGATATCGGGGGTTTCAGCGGTCTGTTCCGCCTGGATACCTCAGCCTATCGTGAACCGGTGCTGGTTTCCTCCACCGATGGGGTGGGGACTAAACTGAAAATCGCCCAGCAAATGGGGCAGCACCAATCGATCGGGATCGATTTGGTGGCCATGTGCGTTAATGATATTATCGTTCAGGGGGCTCGTCCGCTTTTCTTTCTGGACTATCTGGCCACCGGGCGGTTGGATCTGGAGACCAGTACCGCCGTCATTGAAGGGATTGTCAACGGCTGCCGCCAGGCCGGCTGTGCCTTGATCGGCGGCGAAACAGCCGAAATGCCCGGTTTTTATCCGGCCGGGGAATACGATCTGGCCGGATTTGTGGTAGGGATTGTTGACCGCGGAAAAATCATCGACGGTTCCAAGATCCGGCCTGGAGATCAGATCATTGGACTGGCTTCCAACGGCCTCCATAGCAACGGCTATTCTCTGGTCCGCAAGATCTTCTTTCAGGACCTCCGGATCGATCCCCGGGAAGTCATCCCGGAATTGGGCACGGCTTTGGGAGAGGAACTTCTTAGGCCCACCCGGATTTATGTCCAATCGATTCTTGCCTTGATTAAAGAATTCTCCATAAACGGAATAGCCCATATAACCGGCGGAGGCCTTACCGATAACCTGCCTCGAATCCTGCCGGCCTCTTGCCAGGCCAGGATCACTCCGGGTTCCTGGGAAATTCCCCCGATTTTTCCCTTGATCAAGCGCTGGGGGAGGGTTTCCGATGAAGAAATGAATAAAGTCTTTAATAACGGTTTAGGACTAATCCTTATCGCTCCGGAGGCTCGGAGCAGGGAAATCATGTCTCATCTGGAAAGCTTGGGAGAAAAAGCCTTTTTAATTGGACAAATCGTCCCCCGGTCCCAACCGGAAAACCCTCTTGAGTGGAAGTAGGTCGAAGATAACGGTTCAAGGTTCAAGGTCCGGGGAAGGACTATCATAAGAGTTGTTTTTGTCAGAACGAAAGGAGTAACAATGGCCAAGGTATGTAGTATCTGCGGCAAAGGCCACCAGGTAGGTCATAATGTCAGTCATGCCAACAACAAGACCAATAAACGCTGGTACCCCAATCTTCAACATATCAAAACCGTCCATCAGGGGACGGTCAGGCGGATAAACGTCTGTACCCGGTGTCTTCGTTCGGGAAAGGTAACCCGGGCTGTATAACCCTTGAAATGGTACCCTCGAGGTAAACGGCCTTACCCTTTTCTCTCAAAAGACCGGGTGACGTTAAGAACTCCTTTAATCTTCTTGAGATTGTTCATGACGGATTCCAGATGATGGGTATCGGTGACTTCGATCATAAACTGATAAAAGGCCTTTTTGTCGTTGGTTGTTGAGGCATCGGCCTTTAAAATATTTGATTCTGCCGAGGTGATGGCCGTACTAACTTCTGCCAGCATCCCTTTTTTATCGGTCGACCAAATCTCAATCTTAACCGGATAAAAAGTCCGGTCCGTAGCTTCCCACTGAACCTCGATCAAACGCTCCGGGTCTTCTGCCACCACTTGGGGACAGGTCCGGGCGTGAACGGTAATCCCCCTCCCCCGGGTAATGAATCCAACCACCGGATCGCCGGGAAGCGGGGTGCAGCATTTGGCAAAGCGGGTCATCACATCCTGAATCCCTCGAATCAAAACCCCGCCTTTTTCTTTGGGAGGATGGCGACGCACCGGAAAGTCTATGGAGTCAGGCTCTTTCTTCTCCTCACCCTCTGCTTTTGGAAACATACGGTTAATGACTTGTCGAATCGAAATCTTGCCAAAGCCGATCGCCGCCAGCAGGTCGTCGGCCTTTCGAAGGGAAAATTCCTGGGCCATCCGGAGCAGGGAATCACTTTTCATTTGCTGACTCACGCCCGACTGGTTCTTGCGAAGTTCCTTCTCCAGTAGATCCTTACCGATATCGATACTCCTTATCCGCTCCTCCGCTTTGATCCATTGACGAATACGATTCTTGGCCTTGGAGGTCTTGACGATTTTGACCCAATCCTTACTGGGGACATGGTTGCTGGCGGTGATAATTTCCACCACGTCCCCATGCTGAAGAACCGTGCGTAAGGGGACCATCTTTTTGTTCACCCGGGCACCGGTACAGTGGTGCCCCACATCGGTATGGATGGCATAGGCAAAATCTATGGGCGTGGCCCCTTTGGGGAGCATTTTGACGGCCCCCCGAGGGGTAAAAACATAGACCTCATCCGGAAATAAATCGATCCTAACCGACTCCAGAAACTCCCTGGGGTCTTGGTTGACCTTCTGAGACTCCAGGAGCTGTCTGACCCATTGGAATTTTTTGGCATCGGTTTCCCCGTCGTGCTGTCCTTCTTTATATTGCCAGTGAGAGGCAATCCCTTCTTCCGCCACCCGGTGCATTTCCTCGGTCCGGATCTGAATCTCGATCCGTTCGCCGATGGGACCGATGACCTTGGTGTGGAGGGACTGATAGCCGTTGGCCTTTGGCAGGCTGATATAGTCCCTGAACTTTCCGGGAATCGGTTTCCAGAGGGAATGGATATGGCCCAGGGCCTCATAACATTCAGCCACTTTCTTGACGATGAACCGGAAGGCGATCAGATCGTATAATTGGCTGATATCCAGGTTCTGGTCGATCATTTTTTTATAAATACTATAGAAATGTTTGGGGCGCCCCTCCAGTCGACAGGAGAGTTTCGCCGCATCCATTTTTTTCTGGAGCAACTCCTTGACCTCCCGGATGTACCGCTCCCTTTCCTCTCGCTTCTTAGCTACCCCGTCCTTGATAATCTGGTAGGATTCCGGTTCCAGATAATAAAGGCACAGGTCTTCCAGTTCGGCCTGGATCCGACGCATACCCAGCCGGGCCGAAATCGGGGCATAAATTTCCAGGGTCTCCTGGGCAATGGCTTTCTGCTTTTCCTGCGGATGAAAACCCAGGGTCCGCATATTATGCAAGCGGTCAGCCAGCTTGACCAGGATGACCCGGATATCATCCGACATGGCCAGGATCATCTTGCGAATATTTTCAGCCTGCCGTTCCTCCTGGCTTTGAAAATGAATGGCACTGATCTTGGTCACCCCGTTAACAATGTGCAGTATCTCCGGCCCGAACTTTTCCAATATGATTTCCGGGGTGGCCAGCGTATCCTCGATGGTGTCATGAAGCAGTCCGGCGGCGATGGTCACCTGATCCATCTTCATCTGGGTCAAATACCAGGCCACTTCCAGGGGATGGGAAAGATAGGTCTCCCCGGAAAGCCGCACCTGTCCCTCGTGCACTTTTGCTGAAAAGATGTAGGCTTTTTGAATAAGATCTATGTTGGCCTGAGGCCGATAAGATAATATCTGATCAATGATGGTATTGATGCGGATCATGATTAAGAATCTGCTGAAAGCTGAAAGGGAAGGCGGTTGCTTTGCGCTTTCAGCTTGGAGCTAAATGGGTTAAGCCTTCAAAGCCTCAGAGACGATTTTTTTAATCACCCTGACAACCTGTCCCTTTTCCACCTTTTGCACCTCGCCGGTTCGCCTTTCACGAACCTCCACTTTCCCTTCAGCCAGGCCTTTTGGTCCAATAGTGATCCGCAAGGGAATGCCGATTAAATCGGCGTCTTTAAACTTGATCCCCGGTCTTTCCGGCCGGTCATCCAAGAGGACATCAACCCCTGCCTGCTTCAGTTCCCCGTAGAGTTCCTGCGCCCATTGGGTCGTTTCCGTCCCTGGACTCCATTCCACCGGGGTGATAATTACCTCAAAGGGGGCCAGGGCCATGGGCCAGACGATCCCGTCCTTGTCGTGATTCTGTTCTATGGAAGCCGCTACGGTTCGGCCCACCCCGATCCCGAAACAGCCCATAATCATAAATTGCTCCTGGCCCTGTTCATCCAGAAAAGTGGCCTTCATGACCCGGGAATACTTGTCCCCCAACTTAAAAACGTGGCCCACTTCGATCCCCCGGTGGGATCTTAAGGGAGAGCGGCACTTAGGACAGGGTTCTCCGGCAAGCGCTTGGCGCAAGTCAACGAAACGAGGAAGCGGGACATCTCTTTCCCAATTGAGGTTGACGAAATGGATATCCTTTTCATTACCACCCATAACAAAATTCTTCAGGTCCTTAAGGGTCTCATCCGCCCAGAGGGGAAGGGACAAGTCCACGGCACCGGCAAACCCCACCGGGGCCCCGGTCAGTTTTTGAACCGTCGAGGCATCGGCCAGGATCAATTCCTGACAATCCAGGACCTTTGCCAGCTTGGTTTCATTGACTTCCTGGTCCCCGCGCACCAGGATCGCCTGCGGACCCTTATCGGTCTGGTAGATCAGGGTCTTAACCAGTCTCTGAGGTGGAATCGATAGAAATCGGGTCACCTCGTCCACGGTCTTTTGGCCGGGGGTAGGTTTTTTTTCCCGGACCTTCAAGTCTTCATTGGGATCAGGTTGAAACAGATCAATAGAATCGGCCCGTTCCACATTAGCGGCATAGTTGCAGTTTGTGCAGGCCAGGATAGCATCTTCGCCGCTTTCGGCCAGGACCATAAACTCATGGGAATAGCTTCCTCCGATGGCCCCGCTGTCGGCCTCGACGGCCTTAAACAGCAAACCGGCCCGCTCGAAAATCCGCTGGTAGGCCTCAAACATCTTTTGGTAGCTCCTGGCGGCCCCTTCCTCATCCCGATCAAAACTGTAGCCGTCTTTCATGGCGAATTCCCGGCCCCGCATCAGACCGAAACGGGGACGGATCTCATCGCGAAATTTGGTCTGAATTTGATAGAGATTAACCGGCAGTTGCCGATAGGAACGGATCTCGTGACGAATGAGATCGGTTATCACTTCTTCATGGGTCGGGCCCAGGCAGTACTCATGATTATGGCGATCCTGAATTCGAAGCAACTCTTTCCCATATTTCTCCCACCGGCCGCTTTCCTGCCAGAGTTCAGCCGGCTGGAGGGCCGGCAGGTAGACCTCCTGGGCCCCGCCTTGTTCCATCTCCTCCCGAATGATGGCTTCCATCTTTCGGAGCGATCGCACCCCTAAAGGCAAAAAGCTATAAATCCCCGAGGCCAGTTTCCGGATAAGACCGGCCCGGAGCATAAGCTGGTGGCTGATGATCTCAGCTTCAGCCGGTTTTTCTTTTAAAGTCGGGATGTACAATTGAGAATAATGCATCGCTGATCCAATCTCCTTGGTCTCTTAGTTCTAAAATAGGATTCAAGAATTCAAGGATTCCAAGGTTCAAGGGTCTAAATTAGGGGATGAGTGGATGCGACGATGAAGGTCTCTTTCTCACATCACCCCATCCCCTCATTGACTCATACTCTCGGCTCCTTGACCCCTTGAATCCTTTTTCATCCCTCATGGCGCCCTACCGGTGCATAAGGGCTTAGTTGTTAAGGGTTACCCTCTTTTTTATCTCCTGTAACAGGCTTTCCAGCAAATCCTTCTCGGCCACCTTTCGGACCATCTTGCCTTTAGCAAAAAGAAGCCCCAGCCCCTTGCCGCCGGCTATGCCGATATCCGCCTCCCTGGCCTCCCCGGGACCATTAACCACACACCCCATGATAGCCACTTTTAAAGGCTTGGTATAGGGTTGAACCGCCTTTTCAACTTTTTTAACCAGGGGGAGAAGATCAATTTGACACCGCCCGCAGGTCGGACAGGAAATAATCTCAATCCCGCGCTTCCGTAAACCCAGGGCCCGCAGGATTTCATAGGCCACCCTGATTTCCTCTCGGGGATGGGCCGTCAGGGAGACGCGCAAGGTGTCGCCAATCCCCTGATAGAGCAGAAGACCGATTCCCAGAGCGGACTTAACCGTCCCGGAAAGCAACGTCCCGGCCTCGGTAATCCCCAGGTGAAAGGGGTAATTGACCTTTCGAGCTAACAATTGATAGGCCCGAACAGTCTGCAGCACATCGGAGGACTTCAGGGAAATCTTGAGATTCTTGAAATTCATCTTTTCAAAAAAGGAAATATGTCTCAAGGCCGAGGCCACCATGGCCTCCGCCTGCCCCTTGCCCCGGCTCCCGGGCTGTAAATCCTTCTCCAGGGAACCGGCATTAACCCCTATCCGGATACCGACCCCTTTTTCATGGGCCATCTCAATAATCCGGGCGATCCTGGCAGGCCCCCCGATATTCCCCGGATTGATTCGAATACCGGCGGCACCGGCCCTCATCCCTTCCAAGGCCAAACGATAATCGAAATGGATATCGGCAATGACCGGCAAAGGAGATTTCTGAACAATTTCCTTCAGGGCCGGAATGGCTGCCTGATCCGGAACCGCCACCCGGACAAGCTCACAACCGACCTCATGAAGCTGCCTGATCTGCCTTAAGGTCTGCCGGACATCATGGGTATCCGTGCTGGTCATGGACTGAACCACTATCGGATGCCCGCTTCCGATCTTAATCTTCCCGATGGCCACTGAAACCGTTTTTCGCCGCTCTATGCCCAAAGGTCCCCTTTATGTCCAACTGCGTTCAGGATTCTATGGAACAACCCACGATTTAATTCCTATGCCTGACAACCCCACAAAAAGTCAAATGGTATGAAAACGAACCAGCTCCTCTTTTTGCAGGACACTGGGGCCTGGTTTTTAAAAAAAATTGACAACCTCTGGTAAATACGATAGAAGAAATAAAACTGCAGGGTTAAACGGCCTTATTTCGAACTAACTTAGTTTATAACATATTATGCAATGGATTTTAATCAATTTCTTAAAATGCCTTTTCCTGCTCAGAAAGAAAATCCCCCCGATCATGGACTAAAGGAATTAATTCAACTCGTCGGTAATGTTACCGAGGCTTTTACCACGGCCCTCTTCCTGTTCGATCCGGTCCAAAACAAACTCAATCTAAGATGTGTCCAGAGTCTGAGTCAACATATTAATCCCCAGACCAGTCTTCAGGTCGGAGACAGTTTAATCGGCTGGGTGGCCAAAAACCAACGTCCGGTCAATATATCGCAATTTGATCGGGATACCAGAAATTTAAAATTCTACCTGCGCGATGAAAAAATCAAATCATTCCTCGCCGTCCCCGTGGGGGAGGTGGGGGTCCTCTGTATTGACAGTAAACGAAACTACGTCTTTACCGATAAGGCCCAAAAGATTCTTCAAGATTTTGCCTCCTTGGTCCTCCAAACCCTTCGAGATCAAGCCATCATAACCAAAGAAAAACAACAGGGCCACATTTTAGAGTTTTTTAATCAAATCAATGCCCTTTCAAAAGAAAAACAAGATTTAAATCATTATTACCAGAAAGTCCTTAACTGCTGCCGGCTCTTTTCCAGGACGGATACCGCTTTTTTAGCCCTGGTTCCCAAAAAGGGAGATCGTTACAAGGTAGTGGCCTCTGAGGGAACCTTGACGGCCCCACTAAAGAAAACCACCCTGACCGCTGAAATGGGATTAACCGGCTGGGTTATTCGGGAAGAAAAACCTTTGGTTCGGCGTTCCATGAAACCAAGAAATCATAAATCCTATATCTTTTTCCCTGATGACCCCTGTATGCACTTCCAGTCCTACATTGGTCTGCCCTTGTCATTCTTTGGCAAGTTATATGGGGTGATGAATTTGGTCGGTCACCGGGAAAATGATTGGAGAGAAGAGGAAATTCAAGCCTTGCACTCGGCTGGCCAGACCATCATCACCTCCATACTCTTTTTAATGAACCTGTGAGCCTAAAACTATGCTGATTCGAAAATTGTTCGGTCTGTTTTCTGAGGATATGGCCATGGATCTGGGCACGGCCAACACCCTGATCTTTAAAAAAAACCAGGGCATCGTTCTTAATGAACCTTCGGTCGTAGCGATCAATAATGAAACCGGCCAGGTTCTGGCGGTCGGGAAAGAAGCCAAGGACTACTTAGGCAGGACGCCCCCACGCATTTCCGCCATTCGCCCCATGAAAGACGGGGTTATTGCGGACTTTGAGATCACCCGGGAAATGATTAAGTTTTTTCTCATCAAGGTTTGTTCCAAGTCCGGATGGTTCCGTCCCAATTTGGTCATCGGCGTCCCTTCAGGCATCACCATGGTTGAAAAAAGGGCCGTGGTCGAATCAGCCCTGGAGGCAGGGGCCAGGGATGTCTATCTAATCGAGGAACCCATGGCGGCCGCCATCGGATCCGGCCTGTCGGTCGAGTCTAACCGGGCCAACATGATCGTGGATATCGGAGGGGGGACCACGGAAGTGGCCATCATCACCCTGTTTGCAACCGCTTACTGTGAATCCATCCGGGTGGCCGGAGACGAAATCAATGAATCCATCATGTATTTCCTGCAAAAAAAATTCGATCTCCAGATCGGAGAGAACACCGCCGAACAGTTAAAAATTGAATACGGTTCCGCCTTTCCCCTGGGAAAACCAATCCCTTTCCCGGTCTCGGGAAAGGAGGTCTTTTCAGGAATCCCGCGAACCATTCAGATAACCGACCAGGACCTTCGGGAAGGTATGGCCGAACCCATCTGGGCCATTGTCGACGCTGTCAAAAGAGCCCTGGAAAAAACGCCACCGGAATTATCAGGCGACATCAGCCAGGATGGAATGACCCTGGCTGGCGGCGGGGCTCTGCTCAACGGCCTGGATAAACTCCTGGAAAGGGAGATCGGCCTTAAAGTCCATATTGCCGAAGACCCCTTAACCTCGGTCGTGTTGGGGGCCGGCAAGGCCCTGATGGAAACCGATTACTACACTAAAGTCTTTATCAATTAACTTTTTTGACGGACTCGCAAAAAGTCAGAGTTCATTTAAAAGACGTTTCGGGGGCTGAATTTCAATGGTTGTCCATCTTCAACTCTGAGGTTCTTTGCCGGGCCAAAATTTTAATTTTAGTCTATAGCAGGCCTACACCCAGGCTTGAAATAGGCTTCGGTGAATGCCCTGCCTCGAATCAAACTTAGCCAACGGGCCGGGTTTGGGCGACACGTTGCCTTTTGGACAACCATTGAAATTCAGCCCCCGGAACGTCTTGGCCGGCAAATTTACTTTTTACGAGATTATCAGTTAAGGTCTTTTCTATGAAATCAAAAATTGCTGTTGCCAAGACCAAACCCGAAACCGTCTTCGACGATATCCGCCGAATATGTGAACTGGCCGAGCTGAAAAAACATCTTGATCCAACCCGTCCGGTTATTCTCAAAGACAACATCTCCTGGCATTTTCCCTTTCTGAGCGCCAACACCACGCCCTGGCAATTGGAAGGGATCATTTTGACCTTGCTTGAAAACGGCTATAAGGATCTGGTGGCAATACACAACAATACCGTGGTCACCAACCCCTATAAGGGAGGGATGCTGAATAAACTGACACCGGTCTATCAAAAATACCGTATACCGGAACTGTATAATTTCAAAAAAGATCAGATCCAGTGGATCGATTATCGTCCTAAAGCCAAAATGAAGGCCCTGGACCGGATCTTCCCCCAGGGGATCCGCATCCCGGAGTACTTTATCGGGAAAAATATTGTTCATCTTCCGACGGTTAAAACCCATAT
>JAZDOU010000467.1:0-8923 GCA_043798385.1 Pseudomonadota bacterium
TATTGGTTTCCAATTCGGAAACGAGGATTTTTTTGTCCTGGCAAGGAAATCAAAGGATTGCGCGGAGGCGTACTGGAGTACGCCGCACAAGCAAGCCTGCAGATTGACACCGCCAGGGCGAAAAAAGACCGTTTCCGGATGAGAACTAATTAAGGGTGAACTGTTCCTCACGCCCAAGGCCAATGAAGGGCCAAAAATTCCAGGCTCTGACGAACCCAATCCTCCTGATGGGGTTCCAGGGTAATAAAGGGTTGCAGACCCCTTTCTTTCAGAAGGGCAAAAAACCCTTGAAAATCTATCGAACCCTGTCCCAAAGCCAGATGGTCATCCAACCGGCCGTGATTATCGTGGAGATGGAGCATCCCTAAGACCTGTCCAAGGTTGTCAATCCAATCTCTTATCGATGTCCGGCTGTAGAGGTGGTGGTGCCCCACATCCAGGCAAAATCGAAGCAAGGGCGAAGCAACGGCCCGGAAGAGGGCTGCCAGGTGTTCGGTGTCACTCTCAAAGACATTCTCTACCATAAGTGGTGTCTGGGTTTTTTCTACTTCCGGGAGCAATCGGGAAAGGGAGGTGATGATATTCTTTTGCCATTGCTCCTGATTATCTCCGTAATGCCGTTCATCGTAGGCGGCATGACAGACGATCCATCGGGGATGGAAGATGGAAATCAGTTCAAAGACCTGCTGAATCCTCTCCAGAGAAACCTGGCGGATCCGAGAATCGATAGCCCCCAGAGAGAGATCTAAAAAAGGGCCATGGAAAGAACAGCCCAGGGCGGCCTGTGATAATTCCTGGGCTACCCTCTTGAAATCTTCCAGGGGAAAGGCATCCAGCACCAGGGAATCGAGACCAATCTCCGGCTGGATTTGATTAGAAAGGATCAAGGGCAGATATTGATCCCTCAACATGAAAAAAGGGACACTGACATGGACGTGAGTCAATACATTATTCATAATTTTTTATATGACCTCTTAAAGGTTTTTCCTCCTATTTTTAATCAATCATTGGTTATCACAGCTTATCCAAATGGGCCAGAGAAAAACACCTCTATCCGTCGATCTCTTGTTTTTTTCCTTGACCCCTATTCTTTCCTCACCCTATACTTGATGGACCTGTAAAAAGGTCTTGTGCCTGACCAGAAGTTCCGGCGTCCGGATGGCCAAGGCTCGAACCAAAAACATTTGAAACTTTTTTCACTCGTTGATCGTTTGGGTTTTGGGGGTCTTGTTTTTTGATACCATTCAAATCCTTCCCAACCCGGACCAGCCGGAACCAAAATTGGATATACGAAACGCGTTAAAACCCTTGGTTGGTCCGGGTCAACGGCTTGTTCTTTAATAAATTCTTTCCATTTTGCGTAGAATTTTATTCTTAAGTCACTAATTCGTTTCCATCCGGAAATTCAAATTTCCGGATGAGAACTAATTCGGATCTATAGCTGTCAAAAGTGAAGGGCACAGGCAGCAAAAGCCCCTTGACAGGTTGGGTTTAAGGTCTTATCATTCACTCATAAAAAAGGCGAACAGCCTTAAAGAATGATCGGAGGAAAAATTTTTATGAGAATTGCCTTTCCTGTACAGGAAGATCAAGGGCTTGAGAGCCCTGTTTATGGCCATTTTGGTTCAGCCCCGCTCTTTGTGGTCTTGGATAGCGGCAGTGGGGCCTTTGAGTCCATAGGGAATACGGATGCGCACCACATGCACGGAGAATGTCAACCCATAAAGGCCTTGGGCGGAACCCCGGTAGACCTGGTAGTGGTGGGTGGCATTGGCGCCGGTGCCCTGATGAAACTGCAAAGTTTAGGCATCAAGGTCTTCAGGGCTGTTGAAGGTAGCGTTAATGAGAACTTAGCGCTGTTGAAATCCAGCAAATTGCCTGAATTTGTCACCGAGATGACCTGTGCCGGCCATAATGGTGGCCTGGGGTGTCATCACTAAACGAGGTTTAAATGAAGCAGGAATTAACGAACCATAAAAACGGCCTTTCAGACCTACGGGAGATGCTTTTAAGCTCCGGGTATGCCGAAAGGGCCATTGACTATTTTCTGACTAAGCCAAATCAAGGTCCGCTTGAAGGAGCCGATCAAATTAGCGAGCTAACCGGTCCTTGCGGCGACACGATGAAGTGTTATTTAAAGGTCGACCAGGGAATTATCCGGGATGCCCGCTTCCAGGTCCTTGGTTGCCCTGGGGCCATCTCCGCTGCCATGGCCCTGGCTGATCTGGTCAAAGGGAAAGATCTCCCTCTGGCACTGGAAGTCAAAGACGGAGACGTTTTTAGAGAATTGGTCCAGATTCCCGATCAAAAACAGCACTGCATCCGCTTGGCGGTTAAGACCCTTGAAAAGGCCATCAGGGAATATGAAGAAAAAAAGAATTAGTTCCCATCCGGAAATTGGAATTTCCGGATGAGAACGAATAGGAGGAGTTAAATGCCCCTTTATGATTTCCTTTGTCTACAATGCGGCCGGGTAAGTGAAGCCCTTTTAACCGGCTCCAGCGAGGCCCCAACCTGCAGCGCCTGTGGAAGCGGGGATCTCAAACGACTGCTTTCCGCCCCTTCTTCCCTTTCAGGGACAACCCGGCACAGCCTGCCGGGGCAAGGGGACACCACTTGTTGTGGATCAAGCCCAGGTCAAGCAGCCGGCTGTGCCGGACCAGGGAGTTGTTGCGGAACCAGGCATTAATTTTTCTCTTCACCTATTGTCCTGCCCTGGAACCAAAGACCGCTTTGGATCAGCAGACAGTGATCAATCGCCGACAACATCTAACATCTAAAAAAGATGTCATGGGTTGAAAATAAAAAAGGCAAGCCTTAAACAGCTTGCCTTTTTTTCATCTCTTTTCGGAAAAAAAGTTACCGGCCCTTTTCCGCAACGTTTAAGCGTACCAAGGCCCTCTTCAAAGCCGCTTCGGCCCGCATATGATCAAGGGCCTCACTCTTGGCCTGGGACAAACGTTTTTCGGCCCGTTCCCTGGCCCGTTTGGCTCGGTCCAGATCAATCTCGCGAGCCTTTTCGGCCCCTTCGGCTAAGACCGTCACTTTGTTGTTGGAAATTTCGGCAAATCCGCCGGTTACGGCCATATATTCTAACTTGTTGTCTTTCCGGTAGCGTAATTCACCCGGTTGCAGAAGGGTCAGAAAGGGAATGTGGTTAGGCAGGATGCCGAATTCCCCCAAAGTACCCATTGCCATGACGATATCGACACTCTCACTGACCACCAACCGGTCTGGAGTAACAACCTCTAATTGAAGTTTTTCTGCCATGATCTCTTACCGCCTCTTTTATTGAACTAGGCCGCCGCTAATCTCTTGGCGTTCTCAACCGCCTCTTCGATACCGCCGACCATATAGAAGGCCTGCTCCGGCAGGTCGTCGTGTTTGCCTTCGATGATCTCTTTAAAACCGCGGATAGTTTCCTCGACTTTGACAAATTTACCATCTTTGCCGGTAAATTCTGCGGCTACAAAGAAGGGCTGGGACAGAAAGCGCTGTATCCTGCGGGCTCGACCCACCACCAATTTATCCTCGTCGGAGAGTTCGTCCATGCCCAGGATGGCGATGATATCCTGCAGGTCTTTATACTTTTGGAGGATCTGCTGAACATTTCTGGCCACAAAATAATGTTCCTGGCCCACGACATTGGGATCTAAAATACGGGAAGTAGAATCCAAGGGGTCCACTGCCGGATAGATACCCAACTCAGCAATTTGTCTGGAAAGAACCACGGTCCCATCCAAATGGGCAAAGGTAGTAGCCGGGGCCGGGTCGGTCAAGTCATCGGCCGGCACATAAACACACTGGACCGAGGTGATCGAACCTTTGGTGGTGGAGGTAATCCGTTCCTGGAGCTCGCCCAAGTCCGTACCGAGGGTCGGCTGATAACCGACCGCCGAAGGGATACGGCCTAAAAGGGCGGAAACCTCGGAACCGGCCTGGGTGAATCTAAATATGTTATCTACGAAAAGGAGCACATCTTGTCCTTCTTCATCGCGGTAATACTCGGCCACCGACAAGGCGGTTAAGGCAATCCGGGCCCTGGCCCCTGGGGGTTCGGTCATCTGGCCGTATATTAGAGCCGCTTTGGGTAACACCCCGGAGTTTTTCATTTCCAGGTAGAGGTCGTTTCCTTCACGGGTCCGTTCTCCTACCCCGGCAAAAACCGAGATCCCACCATGATGCATGGCGATATTGTGGACCATCTCCATCATAACCACGGTCTTGCCCACGCCGGCACCGCCGAACATCCCCATCTTACCTCCACGAGGGAAGGGGACCAAGAGATCGATAACCTTCAGACCGGTCTCCAGGACCTTGACCGAGGTATCTTGTTCCACGAAGGTCGGTGCGGGCCGGTGAATGGGATAATATTTGTCGGCCTTAACAGGTCCTAAGCCGTCCACCGGCTCACCAATGACATTCAAAACCCGTCCCAGACCTGGAGCCCCTACCGGCACAAGAATCCCATCACCGGTATCCCTGCCGTCCATCCCTCGAACCAGACCATCTGTGGTATCCATGGCAATACAACGGACCACGTTATTCCCTAAATGTTGAGCCGCCTCTACCACTAAATTCTCTTGACGATCATCAATGGCCGGATTGGTAATACGAATGGCATTGAGGATATTGGGCAATTTCCCTTCCGGGAATTCCAAGTCCACCACCGGTCCGATTACCTGTACGATCTTTCCAATGCTTCCTTCGGTTTTTCCGGTTTCCATTTATTAAGAACCTCCTCTTAAAGGTTTTACCTTATAATAAAAATGGGTTCCATCCCGCTTGCAGGCGGGACCTGAATCCTGATTTTTTTATTTCTTCAAGGCCTCCGCCCCGCCGACAATATCCATCAGTTCCTTGGTAATAGCGCTCTGACGGGCCTTATTATAAATTAAAGACAGGCTGTTAATCAGCTCTTTACAATTGCGGGTGGCATTATCCATGGCCGTCATCCGAGCGGCCTGTTCGCTGGTCGCATTTTCCAGCAGACCCCGGTAAATCTGGACATTGACATAACGGGGTAACAGATCCTGGAAGATCCCCTCGACCGATGGTTCATAGATATAGTCCAGACCACGGGCCTGCTCTCCTTCTGACTGCATCGGGGCAATAGGGAGCAAACGGAGGAGTTTGGGTCTTTGAACGCCCATATTAAAAAATTCGCCGTAGAGGATATAAACCTCATCTGATCCACCCATCAGGAAGTTTTCCATGACATCCCGGCCTATACCCGAGGCCACGATCATATCAAAGGAACTAAAGACATCCATATACCTGGAGCGAATTTCGTATTTTCTCCGTTTATAATATTCGGCCCCTTTTTTCCCTACCGGGACTAAAGAGAGTTCTACCTGTTCCTGTTTCCGGGCCTTAATAAATTTTTCCCCGGCATTGATCAGGTTGACGTTGAAGCTTCCACACAAGCCCCGGTCGGCGGTCAGTGAAATCAATTCCACCTTTTTTACGGGCCGCTGGGCCATCAAAGGAAAGGCTTCGGGATCAATCCGGGAGGAAAGATTATTAATAACCTCTAAAAATTTCCCGGCATAGGGACGGAAATTTTCCATCCGTATCTGGGCGCCCCGCAATTTAGCCGCGGCCACCATGTTCATGGCCTTGGTAATCTGCTGGGTCTTTTTTACCCCCCCTATTTTTCTTCTAATATCTTGAAGTGTCGCCATGCTTATGACTCTCTGTTTAGGTATTCGTTATTGGCTTTGGGCTTTGAGCTTTGAGCTAATGGCAATTTATTTACTTTGTGCCAGGAATTGCTTTTTGAATTCCTCAATGGCCTTCTTCATTCTTTCTTCCAAATCCTTACTGATCTCCTTTTTATCTTTGATTTCAGAAAGGATATCCTGGTATTTGGATTCCATATAAGCAATCATCTGGGGCTCAAAATCCTTCAGCACATCAACCGGGAGATCATCCAAAAATCCCCGGGCCCCGGCAAAGAGACTGGTAATCATCTTTTCCATGGGCATGGGCTGGTACTGGGGCTGCTTGAGGATCTCCACCAGTCGAACCCCACGGTTTAACTGGGCCTGGGTGGATTTATCCAACTCACTGCCGAACTGAGCAAAGGCCGCCAGTTCCCGATACTGGGCCAGATCTAACCGCAAACTTCCGGCCACCTGTTTCATGGCCTTGACCTGGGCATTCCCCCCGACTCGGGAAACCGAAAGTCCCACATTGATGGCTGGTCGGACCCCGGAGAAAAACAGACTGGGCTCCAGATAGACCTGGCCATCGGTAATGGAAATAACATTGGTCGGGATGTAGGCCGAGACGTCACCGGCCTGGGTTTCAATGATCGGCAAGGCCGTCAGACTGCCGCCGCCCAGGCTTTCATGGACCTTGGCCGCCCGCTCAAGCAGACGGGAATGGTTGTAAAAAATATCGCCCGGGAAGGCCTCTCGTCCGGGAGGACGGCGAAGGAGCAGAGAAAGCTGCCGATAAGCCACCGCCTGTTTAGACAGGTCATCGTAGATCACCAGGGCATGACGGCCGGAATCCCGGAAATATTCTCCCATGGTGCAGCCGGCAAAGGCGGCCACATACTGCATGGGGGCCGGGTCACTGGCACAAGCGGCCACCACCACGGTCTTCTCTAAGACGCCGTTGCGTCGAAAGGCCTCAACCACCTGGGCCACAGTGGATTTCTTCTGGCCGATGGCCACATAGATGCAAAAAATATCCGAATCTTTCTGATTGATGATCGCATCTACACACAGAGCGGTTTTTCCGATCTGCCGGTCACCGATGATTAACTCCCGCTGGCCCCGGCCAATAGGGGTCATGGCATCAATGGCCTTATAGCCGGTATACATGGGCTCTTTCACCGGTTGGCGTTCGATAACCCCGGGGGCCTTTAATTCGATCTTGCGGAATTCTTTGGCATTGAGCGGGCCCAGACCGTCGATGGGTTGTCCCACGGCATCAATAACCCGCCCCAGAATGGCTTCCCCCACCGGAACTTCAGCGATCCGGCCGGTCCGTTTGACCACATCCCCTTCTTTAATATGGAAGTCTTCCCCCAGGACGGCACAACCGACATTGTCTTCTTCCAAGTTCAGGGCAATGCCGTAAATTCCTCCGGGAAATTCCAGAAGCTCCATGGCCATGGTCTTTTCTACCCCATAAACCCGGGCAATACCATCACCGACGGAAAGCACTGTTCCCGTCTCGCTGAGCTCTACTTTTTTATCAAAATCTTGAATCTGCTGTCTGATGACCTGACTGATTTCTTCGGCTCTGATTTCCATCTTAGATACCCTCACCCCTTCTTAAGGATTCTTTTAAACTCTTAAGTTGAGTTCGTAAACTTCCATCCAAGGTCAAATCCCCAACCTGGGCGATAATACCGCCTATGATGGAGGGATCTTGATTGACCGTGACCACGACTTCTTTTTGAACGACCTCTTTCAAGGCCGCCTGAATTCTTTTAATTATGTCTTCACTTAGCTGGACCGCGGTGGTGACCAGGGCCCTTTTGATGTTGGAAAGTTCGTCGGTCAATTGGGCATAGAAGACACTCATATCTTCCAGATAACGGATACGACCCTTGGTTAACAGAAGTTGAATAAAATTATTAATGGTTGGGGAGAACCCGGTCTTTTCCAGAATCGCTTTAAGGAGATTGCTCCGACTGGTGAAATCATAAATCGGGCTTTGGAGGACATAGCGGGCCTGGGTTTCTCTCTTCAATAAATCACTAAAGGCTTTTAGCTCTTCCCCGTACTTAAGATAGTTCCCGTCTTCCTTTCCCAAGGAGAGGAGAGCCCTGGCATATCTTCGGGAAACAGTAAAATTTCTCACTTAATGGGTCACCACCTTTGCTAAGTATTCACCGATCAGTACCTTTTGGTCGTTTTCGGTGATGTTCTTTTTTATGATCTCTTCGGCCATCTGAACGGCCATTTCAGCGAGGTCCTGTCTCAGTACCAGGTTGGCCTTTTGAATTTCCTGCTGGATGGTTGCCTGGGCCTGTTCGACAATACGGGAAGCCACCTTCTGGGCATTGTCGATAATCTTTTTTTGTTCCTTTTCCCCTTCGGCTTTAAATTCAGCCAGGATAACTTCTCTTTCCTCTTTTATATGGGCAATCCTCTTTTCAAGGGCCTGATATTCCTTTTTGGCTTGTTCCTTTTTGGCCTCTAACTCCTCCAGTTCGGCCTTAATAGACCCCCGTCGGTTAGCCAGTGCCTGCTTTAAGGGCTTTCGGAGCAGAATAAAGAGAACCACAAAAAAGATGATAAAATTGATCGACCGGTACAAGAGATCCAACAGCCTGGCCGTTGTTTCACCGCCATGGGCCGCCGCAGCCCCATGCCCGGAGCCTCCCTCCCCACCGGAAGAGGCATAAACCAGCCCCCCATAAAGGACCAGGAAGACTATGAAGGCCAGGTTGTTAGTCAGGGTTTTACAAAAAAATCGCACCATCGAGGTTGAAGTCAAAGAGAAAAGTCTGGGCATTTAAATCGTCCTCCCTAAGATCTTTTGGGCTATTTCTTGGGAGAAGGAGTCCACTTCACCGGATAGCTTTTTGCGGGCCTCCTCTACTAATTGGGCAATCTTTTGCCGGTTTTGGGAAAGTTGAGCTTCTACCTTTTGGTTGGCTTCCTGGAGCAGTTTTTTTTCTTCTTCCTGTCCCAGCAGTTTAAAGGAATTTTTTTGTTCAAAGCCCTCTTTGCGGGCCTGTTGCAGCTTGTCCTGGTAGTCCTGGTCCTTTTGAGTCATATCGGAAAGGGCCTTGGCGGCCTCGTTCGTCAAAAGGGCCATCTTTTCAGCCCGTTGTTTCAAGATGTTTCGGATAGGCCGGTAGAGGAGGGTATTTAAAATGATCATTAACAAAAGGAAGTTAATAATCTGAAAAATAAGAGACTGGTCGATATTAATCATCTTTTTTGCCCTTCCTGCA
>JAZDOU010000485.1:0-9828 GCA_043798385.1 Pseudomonadota bacterium
TCGATGATTTTTTTGGAGACCTGGGGGTCCAGAGACAGATAACTTCCTCCGGAGGTCTGGCGGATGGCCTTGCGAAAGGTCTCTTCCAGATCCGGTGTCAGGAGATATACCCCCAGAATGTTCTGACCGCCGCTGTACTTATAACTGATATACCGCTTCAGACTGGACCGGATGTACTCCGTAAGCAGGATGACATCTTTTTCTTTCTGTCCCCATTCAATCAGGGATTCTATGATGGAGCGCAGGTCCCGGATGGATATTTCTTCCTGGACCAGTCGTTTCAAAACCTCGGTGATTTTCTGAACCGGCAAGACCCTCTGGACTTCTTTAATCAGCTCGGGAAACTGTTCCTCAATTTTATCCAGCAGGACCCTGGTTTCCTGAAGACCTATAAATTCTCCGGCATGCCTTTTGAGGAGGATGGAGAGATGGTAAGTCAGAACCTGGGAAAGGTCCATGAAGGGGATTCCGGCCTTTTCCAATTGTTCGCGATACCTCTGATCCACCCAGATGGCGGGGAGATTGGGCAAAAACTTTTTTTCCAGGACATAATCCATACCCAGGATTTTTAAATTTTCCTCCTTTTCCCGCACCAGCAGCATGCCGGGGCGCAATTTCCCCTGGGACATGGGGATCTCCTGGAGGAGGATGGTATAGGTTCCTGCCTCTATTTGCCGGTTAAAACGCAGGGAAATTCCCGGGAAGGGGACTCCCAGGTCATAATAAAGCGCCCGTCGGATCTGCAAAAGTTCCTCATTGAAGACCTCCGGTTTGATGGATTCCTGGACTGAGGAATCGACCTCGATCAACAGAGGCAGCATTAAGGCAAACTCGTCTCCCTCGGCCGGTTTTTTACCGGCGGCCCTCTGCCCTGCCGGAAGCAGCGACATCATGCCCGGCATTTCTTGGGGGGGGTTGGTGGAAAATTTGTAGAGGGTATAACCGGAGCCTCCCACCAATAGACCGAGCATGATAAATTGCAGCTTGGGAAAGCCGGGAATCAACGCCATAAAGACGATCAGGGCCCCCCCTATCAGAAGGGCCTTGGGCTGGGCGATTATCTGGCCCCCGATATCCGCGCCCAGATTTTTGATCTCCTCTGAGGTAACCCGGGTGACGATAATCCCGGCCGTGACCGAGTTGAACAGGGCCGGAATCTGGGAAACCAGACCCTCACCCACGGTCAGGATGGAGTAAGTCTGCACCGCCCTGGCAAGCTCCATATCCTTTTGCAGGACCCCGATGGCAATGCCGCCCAGAATATTGACCGCCAGGATGATCAACCCGGCAATGGCATCTCCTTTGACGAATTTCATGGCGCCGTCCATGGCACCGTATAATTGGCTTTCCTTCTCTACCTCATTGCGCCGCCGCTTGGCCTCCGTCATATCGATCAAGCCGGCCCGCATATCGGCATCAATACTCATCTGTTTTCCCGGCATGGCATCCAGGGTAAAGCGGGCGGCCACTTCGGCCACCCTTTCCGAGCCCTTGGTAATCACCAGGAATTGAACGATGGTGATGATCAAATAGACCACTGCGCCCACCACCAGGTTTCCCCCGACCACAAAAGTGCCGAAGGTGAAGATGATATCTCCCGCTCTGGCCTTGAGCAGAATAAGCCGGGTGGCGCTGATACCAATGGACAGGCGGTACAGGGTGGTGAAAAGAAGCAGGGTGGGGTAGGTGGAAAAGGCGGTCGGCTTGGCGATATAGATGGACATCATCAGAAGGATCACGGAAAATCCGAGATTAGCGGCGATCAAGCCATCCATCAGGATCGTCGGCATGGGGAGGATCATCAGGGAGATGATGGCCACCAACAGAAAGACCAGCATAATGTCCATGAACCGGGTGGCGTTAAGGACTGCGGACTGAATAGTATTAAGAATTTTCAGCACGGTTTTCTTCCCTGGCCTTCAGGAACCGGGTCATCATCTGCCTGGCGGCATCCTTCTGCCCCAGCCCCCAAAAGGCCTTGCTCTTGAATAAATAGCCGATATTCTTTTCCGGTTTGGACGCCTTTCTCAGATATTTTTCCGCCTGGAAGACCGCCTCTTCGTACTTCCCCGTCATCAAATAGGTATAGGACAAGTATTTGGCGATTTGAGGATCGGTGGGAAAAATTTCCTGGAGGGCTTCAAAAAGGATCAGCGCTTTTTCTTTTTTCCCGTGCCCGAGAAACAGGTATCCCAGGACCGCCAGAAAATCTTTTGATCTCCCTTCATGTAAGATCCTGTCAGCCCTGGAGAAGGACGTTTCGGAAATAGACCAACAAATCCAGATGGTCTTTTTCCCTTTCCAGCAAGGTAACGGCCCTGTTCAGAATTCTCTGTGGCTGGGAAGCCCCCCTTTTTTCCGCTTCTTCTTTGAGACTCTCGCAGGTCTCCTTCATGGCAGCATAATACCGGGCCGGGATAAGAATCTTGCGGCTTTGGATCTCCGGGGACAGCCGGGCAAGGAGCATTTCTTCTAAAGAGGTCTCCCCCCTGATGGCCTCATCCAGGTGAAGCCGCCCGGGGCCGTCACTGGGGAAGAGGCCGCTACTGGGGGGGAGGACCTTTCCTCCTGCTTCACTTTCGAGAAGGATTTGTTCAATCCCGATATTAAAAGAAAGAAGACTGACTTTTTTCTCAGGCAATTATTCCCCCCGGACCGTCAGAAATTGAAGCTCCCCGCACCAAATGCGTGGGATTGCTCCCACGCCGTGGTGCGGGGAGCTTCCATGCAAGGAAAATGTCTATTATTGTAGTTCGCTCGCTATCCATGTTCAATCATCCTGCCGGAATGGTCTTTGGACCCAGGACTGCTCCCGTCGGCCGTAAATTTTTCGGCCGCCGGATTCAGTTTATCAGGATTCTTTTCGCCACGGCCGGCTCGGACCTCTTTTTTCAGGTCAGGCATAATGGTTAAACTCCGGGCAGTGGACGGCCGCTTGGGCACTTTCTAGGTCATCATAAAGGTTAATGATTTTAGTGAAACCCACCATTTCAACGATCGACAGCACCTCCCGGTTCATTTGGCAGAGGGCCAACCGGCCATCCGAGTGCAGTTGCTTGGCGGTTTCCAGAATGACCTGCAATCCGGGCCTGCCGATGCAGGAAACACCCGAGAAATCAATAATAACCTTTTTTTCGCCATGATTTAAAAGGTCATTAAGAGATTCCTTGAGTTGCGGAGCGTTAAAGGCGTCAATTTTTCCGTATGGCCTGACCACGGAAAAGCCGTCCAATGGGGTGATGGTGATCTCCATTATCTTCCCGGAGGCCGGGAGCATGGAGAATCGGTCTATTCTATTGATGGAAAAATTCATAATTAAAATCTCTCCGAAATTTTCCGATGCAATCGAGTTAACAGATCAATCGCCTTTTCCAGGAGCGGCAGAGAAAAGGTGCGGGATGCCATCGGCAGGAGAAAGATCAAGCGGCGATCTCCTCCCAGGGCGGTATAAACGGGAAAGGGCAGACCCTCCCGGTAATGGCATAAACTCAGTGCCCGGGATAGCATTTCTTTACCCGGGTTTAACGTCTCCTTAGATAGATAGATAAAGACCATCTCTTCGGCCGGCTCGATATACAGGTTGCCACTGGCCTCAAACTTCAGGTTCACCACCCCGTGAGGATTCAATCCCAGACCGGCTATCCCCAGGCTCCGGCCGAAGGCCTTAATGGTTTCTTCCACGAACATCAGGCCTCCTCGGCCTCAATGGCGATATCCAGGGCTTCCTGGACGGCGTCAAGAAACTTTTCACGGTGATCCACATTTTCATACGATTTAAGGGGAATCAAAGAAACCAGATTTTTAAATTCGCGTAAAAAATTGATCCTGGCCTCCGGTTCCGAAATACCCGCCGCTCCGGCCATATTCAAGATCTGCTGTCCCTGAACCAAAGGGTGTTCTTGAAAGGTCAGAATTTTTTCCAGGAAGCTTCCGGCGGTCATCCGCAGGGGCATCTGATAGTTTTTTTCCATCTTTTCCAGCAGGGCGGTACAGTCGCGGTTAAGATTTCCTAAAACCTCAACCTGATATAAATCGTCAAGGATTGTTTTTAATTTTATCGCTGAAATGGATGGTCCCTCGGATTGCAGGTCATTGCCCAGGGCCTTGATGAGAAAGTGGACCGCCGGCAAAAAATCGGCATTTTTAAAATTTTTCAGGATGGAATCATAGGCCGATTTCAATCCCTGGTAATCCAATACCGTGTTGCGGTAAAAATCCCTCAGTTCCTGTATGGGACCCAATCCCCGGCTGGAAAAATCGGCCGCAATGACGGAAACATTCAACCCGGCCCGGACTTCCGGCCCGTATTTTTCCAGTAACTGTCCCTGGACTTTTCGGACAGCGGTTTTCAGTTCCCCCAAGCCCTCTTCTTCCCTGGTCATGTCCTGGACAAAGGAAAGGGCCGCATACTGCTGCGATTTGTCTTTATAGACCTCCTCGACCGCGTCCTGGATTTTTTCCGGGGAAGGGCCGGACATTTGTTTCAGGTGATCCAGGAATTCCAGGAGTTTTTCCGGGCTTCCCAAATCCGGTAATTGCCGGATATAGAAAAGGGCCTGTTCCATGGCCTGTTTCATCCCTGGTCCGGCCTTGTCCACCTTTCTTTCAGAGATCTTTTTTTCGACGATCTCACTGGCTGAAAAGGTAAGTTCTTCGGCGGCATCCTGAATCAAGGGAAAGGCGTTTTGATCAACAACCACTTTTTCCCCCCGGTACTCCCCGGAAATATTCTGGTTGGGTTCCCGGCGTTCCTGTGCCGGGGCTATAACCTGATCATATATAGTATTGATCTGTTCAATCATGGCGGCCTCCCGGTGAATGTTTAAACCACCAGGCCTCCTTCGGGGAAGGCTTCCATAGTGAAAATAGTCTCAAAGGAAGCGGGGAATTCCTGTATTTTTTTAGTCCAATGTTCCGCCGCATTGACATAGTTTTCCAGAATCTTTTCAAATTTTTCCTGGTCAAGTCCGGTATAGGGCCTCTGATAGGTGAGGGCTACGATATTGGACTCCCGGTCGATGCCCAGGGTCCCATCGGCGGTCTCCTTGTTAAAAAAATCGGCCTCCAGGAGCAGGGAATAAAATTCTTCCCTTTTTTCCAAAGGGATTTCCCCCAGGTGGGTATAAAGAAAAAAGCGTTCCGAATTCTCGATCAATTCGATATTCACCACCACCTGGTCGAACATGAGGCAACAATAACCGTTTTCATTAAAGGCCAGTTCGTTTATACCGATGGATTTTCCAAAGTCGTTCAGTAAAAAGTTCATTCCATTTGTTTCCATTTGCCGCTCCTGATTATCGTTGAGCCGCGGCCGACCGCGCCTCTTTGATCAGATTCAACTGAGTGGACCAGAGCTGAAAAAATGTGCTGCGCTGATTGCTTAGCTTGTTGAGCGTCATCATATCCAGCTCGTTTTCCGAATTTTTGCTGTCCTGGCCGGCCTTGAGGTTCTCTATGGCAATATCCAGCTCCTTTTTAGTGAAGTGACCGTCATTACCGATGCCCTTTTTGTTTCCGTTAGTGCTGCCGTCATTGAAGATACCGGTCTCGACAAACTCGTAATAGTATCCGCTGGGGGGATCGGTGGTATCATTCTTCCATTTTTTCATGTCTTTATCTGTGAACCCAATAAGTTTACCGCTTATTTTTTCTCCTTTTTTCCCTGATTTGGCATCTCCGTCCTTGTCAAAGGAACTGGTGTAGGAATTCAGCATCTGATAACAATCGCTGAGATCCTGAAGGGCCTTGTTCCTATCCTTGATCTCGGAAAATTTCTGGGCGAATTTAACATCGACGATTTGGACACATTCCATCTGGACGTCAAAAACCACATCTTCAAAGGACATAGTTTGCCCATCAATCGAAAAATATCCCCCACCCAAAGACTGTACGGTTTGCGATACGTCTACTTCAGCCATGGCCGGCCTCCTTTTAAATTGTGGCAGCGGCTTTTAAGCCGCTGGCCTGGCCTTTAAGTATCTCAATGGCGCTGCTCATGATTGATGCAATGGTATCGAATACCCCTTGCAGATAGTCCATCTCCCTTTGCAGGTCTGAATGCAAACCGGTATAGGTGGCCTGGTCCCGGTCGGCATCCGCAGCGTACGACATGGCCTCCGATTCGGCCTCGGTCGCCTGGGAGGACCTTATGCCGGCCTCGGCCTGCATGCCTCCCGGGATGAGCGCTACAGCCAGTCCTGAGGCAATGATCATCCCGGTCCCCAATCCCGCCCCCCCGGTGCCTATGCCAATCACAAGACATAAGATCACGGTAAGGGAAATGGAAAAACCCATACACCATTTGGATACACTCTCCGGGTCATCGCCAGTGGATTCGACTATCATTTTTTGGACTCCGGGATCTGAAAGCGCCGCGGGACCGAACAAGACTGCTCCTATCTCAACATTAGTAAGCAAAAGCGGCGCGCCGCAGGCGAAGGCATAGGCGCAGAAAACGGTGAACAGGGCTGCGGTGAAAGGGTTGGCTTCAAAACCTTCCTCGATATCCTTTAAGGCGCCCTCGAGATCTCCTTCGAAAAGTTTTTTTAATCCGCCGAATAATTTTCCAAATAACCCGGTAGACTTGGATTCGGCTTCCTCTAACTTGTCGTAAAAATCCAGGATGTTTTCCGTATTGGATGCATGGGTGTCCTGCATCTGTTCGTCTTGATGTTGAATACTAATCTTCCCGGCCGTAATCCGATTGTTTAAAATTTGGAATTGCAGGCCCGTCAGCAGGATAGCATAGCTGGCGGTATCGTAATCGGGCCGGGGAAGTTCCGGTTGAGTTGTTTCATTGGTCAGGGTATTCACCCCCCCGGGAGCCGACTCCAGGGCCGGCAATGCCAGGGCCGGAATCCAGGAAGCCTGGTCCCGTAGCGGAGTCCCCGGCTGGAGGGCTTCAGGTAAATCAGCAGTCTGAATCTGGGTATCACTAATAGGTTCGACCATAGTATAACTCCTTTCTTCGTTTGGTCTCTTTCGGATTAAATCTTTGCTGCGGCCTCCATACCCCGCTGGACGGATTCGATCATCTCCGAGAGCTTTTGACGAACGGTTTTCATGGAGTCCGTGAAGGTGGAGGTATAATCGTCCGTCCTTTGTTTCTGGCTCTTCTCGCCTTCCGCCAAGGCCGAGAGCCTGTCACCGTCCGCCTGAGACTTTTGGCTATCGGCCTGGCCTTTGGTGGTGGCATACTGCTGGGCGCCGGTAAAATACATGGCCGAGGCCATAGGGGTCATCAGGGTTTTCACGGCCCCTTCGCCAAATCCCTGACCGATTTTTTTCAAGGTACTGTTGGAAAAAGAAGCGGTTTTTTTAGCGGCTTCCTGGGTGATCTTGAGGTTTTTTTCGGATAACCTGACTAATTCAGATGTCTGTTGTTTTGTTTCATAAGTATATCTATTCACTCCCGCTTCACGACCCCACCCTCTTCTGACCAATTGGTTCAAGGTTTTGGTTGTGCTCACATTATCTTTAGCTTGTTGAACGGCAGTTCTCATCCCGTTATTTGCTTCTACGGCTTTGGCCTTGGAATGAATTTGGGCATCTTTTTTAACCGCTTTAGTTGTCGCGTTTTTTGCATCTTCTTGAAATTGATTCGCCTCTTTTACCCTTCCTTTAGCCATTTTTGTTGTGTGTTGGAGGTCCCTAGATGTATTAGCCGCATCATTCGTTTTTCTTAATGTTGGCGACCCTATCCTGGCCTGGGGTGTAATTGTCCGTTGTAGCGCTGTTGCTTTTGCTGCCACTTCTTTCGCACTCTTGGCCGCCTCTTGAGTGGCTTTGGTGGCGGCCTGGGATGCTGGCCGGCTGCTGCTCATCATCAATGGCCCCAGCCCGGCAAAGGCAAGCCCTACGGCGAAGCCGACAAGAGTCAGGATCAGTCCGGTAAGAGCGGCATCGCCGAGCTTATCGGAGGCCTCGTCCTTTTTTTCCGCGGCGGCGTTCTGGGTCTCTACGATCTTGTGCTGCATGAATACGGAATCATGCCGCTGGGTATCTCGTAAATGCCTGACCACATTATGGAAAAGGATGCCGATATTTTCAACTTGAGCCAGGAGATCGTAGCCACCCATCAGGCTGTCTAAGTCATTGGTACCCGAAGCGGGTTCTGCGAGTTCCGGTTGGTAATAACCGCTTTGCAATTTGACAATAATTTTTCTCAGGGTCTCATCGTCGGACGATATCTTCTCAATAAGCCTATCGTCGGTCTCTATTTTGTCAATAATTTTACCTATGGCCTCTTCGTCGGCCTCTACGCCAAAATGACCCACCTCAGCCTGATGATTGGATATTTTTTCCACTTCCATGTCACCCATTTTATTTCCTCCCTTCGTCTCTGGTCAGGCGGCTGCCTGTTGTTTCAGGTAATTAAGCATTATTTCGGCCCGGTTTTTGATCTTTTTATGCCGGCCGTTGGAACCGACCAGCTCCGGAACCTTTTCCAGGTTTTCCATGGCCCCGACGGTATCATCCAACTTGATCAGGCATTCGGCTATATGCAGAAAAGGGGCCGGCTGGGTCTGATCCAGGACGGTGCTCAGAAAATAAAATAAGACGGCGGACTCCATCTCTCCCAGAATCTGAAAGCAGGCGGCCAGTCCGAAACAATACTTGTAAGTCATGGGATTGAAGGTCACTAAGAGACCAAAACACTTTTTGGCCTCTTCATATTTTCCGTTCATATAGAGATTGTAGGCGCCCAGGTACATGGACTCGATCTCGTTATCCTTTAAGCCCACTTCAGTCTGTAGGGTCGTTTCTCCCCGGACGATCCTTTGGGCCATCTCCGTCACCCGGTCCAGAGAAATTTCCCTTTTTCCCGCTGACATGTCCTTAAACCTCCATTCTGCGGCCCAGGGGTCGCTTGCGGTAAGTTGTCGGCCGGTAAGTTTCCTGCTCAATCCTCTGCATCTCAAAATTAAAATCCATTTTTATTTTATCCAGTTGGTCTTTCTGCCAGGGGTTAATCAACTCCCAGTCGATCTTTTGGTTTAGAAGACCGAGTTCGTCCGCTTCTTTAAGAAGGAGTTCTTTTTGCCTCAGATAGTGCGTCTCCACTTCTTTAATTTTTTCAAATTCCAGCAAAATTTTTTTAAATCGTTCCATAAGTTCATTTTGGTCCGGCATAAATCCCTTTCGTTTTCGTGCCTCGTGGCGCTCCGCAGGGCCATGAGGGCTAAGTTAAAGGAGTAATCCCAATTTTAATTCTCCGCCCAAAAAAAAAGCCCACCATAAAGGTGGGCTGAAGAAACAATTCTGTGTCATTTTCTCCGGCAGATCAGCCACCCCCTTAGGGTCTGTATCTTTGCGTCCCCCCCTTGCGAAGGGTTTGCCTTTTTCGAGATTGTGAAGAAGGTATCCAGTTTATTCAAAAATGTCAAGAAAAAATTTAGGGTCGTTTGAAAAAAATGAAAATATTGCTCAACCAAGGAATAAGTCGTCATTCCGGCCTCCGGCCCCAAGGTCCTACGCCCCAGAGGGCGGAAGCCGGAATCCAGGTTAAGAAGAGCACTAAAAATTCTGGATGCCGGATCAAGTCCGGCATGACGGAGAACAAACAACTCCGAATATAAGGTCGGGGTTATTTACGAACTAAACCCTCATGCCCGCTTCAGGCGGGCACCGACGAAGCATGAAAATGACTTTCGCCGAACGCTGAACGACGAACGTTATTTTCGTTTTAACTTATAAGAAAACCAGACTCAAGACCGGCAGGTAGGTTATCAGCAGCAGGGTGATCAAAAGGATGACGATAAAGGGGATGGAGGCCCGGTAGAGATCCAGCACCGGCCGCTCAAAGCGGATGCTGGAGACAAAGAGGTT
>JAZDOU010000497.1:0-2897 GCA_043798385.1 Pseudomonadota bacterium
CTATACTTCACAAATCTAAAAACATTGTATTTGCCAAACAAAAGTCAGCGACTTCTGCAGAAAGAAAATAGTCTATGCGCACAAATAAATTATCACCGTTATTTAATGCCGGTTCGGTGGCCTTCATAGGAGCCTCCAATGATCCGGCCAAGTGGGGCTTCCTTACTATCAAACATATCATAGATGGAGGTTTCCGGGGCAATATTTATCCTGTGAATCCCAGGGAATCTGAGATTCTCGGCTTGAATGTATATCCGACCATCGTCGACCTTCCGGAAATCCCCGATCTGGCAGTCATCATTGTTCCCCCTCCAGCTGTTCCGGGTGTGATCAAAGAATGCGTTTCCAAAGGGATTAGGGCCGGTATCATCATCACCGCCGGCTTTGCGGAATTGGGCGGAGAAGGTGCCCGGCTTCAAAATGAAATAATTGAAATCGCCCGCAAAGGGGAAATGGGAGTTGTCGGGCCGAACTGTAACGGGATTATGAGTCCCTGGAACTCCCAGTACGTTCAGTTTCCTTCTTTTTTCGTACCTCCCGGCCCCGTGGCCGTAATCGCCCAAAGCGGTAATGTGATGGACTCCCTGGCGCGCCAGGTTCTAATACACGGGTTCGGTTGCAGTGCCTGCATCGCCAGCGGCAATGAGGCTGTCCTGCACTGTGAAGATTATCTCGAATACCTGGCAGAAGACCCTCACACCAAAGTTATCTTATCCTATATTGAAGGTTTTAAAGATGGAGAACGCTTTTTGGCGGTTGCCCGTGAGGTCAGCAAAAAGAAGCCTATTGTCATGCTCAAAGCCGGTAAAACACAGGCCGGGGCCAGGGCGGCCGCTTCGCACACGGCAGCTCTGGCCGGCTCGGATGCCGTCTTTGAGGCCGTTTGCAAACAATCCGGCGTGATCAGGGCCAGAAGCATGGATGAAATGCTGAATATCGGTCTGGCCTTCCTGCGTCAACCCCTCCCCCGAGGACGGGGCTTAGGCATCGTTACCGCCGGAGGGGGCTGGGGAGTGCTGGCGGCCGATGCTTGTGCGGAACTGGGGTTCGACATAGTCCAATTACCTCAGGAAACGATCCAGGAGCTGGATAAAATCCTCCCGGCCTGGTGGAACCGGGGAAACCCGGTGGACCTGGTGGCCGGAGCCGCCGTCGATAACATCTTCAAAGCGGTCGAGCTGGTGATGAAGTGCCCTTCGGTTGATGCCCTGATGTTCCTGAGCCTCATGCCGGCCATAAGGATGGGAAGTTTCGATGCCCCCCAGGATAAAAACATCCGAGAGGCTTGGGGAGAGAGAATGATGGAATCGGTGGCCCTGGCTATGGACGAGTTTAATGTACTGGCTGATAAATACAACAAGCCGGTTGTCATTGCCACCGAATATATGTGGGCCACCAATGTTGAGCAGGCCGGAATCACCTTTAGACTGGGACAGCACAATGCCGTCTGCTACCACATGCCCGGGGATGCCGCCAGAGTGCTGGAGGCCATGGTAAGATATGGCGAATATGTGAAATAATTTTCAATGAATAATAGCATGGAGGACTGTTAATGAAATACGATTTCGATCAGGTGTGCGACCGACAAAATAGCAATTGTGTTAAATGGGATTCAGCTCAATTTATTTTCGGACCTAACGATGTCATTCCCATGTGGGTCGCCGATATGGATTTTCCGGTAGCCCAACCCATCGTCGATGCCCTGAAAAAAAGGGCGGAACATCCTTATTATGGTTATACCCAGCCGGGCCCCAGTATCAATGAAGTCATCGTGGAACGCCTGGAGCGGAAATTCAATTGGAAAATCAAACCGGAATGGATCGTATTTACCCCCGGTGTGGTGCCCGCTCTTAATGTGGCCATCCGGTCTCTGACTCATCCGGGAGACGAGGTTATTATTCAGGAGCCGGTCTATTATCCATTCTTTCCGGCCGTTACCTCCAGCGGTTGTCAAATAGTCAATAACGGGCTTAAACGGATTAATGATCGTTATGAAATGGACTTTGAGGATCTGGAAAGTAAATTCCTCCCCCGGATGGGGATGGTACCGACTTCCAGACGGATCAAGGCCATGGTTCTGTGCAATCCCCATAATCCGGTGGGACGCCTTTGGAACCGGGAGGAACTGACCCGCATGGGAGAGATCGCCATAAGTCATGAGGTAACCGTTATTTCCGATGAAATCCATTGCGAGATCCTCTTCAAAGGGCACCAGCATACCCCTTTTGCTTCGATCTCCGAAGAATTTGAACAGAACTGCATTGTCTGCATGGCGCCAAGTAAGACCTTCAGTTTAGCCGGTCTGGAAGCGTCTTCCATTATTATTCCCAACAAAAAACTCCGTCGTAATTTTGCCAGCACCAGGATGGGTATTTTACCCGGACCCAATCTGTTTGGTTATACCGCCCTGGAAGCGGCCTACCGCTTCGGGGATGAGTGGCTGGATCAAGTCCTGGATTATTTGCAGGGCAACCTGGATTATTTGCAGGACACCTTTGCCAGGAAAATTCCCAAGATCAAGGTAATCCCACCGCAGGGCACCTACCTGATCTGGCTGGATTTCTCTGCACTGGGTCTGGACGATTTAGAACTGAGAAGTTTTATGAGGGAAAAAGCCAGGGTAGGACTGGATGACGGCTTCCTCTTCGGAAAAGGGGGCAGCGGTTTCCAGAGAATGAACATTGCCTGCCCCCGTTACATCTTAACCGAGGCCTTGACCAGAATTGAAAAGGCGGTAAATGAGTTTTAACACGAAAATAGTCTTGGATAACCTCCAGGCTTGTTTGTTCTCCGTCATGCCGGACCCCGTATCAAGTACGGGGCAGGCCCGATCCGGCATCCAGGGACTTTGATGCCTGTGTAATAACCTGGATTCCGGCTTTCACCGGAATGACGAC
>JAZDOU010000512.1:0-2214 GCA_043798385.1 Pseudomonadota bacterium
CCCCACTACGCCGGTACTCATGCAGATGATGATTTTCGGCACCCTGTCCTTGATGGCGGCCAGGATATCCCCCACGGTCGTCAGGTCCCAGGTGGGCAGGTGCCCCAGCCCCTGACCCTGATTCCGGAAATGCACATGAACGATAGAGGCCCCGGCATCATAGGCCTGTTGGGTGTGATCGGCCATCTCCTCGGGAGTGACCGGCACATGATGAACCGCCGGGTCGGTAAGCACCCCGGTCAGGGCGCAGGTGATAACGGTTTTGGACCTCATAATCTTCTCCTTTAATATTGACAGACTCGTAAAAGGTCAAAGTTGATTCAAAAGACGTTCCTCGATATCAAAGGTCTTTGTATTTTCCTTCGGCAGTCGACATTCCTAATTCGATATTCGACATTCGTTTTTTTCTTTACGTCGGCCCTGTCCCATGGGCCTTGGCCCGCTTCGGGTGCGTTACCCGCTTGTCCCTGGTCAAGGCCAGGGCCTCGATGATCCTCTTCCTGGTGTCCTTGGGTTCAATGATCTCATCGACCACCTGGGCCGTCCAGCTCCGAGCCGCCTCAAAGACATCGACCTTTTCCCGGGATCGGTTCAAATACCCTTCATAAGCGTCTGCTTCGATCCCCTTACCGTAGACCCGGCCATAATCCAGGGTAGAGGCCTCCAGCGCCATTCGGGCTATGGGCCAGGCATAACAAAGATCGACCCCCAGGCCCTTGGCCCCCCCCAAAATAATCCCTCCGGCATCTCCCTAGGATTCCCGCAGGATGATACTGATCTTAGGAATAACCGCTGTGGCATAGACATCCAGTATCTTGCCGAAATGTCTCAGCAGCCCTAAGGCCTCCTGCTCCTCTCCGGGCACCAGGGGTGGGGTATCGACCAAGGTTACCAAAGGGATATGATAAGCATCCAGGACCTGGAGAAAGCGATAGTATTTGTCACAGGTATTGATCGTCAGGAGGCTTCCCGGCTCCTTGGGATTACCGGCCACCAGTCCGGTCACCCGGCCGTTGAAGCGACAGAAACAGGTGATCAGATTCTTGGCGTATTCTTTCTTGATCTCCAGGAAGTCCCCGTCATCCACCAGGACCTTGATGACCTCATGCATGTCATAAGTGAGATCATATCTATCGGGCACGATCTGCATCAGTTCCCCGACTTCCCGGTCCTTCTGATCACCGGGCTGCCGAGAGGGCGGCTCCTCCCGACAATTCGATGGAAGGTACCCTAACAGTTCCCGGGTCTTTTGAAGGGTTTCGCGGTCATTATCTCCCACCAGGTCACAGGTGCCGCTATAGATCATGTGATAATCCGCCCCTCCGACATCATCCCCGATCTGTTCAGAGGTGGCCGCCTGGGTCATTCGAGGGCCCCCCAGCCAGAGGTGGGCCGTCCCCCGGCTCATCAGGAGAAAATCGCACAAGACCGGGCAATAAGCCTGTCCGGCGATGCAGGGTCCCATCAGGACATTGATCTGGGGGATCATCCCGGAATAGCGGGACTCCAGGGCAAACCACCAATCGATACCGGCCATGGGTACATCCCGGTAACCCAGCCGGCCCCCGGAAGAATCCAGGAGCCAGACCATGGGGATCCCCCAGCCGGCCGCCATCTCCATCAACTTAACGAACTTCAATCCATGCTGAATGCCGATGGAACCGCCCAGGACGGTAAAATCGCTGGCATAGACCGCCACCCTCCGGTCGTCCACCCGGCCGGTTCCCACCACCGCCCCATCGCAGGGGGCCTCCATTTGCCGGCCATCGATTCGCGAACCGGTGGTATTCACCGAGGACCCCAGTTCCTGAAAGGACCCGGGATCCAACAGGAGATCAATCCTTTCCCGGGCTGTCAGCTTACCCCGTTGGTGCTGCCGCGCAATCTGCTCCTGCCCGCCCCCCAAGAGATTTTTCTCTTGAATCTCTCTCAGCCGTTGAATCGCCTGGTCGTATCGCTCACCCATTCATTCACCTTTTATTCGAAAACACCGTTCAAAGTTCAACGTTCAACGTTCAAGGAAACACCCTATTTAAAAATAAAAATTTTCGCCTCAGGCCTCCGGCCTCACGACTTTTCACGTCACTCGTCACTTCTCAGGCCGGTTTTATGGAACGCCGTTTTGCCGGCAGCTCTTCATGCTTTTGGCTGACGGCCTTAAGGGCCTTGATGATCCTGGGACGGGTGTCCCTCGGGTCTATCACCTCATGGGTC
>JAZDOU010000514.1:0-3229 GCA_043798385.1 Pseudomonadota bacterium
CGTTGGCGCAGGGCCATGATGCGATTGTCTTCTATCAGGATGTCGAGGCAATCCGTCGCCAGAGGGAAACCGGTTTTAACAGCCAGGCAAGGGGCCAGATCCAGACCCCAGGAGCTCTGAGCGATTAAAGTCAGCCAGGGGTGGTATTCCCGGATCAGGTGACCCAGGACCTCCTTGTATAAATCGGAATCGAAATTTTTTAAGGCTTCCTTTTCCACCACCAGGACCGTATCGGCCCGTTCAGAGATCTCCTTTAAAAAGGGCTCGATCTCCCAACCCAGGACCACGGCTGTTAAATGAAGGCCATGGGTCCGGCAGAGTTCCCCGGCCTTTCTGAGCATCTCAAAGGTTATTTCACGGATCTCTCCTTTTCTATGTTCCACCACTACAAATATTGTTTTCATCAGCTTCTGACCCCCTTTTCTTTCAGGATGCGCAGAATCTCTTCGGCGATCAGGGGAGGTTCCCCGGTGATCATCTCGGCCCCTGAAGTTTCCGGCGGCAGGAAGGCCTCTTCGATTAACGTCCGGGGGGCGAGGTCCTCGGAGGTTAAAGGCAGATCGGCCAAGGCAATTTGTTCGAGGCCTTTTTTGGCGGCCTTCTTTATGCCCATGATGGAGACATAGCGGGGCTCGTTGATGCCGGTCTGGATGGTTAATAAAGCCGGGAGTTTAAGGAGGGATTTTTCATCCAGGCCGTCTTCCAGTTCAGAGCGAATCTCGGCCTCATCTCCTTTGACCTCCACCCCGGTGACCACGGCGGCATGGGCAATGCCCAGGTGTTCGGCCAACATGATCCCGACCATGCCCTGATTGTTATCTTCGGCCTGAACCCCGGTCAGGATCAGGTCAAAGGGTAACCCCTGGATGACCTGGGCCAAGACCCTGGAAAGTCCGAAGCCGTCCAGGGGCGTTTGCCCGGGATCAAGGCGCAGGGCCTTGTCGGCCCCGATGGCCAGGCACCTGCGAAGCACTTCCTCGTCCTCCTCGCTTCCCACGGTGATGGCCGTTACCGTTCCACCCAGTTGTTCTTTGAGCCGGACCGCCTCTTCGATGGCATAATTGTCCCAGTCATTCATAACAAAGGCCAAGGATTCCTTATCCAGGTCTTTTTTCTGTTCATCGATCTCCAGGTCCACCTCCTGGGTGAAGGGGACTCGTTTTACACAGACAATAATTTCCATCTACAACAACCTCCTTTGCGGCTTATACTTTTTACTTCGAGAAAATATCATTAACATTTTTTGTTACGGATTACGGCAGGAAAATTCTAAAACTATTTACCTGGATTTTTCTTACATCTTGAACCTTTTTTACAGAGTCGAGACCACCAGTTCCATCAGATCGACCACCTGGAGCTCTTTTTCCAGACCGGCGGTCTTGACGGCATCTTCAAAATTCAACAGACAGAAAGGACAGGCGCTGACCAGGACGTCGGCCCCCACCTCCCGGGCCATCCGGACCCTTTTTTCGGCCATACGAATTTCTTCCCCCTCAATCTCGTGCCAGAGATTAATATCTCCCCCGCCACAGCAAAAACTGCGTTCCCGGCAGCGTTTCATCTCTACCAGGTTTATTCCCGGCAGATGACCGAGGAGCTGTCTCGGTACCTGGTAGAGGCCGTTGTGACGGCCCAGGTAACAGGGATCATGATAGGTATAAAGCCCTTCAACGGCCACCGGCTTGGAAGGTGTTAATCGGCCGGATTCAATCAGGGACAGGAAAAACTGGCTATAGTGCCTAACCGGCAAGTCCCCGGGATAATCCTTTTTAAGGGTGTTAAAGGCGTGGGGATCGGTGGTGACGATCTGGCGGAATCGCACCGTCCGGAAGGTCTCCAGATTTTCTTCCAGCAGGAGCTGAAAAAGCCCTTCCTCTCCGATACGGCGGACCTGATGGCCGGAATCCTTTTCCCGGGGCCCGAGGATGCCGAATTTGACCCCGCTTTCCTGAAGCCCCCTGACAATGGCCTGGGCAATGGCCTGGATCCTTAGATCATAGGAGGCATAGCTGTCGACAAAGTACAGGACCTCCACCTCGTCGCCCTCTTTCAGGATGGGTACGGAGACCCCTTCGACCTCTTTGACCCAGTCGGCCCTTTTTTTGGGGGGCTTGCCGAAAGGATTCCCGGTCTTTTCGATCTGCATCAGGATCTGATTGAAGGTGGTGGGGTTTTGAGAGGTTTCAATCAGGTGGCGCCTCATATCAATCATCTTGTCGATGTATTCGATGAATACCGGGCACTCTTCTTCGCAGGCCCCGCAGGTCGTACAGGACCAGATCTCCTGAGCCGTTATCAGGTCGCCGACCATCCGGGTTTCTGGTTTCTGACGGGTATATCCCCAGTCCCGCAACTTGAAGGTAATCATCTTGGGGGAGAGGGGACGGCCCACGGCCTTGGCCGGGCATTGGTCGGAACAGCGACCGCATTCCGTACAGGTAAAAAAATCCAGGATGTGCTTCCAGGTGAAATCTTCGAATTTTTGAACCCCCAAGCTCTCCAGACCTTCCAGGTTGGATACTCCCCAACGGACCGGTTTAATGGCCCCGGGGGTGAGTTTTCGGAAAAAGATATTGGGCAGGGCCGTAATAATATGAAAGTGTTTGGACCGGGGAAGAAAATTAAGGAAGAAGAAGAAGGTCAACAGATGCAGCCAAAAGGCCAGGAGGCCAACGCTCCGGAGGGTCTCAGGGCGTAAGCCCCCCAAAACCAGGGCGGCTGACTCTGCGGCCGGAAGCCGGGCCGGGGCAGAATGGTCCAGCAAAAGCCCGCTGCCCTCAAAGACCATATCGGTCAGCATCAGAAAGGCAATCAGGGCCAGAACAAAATAGGCCTCGAAGTGATGGTCTTTGCCACTGGGCACTTCATAGCGATCCGGTCGTCCGATAGCCCGGCGGAGAATAGCGGCTAGACAGGCGGCCAGGACGATTAATTCAAAGACATCCTTGAGGCTGCCATATAACCTTCCCGGACTCCCCGTCATAAAGGGCAGGCAGTCTTCAACCCCCAGTCCCAGCAGGAGCAATTGCATAGACCGTAGCCCTAAGACCACAAACCCCCAGAAGATCAGGATATGGATCCAGCCGGCCCAAAAATAGCGCGGCTGCCTTTTCTGAATCAGGCCATAGGTGATTAATCCCAAAAGCCGCCGGCCGATTTGGGAAAAGCGGGCATCCGGCTGGCCGGAACGAAGGAGGTGCACCCTTTGATAAAGGGTATAAGAGAATAG
>JAZDOU010000516.1:0-3263 GCA_043798385.1 Pseudomonadota bacterium
ACGAAGCCGTCAAGGATCGAGAGTGATGGTATGAGTCGCCCCTATTTTAGGAAAAAAGAGGACTCCTCAAGTCCTATCTCGAACTATTTCTTCATCGCCTTCCTGATCGGGGTCCTTTACCTGTTTTACCTGATAATACGCCCCTTCCTGGCAGATATTTTTATCGCTTCGGTAATGGCCATCGTTTTCTTCCCTTTCTATAAAGGAATCTGCCGGGTTTTAAAGGGATGGAAAATCCTTTCCGCTCTCATAACGATCCTCCTGATCATCCTGGTCATCCTCCTTCCGCTGGCCTTATTATCCGGAGTAATTACCAGTCAATCCATGGATTTTTATCAAAAAATATCCGACAGTCTTAAGGATGGGTCCTTCACCAAAAAAGTGGATTTACAGCTCCTTTCTTTCACCCTTTTTTTTGAACGGTGGCAAATAGACCTCCAGTCCTTCCGAGTAGAAGAACATATTGGTAAATTTCTTACGACCCTGTCTGAATTTATTTATACCCAGATGGCCGTTTTGGCCAAAGGAGTGGTTGGAATTATCCTTGATCTGGTTATCGTGTTATTTACTTGTTTCTTTCTGTTGATAGACGGAGAAAAATTTTTAAAAGAAATCAAATTGTTCAGCCCGCTGGAGGTCTCCCATCATGACAGGATCGTCCAGCAATTGGAGCGGACCCTGAAGGCCACGGTAAAAGGCTCCATCATCGTCGCCTTAGTCCAGGGACTCCTGGGAGGGTTCGGCTTCTGGATCTTTGATATCCCCTCGGCCGCCTTTTGGGGGGTCTGTATGGTTTTCAGTTCCGTCATCCCCCTGGTGGGTACCAGCCTCATCTGGATTCCGGCAGCCCTTTATCTGGCGTTTACCTCTTCCCTCTGGATGGCCTTAGGTCTGGCCTTATGGGGAACCGTGATAATTTCCGGGGCCGATAATGTCCTTCGCACTCTCCTGCTGAAAGGAGAGGCCAATCTCCATCCCTTATTCATTTTTCTAAGTGTCCTCGGGGGGCTTATCTATTTCGGCTTTCTGGGATTTATTCTGGGACCGATCGTCCTTTCTTTTTTGATGACTATGTTTGAAATCTATAAAAAAGATTTTTTAATGGAAGGATAGCCAAATGAATACCAAAATCCCTGTAGGTTTTATTGGCGGCGGCAATATGGCTGAGGCCTTGATTAGGGGCCTATTAGGCAGCAAAGCCATCACTCCGGCCGATTGTCTGGTCTGCGATATCATTGAGGAACGTTTATCCTATTTAAAGAAAACTTATGGAGTCCAGGCCGTCAAAGACACTCCCCGGGTTATTCGGTCTTCCCGGGCGATTATCCTGGCGGTTAAACCTCAAAGCGTAGACAAGGCCTTGGGCGCCCTGGCACCCATCTGGTCGCCGGGGAAAATCCTTATTTCCATTTGCGCCGGAGTTCCCATGTCCTACCTGGGTCAGTTCTTTTCCAAAACTCCGAAAATAATTCGCGTCATGCCCAACACCCCGGCGTTGGTCTTATCGGGTATCAGCGCCTTATGTAAAAATTCAGTTGCTGAAGAAAAAGACCTGGTCCTGGCTGAATCCATTTTCAACTCCATAGGAGAGACGGTTCGAGTGGAGGAAAACCAACTCGATGCCGTAACCGGTCTTTCGGGCAGCGGGCCGGCCTACGTCTTCACTATCCTGGAAGGGCTCACCGACGCCGGGGTGAAAATGGGATTGCCTCGATCGATCTCTCAACAATTGGCGATCCAGACAGTCTGGGGCTCCAGTCAAATGGCCCGTCAGATGAACTGGCCTCTCAGCCAACTAAAGGAAATGGTCACTTCTCCCGGAGGAACCACCATATACGGCCTGCACGTCCTGGAAAAGGCGGGATTACACGGAATTTTGATGGATGCCGTGGAGGCCGCCACCTTGCAGTCTAAAAAACTCGGGGAAACGCTTCTCAAAAAGACTAAGGAGTGAAGGTTTCTTAACACAAAATAACATTTCTTGGCGCGGATTTCACTGTTCGAGCCGAGCTCAAGAAAAGGGGTTCCCCTTTTCTTGAGAAGTAAAATGGTTTAACCGTGTAAATCCCGTGAATCAGGCTTTGCCTGACCCGTGCCAACATATGTCCTTGACTGTTCTATCTTCATGACTATACGTCCCAATAAATCATCCCTAACAATTTTTTGTCCCTTATTTACAATTTTTGTCATAAACCCAATCCAATATCCCCTACTGTTTCTTGCCTCCTTGTAACTCACTAATATTTAAAGTTAATTTATTGGGCTGCCTTTATCTATTGTTGGCCCCTATTATGCATATTTAAAGGCCACATAACGATTTCTTGTTCCCCTGAAACAAGGCAACAGAAAACTTCACAAATAATAAATACCTTAAAAAGTCATCAAAAGGACGGCACAGTAAAAAGCTCCTGCCAGCCTCCAAGGAGGCCTTTTAATAAGTCGGCATACGGCATCCGAATGGATGCCTTCTTTTAGTTCGACAAAGTCGAACGGCCGACCGGCTGCAAGGCGCGCAAATCCAGCAGGAGTGAGGCGTACTTACTGGTACGCCGCAATAAGCCTGCCCCGCTGAAAAGCGGGGAAGGATGCAGCGCAATCCCGCGATACGCGGGACAGGTGGACTTTTTACGAAGCCGTCAAAATAAAACCCTGACCATTTCAAACAAGGAGGTGAAAAAACGAAAATGAACTAAATTTTGATAGGGAGGGAAACAAATTAACCTTCAAATTTAAAAGGAGAAATTGCCATGATAAAAAAATTGTCCAAAAAGAAAAATCAAAAAGGTTTTACCCTGGTAGAACTCTTGATCGTCATCGCCATCATCGGCATTTTGGCGGCCATCGCTATCCCACAGTTTTCATCTTATCGGGAAAGAGGATATAATACCGCAGCCAAGTCGGATGCTAAAAATGCCTATACTGCTGCCCAGGCTTATTTTTCTGACTCCCCGTCCGGAACAGTCGACCTGGCCTCACTCAAACTTTACGGGTATAAACAAACTAACGATGTAGCCTTAACGGTAACTGCCGGCACCATGGCTGGTTTGGGTATTACTGCTAAACATGCCAATGGCCCTCAAACATACACTGTCACTCCTGATGGAGGTATAACCCCCTAATCACCATGATCGTTATTAATCAGGGATCTCCCTGCGACGGAGGACGTCTGGGAGATCCCTATTACAGAAAAACCCGACGATGAAACATCATACCAGGCAAAAAAATAGGGGTTTTACCTTGGTGGAACTCTTGATCGTCATCGC
>JAZDOU010000517.1:0-28096 GCA_043798385.1 Pseudomonadota bacterium
TTCGGAATTCAGAATTGGGAATGGGGAAGAATGACAGAGGATAGTTGCTGGCATCCGATTTTTTCTACCCGAACTCTAAACTCCAAACTTAGGCCTCGAACCTGAAGGCCTATAGGGTGTGCTAAAAAAAGTGAAGGGTACTGACCAAAACGTTTTAATCCTCGGTGGCGGCATGGCCGGTATTACGGCTGCCCTGGCCCTGGGTCGTTTGGCTATTCCGGTGGAACTGATTGAAAAATCAGCGGCCTTGGGCGGGATGGTCCGCAATTTTTGCTGCAAGGCCGTTGAGGTCTGCCAGCAATGCGGGGCCTGCCTTTTAAATGATTCGTTACAGGCCTTGGCTGAAGAGCCGACCATAAAAGTTCATTTGCAGGCTGAAGTAACCGAAATGAAAATGGATGGCAAGGAATTTCTTTATACCTATAGCCGCCCTGGAGGGGGTGGCGAGGGAAGGGCCGCCGCCCTCCTCTTGGCAACCGGTTTTACCCCCTTCAGGGCTGAAGACAAACCCCAATATCGCTATGGAACCCTTCCTAATGTCCTGACCGGTTTAGATCTGGAAAGACAACTTAAAGAAACCGGGAGGATCGTTAGACCATCAGATCGAACCCCCCCCCAGTCTATGGCCTTCATCCAATGTGTGGGCAGCCGAGACCTTCATTTGGGACATCCTTTTTGTTCTCAAGTTTGTTGCGGGTATGCCCTGCGGATGGCCAACCTCATCAAACATAAAAATCCGACAATGGAAATCACCATTTTTTACATGGACATTCAAACCTTCGGCAAGGATTTCAATTTATTCATGGACCAAACCAGAAAAAAGATTCGTTTCGTCCGGTCCATACCCGGTGAAATACTAAAGGAGGAGAATGACCAGGTCCTGTTGACCTTTCAATCCGCTGACGGGTCTTCCAGCCAGAAAGAGACCTTTGACCTGGCAGTGCTTTCCGTGGGAATTATGCCGGGACCAGACAACCGGCTGCTGTCCGAAAGACTGGGGCTTTCTCTAACCCCGGATGGGTTCTTGCCTGAACGCCAAGAGACTTCTGCTCCGGAAGGAATTTTCCTGGCGGGTACCGTTCAAGGGCCGAAAAGTATCAGCCGAAGCATCTCCCAGGCCTATCGGGCGGCCGAGGAAGTGGTGGCTTATTTAAAATTGAGGTCTGGATGATGACCCCTTGTCCTGAGTTTCAGAAAATATCCAAGGTCCTGATCCTGGGGAATGGACTGAGCGCTTTTGAAACAGCCCGGCAACTTATTGCTTTAGGGTATGAGGTGCTGTTAATTAACACGGAAGATAATAACCTTCCAAACGGTCTCGTTCCGGCCTCGACCAGGGGGACACCGGACCCCTGCCGGGAGCTAAGAGAAAGGTTGGAGAAGGATTCCCAATTTACCCAAATCACCCAGACCACCTTGTCCGCTATCGAGGGTTTTGCCGGAGAATTTCAGGCCCAACTAACATCCGGCCCTAAAAAATGGACTGAGACGGTGGGGGCTGTTGTCCTGGCAGCGGAATTGAATTCTGAAGGCCGGTTTGAAGGCTATCATCTGAGACCTTCCGAGCAAATTATGGTTCTGGAGCATTTAACTAACCCTTTTTTCCCCTCCCCTCAACCCTTTTCCCTCCGGGAGCGCTTCCAGCCCGAAGGGCTTCCAGGAGGCCTCTCCCCTCCGGCCTGTAAGCCCTCCGGGCTGGAAGCGGGGCCGGAGGCCGCCGGGAGAGAAGGGGTTCTGATGGCACTCAAGCCGGATTCCTATATTGCCTTTCTGACAGGCCTGGAGGAAGAAGGAAACGTGGCCGATATGGCCCGGACGTTGTCTCTGGCCTTGGAGATCAGGCAGGTATATCAGTCTCAGGTGTGTGTTTTCTGCCGAAATGTCAAAGTGGCCGAAGAAGGGCTGGAGAGACTCTATCAGACCTGCCGCGACGAAGGGGTACTATTCTTTAAGTTTGATCAGGAAGGCCCGGAAATGAACCGATCAGACCATCTGGTCAGCTTATATTTTACGGATTCCGTCTTGGGGCAGCCCTTTGAATTGACCCCGGATCTCCTGGTCATTGATTCGGTTCATGGCCTGCCTCAAGACATTCAGGCCCTGGCCCTTTCCGCCCAAATCGGATTGGATGAAAGCGGTTTCCTGCAGCCGGCTAATGTCCATCTCCTCCCGCAGGCTTCCAGGAGAGCGGGCATCTTTATCGCCGGTCCGGGTAAGGGCCCCATGCTTCCCCGGACCTGTCTTGAGGAGGCCAGGGCGACAGCCCTTCTGGTCCATCATTTTTTTAAAGGGGAACCCTCAGACCACCTGAAACGGGAGGTTACGGTGGATAAGGGGCTGTGCACCATTTGTCTGACCTGCCTGCGGTTTTGTCCTCACCAGGCCATAGGCTGGACCCACCGGATAGTTATTCATCCCCTGGCCTGTCAGCGCTGTGGTATCTGCGCCAGTGAGTGCCCGATGGACGCCATTCAGATTAGCGGCTATTCCGATCAAGAGGTCGAGGCTAAACTGGCGGTTATGCAACAGAGCTGGCAGCGGTCTGAATCCAACCAACCCAAGGTGGTCATCTTCGGCTGTCAACGATCAGCGGGGGTGGCTTGGGAAGAGGTGCAAGGTTCAGGGTTCAAGGTCCAAGGTGATGTGGAATTTATTTCATTGCCTTGTGCCGGGAAAATGGATCCCGATCAGGTGCTTAAAGCCCTGGTCATGGGGGCTGATGGTGTCCTGGTCCTGGCCTGCCCGGAAGAAAACTGCCAGTCCATCCATGGAAACACCTATGCCCGAGGACGTATCCAGGAAGTCCAAGAGGTTGTTGCAGAGGCCGGTCTTAATCCTGAACGAATCCGTTTCGAGCATTTGTCCAGCAATATGGTCTGGTTCTTAAAAGAAATTATCGGCCAATTTTTAAAGGAAATACAAGAGAAGACGGAAAGCCGCCAGCAGTCATGGACCGCATCGATTTAAAAAAATTGGATCCCAATTTCAAACACCGGGTAGCCCAGGAATTAGGAGGCGAACACATCAAGAAGTGTTTTTCCTGCGGGGTCTGCTCGGCCCGTTGCCCGATTGAAAAGATTGAGCCGGAATATAATCCCAGAAGGATCATCCGGATGATCCTTCTGGGTCTGGAAGAGGAACTGCTTAAAGAGGAATTTCTCTGGCACTGTTCAACCTGCTACACCTGTCAGGAAAGCTGTCCCCAGCAGGTTAATTTCACCGAGGTCATTTTTGCCTTGCGCAATATGGCTGTCCGTAAGGGGTTGGCTCCTCCCGGCATGGGGGCAGCCCAGAATCTCCTTTGCCAGCAAGGGCGGATGTATGAGGTGGGGGATTTCGAAAACGAAAAGCGTCAGGAAATGGGCTTGCCTAAGATAAAAGGGAATCCAGGGGATTACCGGAAACTGCTGACGAAGTGATCAAATCTATGAAATATGCATTTTTCTTAGGCTGTACGGTGCCGGTTCGAAATCTGAATTACGAACTTTCCGCCCGGTTGGTGGCTCAGAACTTAGGGCTGGAGTTTGTTGATGTAGAAGATTTTCAATGCTGCGGCTTTCCTTTAAAATCGATAAGCTTTATGGATTCGCTGGTTATTGCTGCGCGCAATCTGGCCTTGGCTGAAAAGGCCGGCCTGTCGATTTGTACCTTGTGCAGCGCTTGTGGGGGCTTCTTAAGCGAGGCCAATCATCTGTTGCAGCATAAACCTGATTTAAGAAAGCAGATCAATGATCGATTACAGGTCTCAGGTCTGCAGGTTACCGGAACAGGGGAGGTCAAGCATTTTATCCGTATCCTCTATGAAGACCTGGGGATTGAAAAGATTCGGGAGAAAATCAGCCGTCCTCTGGCCGGCTTTACCTTTGCCCCCCATTATGGCTGCCACTATATTAAACCGGCCGAGGCCGCCGGAGGGATAGACTCGGTAGAAGACCCCAAATCGTTAAGTGAATTGATTGAAGTCACCGGGGCTAAGGCCTTGAAGTACAACACCCTGCTCAACTGTTGCGGCGGGAGCGTCCTGGGGGCTAAGGAAGATCTGGCCAATACCTTGGCAGGACAAAAGCTGGGCGAAGTGAATCAATTAGGAGCCAATGGATTGATCCTGATCTGCCCTTTTTGTAATGTCATGTATGAAGGCCAGCAAAAAAAGATTGAAAAGAAACTGGAACAGAAGCTGAAGGTGCCGGTCCTTTATTATCCTCAGCTTTTGGGGTTGGCCTTGGGGGCCGACCCAGAGGCCTTAGGGTTCAAGTTGAATAGAGTCAAGGATAAAGAGTTTATAAAACAGTTTGAAAAGGAGGTCTGATTATGGAAATGGAAGGTTACACTTTTCCCGATGATTTATGGTATGACAAGAATCATTTCTGGGCCCGCATTGATGGAGATGCCGTGGTCATGGGTACGACCGACTTCGCTCAGAAGCTGGCCGGCGATATCGGTTTTGTTGAAATTCCCGAAGTGGGCCAGAAGATCCAACAGGGTAAACCCTTTGGGTCAATTGAGTCCGGAAAATGGGTCGGGCGGGTCTATGCTGTTTTGTCCGGGGAAGTGACCGCGATCAATGAAGCCTTGGAGGATGAGCCGGAAATGATCAATTCTTCCCCCTATGAGGAAGGCTGGATCTGTAAAATCGCTCCGGATAATTTGGAGGGAGAAAAACAAAATCTGATGTCGGCCGCGGACCTAAAACCTTTCATCGAGGCGGAGATAGCCCGGATCAAGGAATTGATGAACAAGTAAAATCAGGTAAAAGGCACAAGGCATGAGGCGAAAGGCCCAAGATAAAAAGCTCTATGCTAAAAGCTCATAGCTCAAAGACAGTGATCAAAAGAGGGCGCCTGAAACCTCACGGCCCCTCTCCAGCGGGGACGTTCCTTAACCCTTAAGCTGAAAGGAGTTTTGCCATGAAGTATATCGAAGAATTGAAAACCATCGTCGGTGGGGAAAATGTCCATACCGGGAGGATCGATTGTGTCGGCTTTTCAAGGGACATGTCGGTCCATGAAGGATTTCCCGATGTAATTGTTTTTGCTACCACCTCAGATCAGGTGAGCCGGATCGTTAAAGTCGCCGCCGCTCACAAAATACCGGTTGTGCCCCGGGGGGCAGGCACCAGTGTGACCGGGGCTGTCCTGCCGGCCACGGGGGGAATTCTGATCGACTTTACCCGAATGAATCAACTAATCGAAATAAATAAAAACGACGGCTATGTGATGGTTGAACCGGGAATCGTCTGCAATGCCTTGAATGCCAGACTGGAACCGACCCATTTCTTCCCGCCCGATCCGGGAAGTGCTCCGGTGTGCACGATCGGCGGTATGATCGCCTGCAATGCCAGCGGGGTGCGGGCTGTGAAGTATGGGACCACCCGTGACTATGTCAAAGGGCTGGAAGTGGTCATGGCCGACGGCCAGATCATTCATACCGGGACCTTGGCTCCCAAGAGTTCCGCCGGTTATGATCTTACCCGTCTCTTCTCCACCTCCGAGGGGACCCTGGGGATCATTACGGCCGCTACCTTGAAGATCCTTCCGAAACCGCCTTATGCCGCTTTTGCCAAATTGCTCTTCCCTACAGTGGATCAAGCCGGAAAGACGGTGGAAAAGTTATTGACCTCCGGGATCCCTTTGTCTTCCTGTGAGATTTTAGACGAAGTTTCGATCGGAGTGGTCAAGAAGGCCATGAATCTGGAAATCCCTCCTGCAGTCAAATGCCTTCTTTTTGTGGAGATTGACGGCCACCGTCAGGCTGTACAGGACCAGATGATTCAGATTGATGCTATCTGCAAAGAATTCGGGGGACTGGGAAACGAATGGTCCGATGATCCGGCCAAACGGCTGATCATGTGGTCGGCCCGGCAGGGATTGGTCCCCTCCCTTTCCCGCGTAAAACCGGGTTATCGACAGATTCCTATTGTCGAGGATTTTGGAGTGCCGATCACCCAGATCACCTCCATCATCCACGAAATCCAGGAAATAGGCAGGAAGTATGATTCTCCCATTGCTACCTTCGGTCATATCGGAGATGGTAATCTCCACGCCGTGCTCATCATGGACGTTCGCAAATCTCAGGAGTGGGAGACCTTACGCCAGATCGGCCAGGATTTTCTGGCCCTGACGTTAAAATACAAAGGGACTTTGACGGCTGAACACGGACTGGGTATGGCCAAATCCCCCTTTATCAAGGAGGAACTGGGTTCGGCTTTGGAAGTCATGGAAACCATAAAAAACGCCTTGGATCCGGACAATATCTTGAATCCGGGAAAGATGGGTTTTAAAGACAGCATCAGGGATATTTACGATAAATTCGCCTATGCCTCTCTGATTGAAAGGCCGGAAGAGATCAAAAGTTTTGGGGATAAGATTGACCACGAGATCATGGCCTGTATTCTGTGCGGGTTTTGCCGGGCTGGGTGTCCTACTTATAGCCAGACCAACCTGGAAACCATGAATGCCCGGGGACGGATACTGCTGGCCTATAATTTAATGAGCGGTGGTTTAAAACCTTCCGAAGAAATGGCCAAACGGTTCTACCAATGTACCACCTGTCTGAACTGCAAATACACCTGCCCTTCCCGGGTTGAGGTTTCCGATGTGGTTCAGGCGGCCCGGAAACGACTGGTGGAGAGCGGATTCCTGCCCCCGGTTTTTCAAAGCAGCGGCAAGAGTATCACCCAATACGGCAATCCCTTCGGCGAGCCCCGGGAGAAACGAACCGATGTCTTTCCGGCGGGATTTAAAGCGGGTCAGAAAGGTGCTCAGGTCCTGCTTTTTGGCGGCTGTGTGGCCTCCTATCAGGACATCAACATGATTCCCAACCTGATGACCATCCTGGATAAGGCCGGAGTCTCCTATACCGCCCTGGGACAGGAGGAGGACTGCTGCGGGTATCTGAGTTATCTGATCGGGGCGGAAGAGGATTTTAAGACCTGTGTGAAAAGCAATACCCAAAAATTCGCCGACCTGGGGGTCAAGGAAGTCGTCACCAGTTGTCCGGGGTGCTTCCGAACCTTAAGTAAACTGTATCCTGCTTTTGGCGGGAAGTCCGAGATCAAGGTCCATCACGTGGTAACCTATCTCAATGACCTGATGAGTCAAGGAAAACTCCCGCTTAAGGGCAATGGACCCATGGTGGCGGCCTATCATGATCCCTGCGATCTGGGACGTCATATGCAGGTTTTTGAAGAGCCCCGCAATATTTTAAAACAAATCCCCGGCGTGCAACTGAATGAATTTAAGATGAACCGTCTCCTGGCCAAGTGCTGCGGCAGCGGGGGCGGGGTTAAGGGCTTTGATAATCAGCTCAGTCAGGATATGGCCTACAACCGGGTCCTTCAGGCACTGGAGGTGGGGGCTGAAGTGATTGTCTCGGCCTGTCCCTCCTGCAAGAGCAACCTGGCTCAAGGGGCTGCCCGGCTGCGGAAAGAGAAGAAAGGGAAAATCAAGGTAAAAGATATTACCGAGGTGGTTGCTTCGGCCCTGGCCTAAAAACAAGACGTTATTGACAGGATCAACAGAGGCGAAACGTTTGTCATCCTGTTGATCCTGTCCAGCCAAAAGGATGCCATGATGAAAGAATTTCAATCCTCCAAATTATTAAAGAAGATCATGGCCGACCATTTTTTGGAAATGGATCGGGCCGTCAAAGAGAAAAAACCCAAGATTGCCTGGTGCACCAGTGTCGGACCGGCCGAGCTTTTGCGGGGCATGGGATTCCTGGTTTATTTTCCTGAAAATCACGGGGCCATGCTCGGGGCCACCCGGATGGCCACGGATTGTATTCCAACGGCCAATGCCATCGGCTATTCCCCGGAGATCTGTTCTTACCTGACCAGTGATATCGGGTCCTATCTTAAAAAGAGCACTCCTCTACAAAAGGCCTATGGGATGGATTCCGTTCCCAGACCGGATGTCCTGGTTTATAATACCAACCAGTGTCGGGATGTGAAGGACTGGTTTTCCTGGTACGCCCGGGAAATGAAGGTGCCCGTAGTCGGGGTCCACTCCTTTCGGAATATCGGCACGATCACTCGTTTTGAGATCCAGGATATTGCCGAGCAGATCAAAGGACTGATCCCCAAGCTGGAAGAAGTGGCCGGCCGGAAGTTCGATCTGGATCGCTTTAAAGAAGCGGTGCGGTTGTCCAGGGATTGTTCCCGGCTGTGGCGGGTTGTTTTGGAAACAGCGGCCGCACAACCTTCCCCCTGGACTTTTATTGATGCCACTATTCACATGGGACCGGCCGTGGTGGCCCGAGGTACCCAGGAGGCCGTAGACTATTATCAAACCCTCCTGCCGGAACTCCAACAACGGATTGAAGACGGAGTGGCGGCCATCGACGGCGAAAAACACCGCCTCTACTGGGAGGGGATGCCCGTCTGGGGGAAGCTTCGCCCCTTAGCCGAACTTTTTTCCTCATTGAAGACTTGTGTGGTGGCCTCTACCTATTGCAATAGCTGGATCTTTGATCAACTGGATCCAGATGATCCCTTTGAAAGCATGGGCCGGGCTTATACCGAGCTGTTTATTGTCAGGGACGAAGTCTATAAGGAACAGTATATCGAGGCCTGTCATCAACGGTTTAAGTTTGACGGGATCCTCTTTCACGACGCCAAGACCTGTCCGAATAATTCCAATAATCGGTACGGTATGCCCGAAAGACTGGCTAAACGATTAGGGATTTCCACGCTAACGATTAACGGCGACCTGAATGATTTGCGCTGTTATTCCGAAGAACAGGCCAAAACCCAGATCGAGGCCTTTGTTGAACAGTTGGATGAAATATAAGAAAGGGTCAAGGGTTAAGGTATAAAGTTCAAGGTTAAAAGAGGAACCAAGCATTTTTTTGCTTTCCTTAGACCTTAGACCTTATACCTTGGACCGGGATTTTATGATCTTCGCGGGTGTTGATGTCGGCTCTTCGACTACCAAGATAGTCCTTCTGGACAAGGACAAGGGCCTATTGGGCTGGTCGGTGCAACGATCCGGTACGGATTTCTCCGAGATCGCTGAAATTGGGTTGAAACAGGCTTTCAAGAAGGCCGGTCTGCTAATAGGTTCAGAAGAAATAAAAACGATCTCGACCGGCTATGGAAGGAAAAATGTCCTCTATAGTGACGGAGACAAGACTGAAATCAGTTGTCATGCCAGGGGGTGTTATCATTTCTTCCCCCAGGCCATCACGATTATTGATATTGGGGGCCAGGACAACAAGGTCATTCAGCTCGACGAACAAGGCCGGCGGATTAATTTCAAAATGAACCGGAAGTGTGCTGCCGGAACCGGGGCCTTTTTAGAAGAAATGGCCTTGCGTCTGAATATCCCTTTACAGGACTTGGATGGCCTGGCCAGGCAGTCGAAGGAAGTGATTGAACTGGGGAGTTTCTGCACCGTCTTTACCGCCACCGAGGTTTTAGAAAAGATCCGTCAGGGAAAGAAGGTCCCTGATATCGTCAAGGGTTTGTTTTTATCAATAATCAAGCGGGTTTTAGAAATGGATCTGTTAGGTGAACGGGTCGTCATGACAGGAGGGGTGGTGGCCTTTAATCCCTTTCTGAAGGTCATGTTAGAGGACTTGGTTCATCGGCCGGTCTGGGTCCCGGAATATCCCCAGCTTACAGGGGCTATCGGGGCCGCCCTGTTGGCCCGAGAAATCTTCCTTTCCTGAGTTAAGGAAAGGGTTCAAGAAAACATTTTTTGGGGCGGACTTCGCCCTTATGGAGAAGGAGGAGATGATGATGACAAAAAGTAGCTGGATGCACATGGGAACGGTTCTTAAGATGAATGCCATCAACTTCCCGGACAAGCTTGGATGGCAAGACAAATCCCAAGAATTTACCTTTAAACAATGGAACGATCGCTCTTGCCGTTTGGCCAACGGTCTCAAAAAGATCGGGGTTCACCATAAAGACCGCTTTGCCGTCCTGGCTTTTAACCGGGGAGAGTGGATGGATATCTATGCCGGGGCCGCCAAAGGCGGACAGATCGTTGTTCCTCTCATGTTCAGGCTGGCAGGCCCGGATATCGAATTTATTGTCAATCATTCGGAGTGCAAAGGATTTATTGTCGAAGAGTCCTTTGTTGATCTGGTCAATGGGATTAAAGACAAATTACCGGTTCCTAAAAATGCCTACATTTTCCTGGGTGACGGGCCTGTGCCGGATGGCTATATCGGGTATGAAGACTGGCTGGCCCAGTCCTCTCCGGAAGAACAGGATTATCTGGTCGATGCGGCTGATCCATGGACCTTTATGTATACCTCAGGGACCACCGGCCGCCCTAAAGGGGTGGTTCGATCCCATGAAAGCTACCTGGCCCAGTATTACTTGGACATTATCAATATGACTGTCCGCCCGACGGACAAAGTGATGCTGGTCATGCCGATGTGCCATGTCAATTCCATTTTCTATTCCTTTCCCTATACCCTTTTAACGGCCCCGGTCTTCGTCTATAATATGGTTTCTTTTGACCCGGAGGACCTCCTAAGGACCATTGACCAGTATAAGATCACTTTTACCTCCCTGGTACCCACCCATTACATTATGATTCTCAGCCTGCCTGAAGAGATTAAAAAAAGTGTCGATGTCTCTTCCATTCGGCAACTCCTGATTTCTTCGGCCCCGGCCCGTAAAGATCTCAAGCTGGCCATCATGGAATATTTTAAAAATGCCGAACTCTGGGAGGCCTATGGTTCCACCGAAGGCGGTCTGGTGACCCTGCTGCGGCCTGAAGATCAATTTAAGAAATTAGGTTCGATCGGTCGCGAGATCTTCGGGACCGACCGGATCCGTATTTTGGATGAAAACCGGCAGCCGGTTCCGGATGGCCAGGTGGGGGAACTTTTTTACCGCACCCCGATGCTTTTCACTGAATACTGGAAGGAACCGGAAAAGACCAAAGAGGCCTTTGACAACGGCTGGTCTTCCGCCGGAGATATGGTCCGCCGTGATGAGGACGGCTACTATACCCTGGTGGATCGTAAGGCCAATATGATTATTACCGGCGGGGAGAATGTCTATCCTTCTGAAATCGAAAATGTGGTCGGCAGCCATCCGGCAGTAAAAGATGTGGCGGTCATCGGCATACCGGATAAAAAATGGGGTGAGGCCATCAAGGCCATCGTTATCCTGCATCAAGGTTTTCAAGGTTCTCCGGCACTGGCCAAGGAGATCATGGATCATTGCAAAGGGAAGATCGCCGGATTCAAGAAGCCAAAAACCTTGGATTTTATCAGCGATGCCGAGATGCCGCGAACCGGAACCGGCAAGATCCTGCATCGGATTCTCAGGGAAAAATATGGAAAATGGAGTGACCAGGGATAAGGCAACCGGACCAAGCGGCCCTGAGGGTTTAACAAGACAAACGGGACCAAATCACCATTTGGCCCCGTTTGTCTTTTGGTGGCAAACGAAAGGCGGACAGAGAAATAGGGGGCAAAGAGGTTTTCGGTACAAGGTATTCGGTTTAGTGACTTAAGAATAAAATTCTACGCAAAATGGAAAGAATTTATTAAAGAACAAGCCGTTGACCCGGACCAACCAAGGGTTTTAACACATTTCGTATATCCAATTTTGGTTCCGGCTGGTCCGGGTTGGGGTGAAAGGCTTAAACCTTAAACCTTGGACCTTGAACCTTGAATATATTTTCAGACCTTGTGGCGACCGCAATAGGCTATCATGAGGGTGTGTCGGGAATTTCCACCAATATCTTAAGTGTACCTTTTATGGCGGCCTGGTCGAAGGCGTTCAGAACTGCCGAGAGGGGATAACGAGCCTGGATGAGAGATGAAACCTCGACCAGACCCTGTTCCAACAGCCGCAGGGCCGGGGCGAAAGGCCCGCAACGAGAGCCGACCAATGTGATTTCGTCCACTACGGCCATTGTCAGATCAACGTCAATGGGTCCGTGGTAGGTGGACTTCAGCACAATGGTTCCACGGGGCCGGACCAGTCGCCGCGCGGCCTGGTATCCCTCTCCCCGGCCGGTGGCCTCGACCACCACATCGACCCCGGCCTCAGTGAATGTTTCTTCCAAGGCCGTTGGGATGCCCCGCCGGGTCAAGAGGTTGAGCTTCTCACGGTAGTGACCGACAACCATCAGATCACAGCCGGTGAGGGCGAGTACCTGGGCGCACAACAGACCCAACTTGCCGTCACCCAGGACAATCACTCGGTCGGTAGGACGGATGTGGATTTGTTGAAGAATCTCGCAGGCCGCGGCCAGCGGCTCGGTGAAGACGGCGACTTCGTCGGGAAGGCTTTCCGGCACGGGGTGAAGATTGCCAACGGGCAGGGTCAGATATTCGGCGAAGGCCCCGCCCCGTCCGGCGATCCCCAGCGTGGTTCGGTGAGGACAGTGGGTATGACGACCGGCTTGGCAGGCGGGGCAGTTCCCGCAGGCGGCGTTGATGTCCCCTACCACCCGGCGGCCTAGCCACTCCTCCGCCCCGGGCGCTCGTTCCACCTCACCGACGAACTCGTGGCCGGGGACGCCATGGAATTGCATATACCCTCTGGTCAGTTCCAGATCGGTGTTACAGATGCCAACCAATTTTACCCGGATCAAGGCCTCTCCCAATCCCGGCTCAGGCCTGGGAGAATCCTCTTCCAGTCTTAGTTCCCTATCAAAGACCAGCGCCCGCATTTAAACTCCTCCTCTCAAAATGGACCACCGCCAAAACGCTTCAATGACCCTGATATAGAAAGTGTGAGATAAAATCTCCGAACCCATAGTGTAAGAATCTAACAAAAAAAGGGGATGAATAAAAATTCATCCCCTTTTTTGTTTTTTGGTGATTAACGAAAGGTTATAGGGTCTTTACATTGACGGCGGCCGGGCCTTTTTTGCCCTGCTCGATGTCAAAGCTAACCCGCTGGCCTTCTTGCAAGGTTCTAAATCCCTGCATACTGATGGCTGAATGGTGGATAAAAACATCCTTATCCTGACCATCCACTTCAATAAAGCCAAAACCTTTGTTTTCGTTGAACCACTTAACGCGTCCTTCTGGCATAGTCGTATCCCTCCTCTTGAAGTATTTCTCAAGTTGGGATACGACGATCCTAAAAATAAAGGCATCTGAGGATTAATTCTCCGATGCCTGGGCCCGTCGAATTGTTCACCAACTTCGACCGTCATCAACACCTTACTGGGTCGATGACGGATTTAATAGCCTATATAATAAAACTATGAAAAGGGCAAGTCAAGGACTTTTTTTAAGTTTTGTTAATTTTTCGCCTTGGGGGTTTGCCTGCTGAAGGGCTCGAAGGATCTGTTTAATCAAAGGAACAATATTTCCCTGATTAGCCAGGGCATATTGAAACCAGGTCCTTTTCTGACGGATTAACAAAAATGGCCAGAATCCTTTGGAGATGTATTTAAAAAAGAAATACCAATCGTTGAAGATGGTACTTTCCAGATATTGTTTGGGGGGCGGGTTTCTGCTTCCCCCCTTCTTTTCCATGACATGGAAGACCGCGGCCCTTGGTTCATAGAGGATTTGGTAGCCGTGCTTTCTAATCTGCAGGGCATAATCCACCTCTTCCCATAAAAAGTTACCCCAGTAATTTAAATCGAATTCTCCGACTTCCTGAAGGACAGCCCGGCGAATGGACATATTGCAGCCGTAGAGGGTCGGAACCAGACAACGCTGATTGGTAGTAAAATTCCGGAGGTATTTCCCGCTCCGGGTGATCCGGGCGGCCCAGGGTAAATCGTTTTCCTGGGAGCCGTCATACAGGACCTTACCGGAAACGGCGCCCAGGCTTGGATCGGGATAATTTTGAAGGTGATCGGCAATCAGGCTGGGATGGAACAGGACATCATCGTCCAAGAAGAGGATGATGTCTCCTTGAACTTCTTTTCTGGCCAGGTTTCGGGCTGCGGTAGTCGATGGGAAGGGGAGGGTTAGAAGGCGGACTCGGTCCTGGTTTTTCCTTAAATACTCTTGAGTCGTCGGCTTGTGGGTTTGACTCTGATCGATGACCAGAATCTCAAGGGGAGGGACGGTCTGATCTTTTAAGAGTTTTAGGACATGGATCAAGGGCTCTTCCCGGTTTAAGGTACAAATGACGACCGAGACAATGGGGGTGGCAGCAGTCATGACCTGATCAGGCTTAAAAAAAGGGCTTCCATACGATCGGTAACCCGGCCGATTTCAAAATAATGATCCACTTTGAGTCTTCCTTTTTCTCCCATGGTCCTTCGTAGTTCAGGATCTTTCAATAAGGTTGTTATGGCCCTGGCTGACTCCAGGGGATCTCCATAGGGAACCAGCAGGCCATCTTCCCCATCCTGAATCATCTCCTCAACAGCCGGGATACGGGCCCCGATTACGGGCTTTCCCTTGATCCAGGCCTCCAGGAAGACTACCCCGAAGCTTTCCGTCTGGGAAGGCAGGATCAGGATATCACAGGCCGATAAGATATCGGCCTTTTCCACTTCCGGAAAATTATCCACAGAAAGGATGCGGGGATCCCGGGAAAGAGGGTGGCCGCTGTATAGGTTCTGAAAATAAGGGCTGGGCTGACCGGCTAAGATCAAGACCGTACGGGGTTCCTCCTTCCAGATCAGGGGCATGGTCTCTAAGAGGGTATCGATGCCCTTATTTTCCACCTTGCGGCCCATAAAGAGGACCATGGGCTCATCGGTCAGACCGTGGGTTGATCGGAAGCGGGGGCCATGGCCTCCCGACAAAAGTGACAGGTCGATTCCTTGTCCCAGGGCATGGATTTTTTCTTCTTTAAGACCTTGTTTTACCAGATAGGTTTTTTCGGCCCTGGTATTGGTTAATATGGCGGAGGCCTTGGGGAAGATCCAACGAATGATTTTCATTAAAGAGGTGTTAATATCTTTAAAATGGAGATGAGGCTGGATGACCCATGGGCAGCCTATCTTTTGAGCCGCCACTTTGGCATAGTAGCTCGTGGCGGTCGGGAAAGGGACGGCATAAAGCAGATCCGGATTGAGCCCCTGAGCCGTTTTGATCATCCGGGGCAGGTAAGGGACCTGGGCCATAAACCAGAGATAATCTCCGCCCATCAGGCGGCTTCGCAAGGCCAGGGCCCCTGATTTGGCCATTAAGAGCCGTTGGTTTTGAGAGAGAGGCAGACGGATGATCTGAATTCCTTCCCTGAATTCTTCCCCCGGCAGGGAGGGATTGGCCCGGGGATTTTTAAAATCCTCCAGGGTCGTTTGATCGCTGGTGACTACGGTTACCCGGTGTCCCTTTTTTACCAACCTTTTGGAACATTCCAGGAGGGCGGTCTCTGTTCCTCCCCGGGCCGGATAAAAGAGATGGGTTAGAGCGACGATGTGCATGAATGGTATTAACCGTCAGGATTGATGGATTTATAAAAAGTAAATGTGCCGGCCAAGACGTTCCGGGGTCTGAATTTCAATGGTTGTCCAAAAGGCAACTTGTCGCCCTATCCCGGCCCAATGGCTAACTTGATTCCAGCAGGGCATTCACAAGAAGCCTGTTGCAAGCTTGGGTGTAGGCCTGCTGAAGGTAAAATATCAAAATTGAGCCCGGCAAAGAAACTCAGAGTCGAAGATGGACAACCATTGAAATTCAGACCCCGGAACGTCTTTTGAATGAACTCTGACTTTTTACGAGTCTATCAGGATTGATGGATTTGTAAAAAGTAAATCTGCCGGCCCCGGAACGTCCTTTCAATAAACTCTGATTTTTTACGGGTCTCTCCGGATTGTTATAAATGGGAATCCGGATTTCGGTCTTTTTAGGGTGATCGGTGAAGATCTTAATCGTTCCGGAAAAATTTTCTGTTTTTTGACGGTTGGTGACTTTGAGCTGATAGTGCCGACCTTTGACTATGGTCGCCAGATGATAACTGATTTTTTCTTTTAAGCTGTTTTCAATTCTTAGGATTTGAAACGGTTTTGAGGTGGTTAGTATATCGATGATCCTATCCGGCTGCCCGGCCTCGTCTCCTTTGAACTGGATAAAAGAGTTTGGACGGCATTCAATGTAAGGGCGGACGCTGCCATGCAGATGCAGGGAAAGGGATTGTTTTTGAGGGTCATTGCTGGATAGAGTGGCCGATTTCCAGACCGGCCCTTGATAGCCTTTTAAATCGACCTTAAGAGTCACTTTACCCTCCCCTCCCGGGGGGATGGCCCGATCAAAATGGGCCACGGAACAACCTCACCCGGGCTGGACATCTTTTATTTCCAGGATTCCCAGACCGGTGTTCTTTACCAGGTAGTCGTGAGAGATGACAGCCCCTTCCACCACTTCTCCAAAGTCATGGTCAGGGGCAGGGACTTGAATCGAAGGGGATAAAGGGGTGGAAAAGGCCAACCCTGTCCCCAACAGGAACCAAAGAATCCAATGACTATGCTTAAACCAGGTTTTCATTAGGCCTCCAAGAGGTTTTTCAAAGCCGTTATCTCTTCCTCGTGATGACAGTATTCACGGTCCACATCCTTGTCAAGAAAAAAGCAAAAGGTTCCTTAGACTTTTAAATTCGGATAGATAGGCAATGACCACCCTTTAGGGAACACCTCCACCTCTAAAGAAAAAATCAGGGCAACCCAACCCGGACCAGCCGGAACCAAGAGGTGGATATATAAACCAGGTTGAAAATACCTCAATTGGTCCGGGTCCAGGGCGTGTTCTTTAATAGATTCTATCCTTTTTGCGTAGAATTTTATTCTTTAGTTACTAAGCGATCCAAATGGTTTCCAGAAAGGGGATTGTGGTCTCGTCGACGGAAAACAAGGGGCGATTTTTTTCCAGATTCCAAGGGACAAAATAGGCCAAGTTTTGCACGGTTTCCCGGTCAGGAACCCGAACCTGCATATTTATCCAGTCCATAATGTCCTGGATCGTTTTGGTCAGTTTCTGATCCAGCCTAAGCTGCTGATTGAGAAAACCAAGGCTTGAATTCTGCTTAAGTTGATAGGCCGCTTCTTCCCAATGAATTCCCGGGATTTTTTTTCGTAAAATATAACCGTTTCCTCGATCCTGAAGCCAGATCAGAGGGGGATTGATTTTTACTTGAGTCTGCTGGATCCTGATCCCCTGGGTCTTCCTCTCGAGTTTCTGCAGGACCTCCTTCCTTTTCCCAACCTCCCTGAGCAGGAGGGGAGAGAGCCGTTCAAACATATAGATCTGATCCCGGAGCCAAAGCTCTCTTAAGCGGGTCGGATCGAAACCAAGTTCCAGAAGATCGGCAATGGTCAGCTGAAGGGGGTCGGTTCGCCCTTTTTCTTCCATCCACTGCCTTAGATAGGGCCTTTGATATAAAGGCAGTCTTTCGATGGCCCGGGTGGGATCGTCTTTTATCGTCTGAGGTAAAGAGACCCAAAAAGAATTCTCTCCAAAAAGTTGAAAATCAACCCCTTCCGGAATAAAGTTAAAAGGTTGAATAAGTAGGGATCGGACCTGAGGGGAGAGTGAAATTTGTTCCAGAGATTCACCACCGGTGTAGCCTAATAATTCCTGGATACGTCTTTGAAAACCCAACAACTTGGTGGTAAACTTGGTGAACATATAACGCATCAGGGGTGCGCCTTGGCCGGTCTCCAGCTCATTTTTGAAAAGCCTCTCCAGGGCCAGGTAGATCGTATCGAACTCTTCGATGGTTCGCCGGACCATCAATTCGTTGTCCTGCATCTCGATCACAGGTCTTTTTTTCTTAAGATTAAAGATCAACTGGGGCAGTTTGAGTTTTAAGTGCTCCTTTTTTAGATTGGAGGGGCTGTAAACCATGTAGTGTCCCCGGTCCAAGCCTTCGGGACCATCGATGAGTTCTTCAAGGGGGAGCCAGCCCAACTTGGAGTAAATATCAAAGGTGGGATCTTCGGGGGGAATAATATTGTCCAACAGGCCCATCGTCCCTTTGGTTTCCACAAAATCACGGAAGACCTCCAGTATCCTGTTTCCCAACCCTTTTCCTCGAAAGGACGGGGTGACTTCAACGTAGACCAGGTAATAACAGGGTAAGGGTTTACGTAAATAAAGCATATTTAAATAGGCTAAGACCTCCTTTTCCCGGGTATAGACCTCAAAGACTTGAAAGGGGGAATTGGGGCCATTAGACCTGAACCGTTTAATCCGGCTTCCTCTGACCGTCGAATAAGTCAATCTGTCGAGATTATTAAACACTCGGCTGGAAGGGGCCAGGATTGATTCTTGGGGAGTAATCTCCCAGGTCATTTCGATTAAGGCCAGGGTCTCCTTTAGACCGAGTCCGGCCTCCTTAAATTTTTTTTCGATCTGGCTGGATGAGAGATAAAGAGATTGTTTTTCCATAATTAAAAAAAAGAGGCCTTGAGATCAATGCCCAAGGCCTTAAAAAAAACCAGGGCAGCGCCGGTGGCGACTGCCCTTATGATTGGATTGAAGGAAGTTAATCCCTCTGATCCGGGCAGTCGCCCAAACTAAAATAAAAATAATAAAAGAATTGAATCATCGGTTTTAAGGGTTTCCTGTCATTAAGGGCTGAAAAGGTTGGTGGCGGTGCAGGGAGTTGAACCCCGGACACTGCGGATATGAGCCGCATGCTCTGACCACCTGAGCTACACCGCCACAAGGGATTTTTTTAATTTTAATACGAAAATAGGATTTGAGTCTTGAACAACCTGTACCTATTTTCATGTTTGGTGGTGCCACGCCCCCAAAGGCGGGGCATGGCGGTTTAGAAAGAAATAGCATGCCGGTTTGATTCTGTCAACCCTGTTGTGCTCCTTGCCCCCTTCACTTTCAGTTAATTATAGAATAGAAGGGCATTTTTCGGCTGGAAGGGTCGAGGGGTCTTTTTTTAAGGGTTGCCCACCATAACGCCGGAGCTTCTTTACCGGGCCAAATTTTTAATAACCTTAAAGAGCAGGCCAACACAAGAGTTCCAAATAAGGTTGGGTGAATGCCCTGCTCCCAATCGAGTTCACCCCTTGGGCCGGTATCGGGCCGAGGATTGCCTTTGGACAATCCTTAAAAAAAGACCCCTCGACCCTTCTGGATTCCGATCTATTGTTATCAAAACGGAAGGGAGGCAGGTGTTGTGTCCCGGTTCGGTCTTGATTTTTTTATTATTAACCGTCTCATATTAATATTGACCCGGTGGGGCTGTATTTTCTTCCGTCTGTGGCTTTCGGGCTGGTCTTTTCATCGGACTTATCCACGGGGGATGCTTTACCCCCTCCGCATTCTCGTCCGCTAAAAATCAGCGGCCGAGTCCCGCCTGCGGCGGGATTTCCCCCGTTAATAAGTCCGGAAAAGACAGCGCCCTTCCGCCAATGACTCCAGAAAAAACAGCCCCACCTACCTGGGTAGAGTAATTACTAGTATGAGACGGTTAATATTAAGAATTTTAATCCGATGGCTAATGAATCAATCGGCGGACCATCAGGTGGAGGGATAAAGGAAGGGTTATCAAGCAGAAGATAAAGAGATACAAAAGATTCCAGAGGTTTGACAGAGACAGGGTATTCAAGGCCAGGGCCCGGGTTAATTCCACTATATGGGTCAGCGGAAAAATCCAGGCCAATAGTTTGGCCCAGAAGGGAAGCTGATCCAAAGGGAAAAAGGTCCCGGAAAATAGAAACATGGGGGTAATGAAGAGAAAAATCGGGAGATTGAAGGACTCGATGTTGGGCATCAAGGCCGTAAAAGACATCCCTGCGGCCCCGAAGGCCAATCCACCCAAAAGGGCTATGGGAAGAATCCCCAGAGACCAGGGATAGACCAGAAGCCCGAAGAAGGAGAGGATGATCATCATCAAGGCCGTGGCTATCAGAGAACGGCTGGCCCCCCAGAATATCTCCCCTAAAATGATTTCCTCCACGGTTAAGGGCGTGGCCATGATAGCATCAAAGGTTTTTTGATAATACATCCGGACATAAGAGGCATAGGTGTTTTCGAAAAAGGCATTTTGCATGATCGTGATGGCCAAAAGGCCAGGGGCGATAAAGGCCGCATAACTGATTGAGCGTCCCCCAAAAGTAAGTTGGCCGACCAAAACACCCAACCCCGCCCCAAAGGCCAGCAGATAAAAAATGGGTTCCAAAAGTGGAGGTAAAAAATTAATTTTCCAGGTCTTGATATAGACATCCCAATTGCGCTGCCAGACCCGGATAAAACGCCAGGAAATGCTGGATGGCGTTCGGCCTCCGGCCTTGATGGGCCTGCCCTCCGGCAAGAGTTCGGAGTTGGGAGAAAGAAGGGTCATTCGCGAAGCCCCCGGCCGGTGAATTTTAAAAAGACATCTTCCAGCGTGGCCATTCGGAGAATACAGCCGCTGGTACAAAATTCACCGGAAATCTGGCGGAACAATTTTTCGCCTTCCCGGGTATGGATCAGCAGACGGTGCGGGAGCTGTTCATAAAGGATCTTTTGGGCCTTCAACAAATCCAAGAGAGGGGGGGGCGGACTTTCCACCTCGATCACATTTCCACCGATATGCTGTTGAATGAGGGCGCTGGGCACGCCTTCTACCAAGATTCGTCCCTGATCCATGATGACCAGGCGATCGCAGATCTGCTCGGCCTCGTCCATATAATGGGTGGTCATCAGGATACAGAGTCCCTTGGCCTTGAGTTGCCATAACTGCTCCCAGACCTGGTGCCGGGATTGGGGGTCCAGTCCGGTGGTGGGTTCATCCAATATCAACAAATCCGGATTATGGATCAAGGCCCGGGCAATGACCAGACGCCGCATGAGGCCGCCGGAGAGTTCCGGGATTCGGACCTGCCTTTTATGGGCCAGACCCATAAATTCAAGCCATTCTTCGGCCCGTTGGCGGGCCGTGGCGGCCGGCAGATTGAAATAACGGGCATAAACCAGCAGGTTTTCCCAGACCGTAAGATCAGGATCGAGATTATTTTCCTGCTGGCAGACCCCGATCCGGGCCTTGATTTCCCGGAGATGCTGTTTGAACTCTTTCCCGAAAACCAGCAGGCGGCCTTCGGTCAGGGGAGAAAACCCATAGATCATCCGAATGGTGCTGGTCTTCCCGGCCCCGTTGGGGCCCAGAAATCCGAAGCATTCTCCGGACCTGATCTCAAAAGAGATCCGATCCACAGCCGTCAGGTCTTTGAACCGTTTGGTCAGATTCTCTGCCTTGACTACAGGATCCAAGATAGACACCTCAGCTTCGTCCCTCTTCACGGATGGGCACCCAGAACATGAGCAGCATGGCCGGGATGGAGACGCAGAAAGCCATGATGAACATGTTCAGATAGCCCATATTTTCCACAATCACGCCCCCGAAGCCGCCGAAGAAGGTAGAAAACAGGGACATGATGGCCGAGCCCACGGCATAGTGCGAGGCCTTGAATTCCGGTTTACAGGTGCGCAGCAGGTAAACCAGCAGTACGGCATTCCCGAGTCCGGCGGCCATCTGTTCGTAGGTATGGACGGCCGCAATAACAGCCAAACCGGAAGCCGTTTCCGCTTGGGGCCGAGACCAGGCCAGCCAGATATAGGCCCAGATATTGAAGTTCATCAGGATGGTCAGGGGCCAGATGGCTTTTTTGAGACCTTTTTTTTTGATCCAGATTCCTCCCAGGGAGGTTCCGACTATAACGCCCAGGGCACCGAGGATCCCGCCCAGCCAGGAGAGCTGGCCCTTGGTCACACCCAGTTCCCGCATGAGAAAAGGGGTGCCCATGGAAAAGAGGATCTCGTCGCCTATTTTATACATAATAATGAAAATAATGACCAGGGCGATCTTCTCCTGTTCAAAATAGGAGGAGAAGGCCCGGCCGAAATTCCGGGTGATGACCTTCAGGGTTGGATTCTCCCCGGCCCGTTCCTTTTCGAATCGAGGGAGTTGCCAGATATGAAAGAGGGTCAAAAGGAACATGGTCACCGCGGCCGCTGCAAAGGCATATCCCCAAGGCTGGTATCGATCGGCACCGCCCAGTCTGGCGGCTGCAAAGGCTGCCAGGGCCACAAAACCGCTCCGGACCAGGATAATCGCAACCCGGTAGGCAAAAACACGGTAGCCGGTGTAAGCGGCCTGTTCCTTGGGGTCGGTGAGGCCTTCCATATAATAGCCGTCAATGGCGATGTCATTGGTGGCCGAAAGAAAGGCCAGGATCACGAAGATCCCGGAAATAACGGCCAATAACCACTCCGGATCGGGAAGTTGGGCGGCGGTGAAACAACTCAGCGAGATACCGGCCACCAAAAGGGAAATCAGGAGCTGAATGACGATCATCCAGGAGCGTTTCGTCCCGATGATGTCCAGAAAAGGGGCCCAGAGGAACTTGAGATTCCAGGGTATGCCCAGGAAATTTAAATAACCGATATAGCGTTCCTTCAGGCCGATATCAGTAAAGAAGACCGACGAGAGTATCCGGATAATCGCAAAAGGCAAGCCTTCGGCCAGATAGGTTGAAAAACACCAGACGCCGGTTTTCGTTCGAATATGGGATTCGAAGATTCGAGGATTCGAGGATTTAACGGTTTTAAATCCCATGCTTTTCACTTGAATCCTTCCCTATAGGACTTTCTTTTATGGCGGTTACCAATTCCACTGACCCATGGGAAAAGAAATGATCGGCTCCCGGAATGATTTTTAGAGGTGGGGGCGTTTTCATCTTATCAACCAATTTTCTGAGATCCTTCAGCGGACAATAGGGGTCCTGGTCCCCGGCTATAATGAGGCCTGTTTTGGAGTCGGCCTCCAGGAACGAGAAATCCATCATGGCCAGCGGTGGGGAGACCAGTATGGAAAGGCCGGCCTCCGGGATATTTTGAGCCGTCCGGCCATTGACCCAGGCCCCGAAGGAATAGCCGGCCAGAACGATGGGGTGTTCAATCCCCAATCCCTTCAGAAAGGCAACGGCGGCTGAAACGTCTTCCTGCTCTCCTTCCCCCTGATCGAAATCCCCCTGGCTTCGGCCTACCCCCCGGAAATTAAAACAAAGGGTGGTCCAGCCCAGTTCTTGAAATACCCCGGCCATCAGACCGACCACCTGGTTATTCATATCCCCGCCATATAAGGGATGGGGATGAGAAATGACCGCGGCCTTGGAACCTTGGCCATGGAACACCAGGCCTTCCAGGAAAAGGGCACCCGAAGGGAACATGATTTTTTCGGCTAGACCGGTTTTCATTGGGTTTCCTTCTTTAAACCTTTCCTTAATTTATTTCTTGCCGCAAGAAGGGCAGCCCAGAATGATCCGGGAGTCTTTTATCCAGGGATAAACCACCTGGGTGGTTTCCAAACAATGCTCGCATAATAGGGGATCCAGACGGCGGGAGATGGGATTCCAGGTAATACGGGCAGTGCGTTCAAATTTTCGATAACGGATTTGAAAAAGAAGCTGGACCACCGGAACCAGAAAGCGGAGAGCCGCACTTCCGCTTATGGTTACCTGGATCTGATATTTGTGTTGGAGGTCCTCAATTTTTCTGGACAACTCCTGAGGAAGGGCCTTGATTTTGGCCTTTCTTTCGTTTTTATGAGCTTCCGTACGTCCGCTTTTCAAGGCGGCCATCATTTCTTTTTCCAGGGCCTGAAAATATTCCCGGGTATTTCTAATGTCTCGTTGAAGCCGTCGTTTCATACTTTTTAAGAATTCGGCCAATTCGGCCTTCGTTACCTCTTGGGCCTTTTTTAAGCCCAGGGAAATGACCTTGTCCAAATGGACAGGAAAGTGCGGGGGGATTTTCCCGGGTTCAAAATAGGTAACCCGGAATTCCGGCAAATGAGCCTCAAAGTCCGGGATCAGGCTCCCGGTCTCCTCCTGGACAGTCAACCGAACCAGTCCCTCTTTTCGTTCATCACTTAGGGCCACATAGTGACTAATCAACACCATATAGGTGGTCCGGGCTTCGGCCCGGCTGACGATTCGGATTTGACCATCGGCAAAGATGAGGTCCCGGCCGATCAGTTGCTCGAAGCCGGCTTTTTTTAAATAAGGGACTTCGATTTGGCCATAGACAATGGGTACCTCCTGATGGGCTTTTTCAATCAGTCGGTCCAGAAATGGGCTTCCATAAATGAGCGGAAAGTCAAGACCACCTATTCGGACCTCTTCGGGAATCCCTAATGGTTGGGCCAGTTCCTTTGGCAAGAGGGCAAACAACTGGTCATCATGGTAATCGACCAGCCCGCCATGTTTCTCCAGGACCCGGGAAGTAAAAGAGAGCAGTTCCGGATCAAAGGATGAAATCATACCCCAAAATCCTCCTGAAAGAGTTTCTCGTCCAGCTCTTTGCTTTTTTGATAGGCCGTCCTGGCCTGATTTAAACGGGCGGCCAGGGTATCAAAGGCCTTTTTCCTTTCAGCTTCCTCCGGGTGCTGAACCCAAATTTCATAGACCAGGTCGCTGAATTCCTCTTCCCCCTCCAGGCGGCCCAGGATCATGTCGATCTCGCCGATGACCAGTTCGAACATATTGATCTTGCGGTCCAGTACTTCCAGGATGTGGTCTTCCAGGGTCCCGGCGGTGCAGAGATTATAGACCCGAACCTCATGCTCCTGCCCGATACGATGGATCCTTCCGATGCGTTGTTCGATTTGCATGGGATTCCAGGGGAGGTCATAATTGATCATGGTATGACAGAATTGCAGATTGTGCCCTTCTCCCCCGGTTCCGGTGGTCAGGAGAAGGGGACATCCGTCTTTAAAGCCCGCCATAACCCCCTTCTTTTGTTCGGTAGTCAAGCTGCCTTGAAAAACCAGGTGGGGGATCTTTTCTTCGTTGAGAATTTGGTCAAGATGGTCAAGGGTGGTCAGGTAATTTACGAAAATGATTTTTTGTTCTGAATCGGTCTTGAGAAGCTCCAAAACCTTTTTTGTTTTGGCGATGACGGGGAGTTCTTTTCTCAGCGCCAGGAGTTGTTCTGCTTGCCGGCTGACTCCGTTCTCCTTTACCACGGCTATCTTTTCCAGCATTCGAAAGGCCGCCGGGGGAGATGATCCGGCGGCCTCTAATAATTTTCGCAGGGTCATCTTGGGCAGTTCACTTCCGGCTTTTTGGACCTGGCCGGCGACAAAACCACTGATTCGTCGGTAAAAAGATCCCTCCCCGTTATTGGGATTGATCCGTACCGTCCAGGCGAAACGAGGAGGCAGATGCAATTGGGTCAGGGAACGGGTATTCCGCACCATAACTTCTTTTAGAAGTTGACGCAGTTGTTCCCGGTTGCGGGGATCGGTGGGATTACCCCTGGTCACGAATTCCTCTTTAAAGGCCTTTTGGGTCTTCAAATGGCCCGGTTTAAGCAAAGTTACCAGGTTATATAACTCTTCCAGCTTATTCTGTACCGGGGTGGCCGTCAGCAATAAAATAAAAGTCTTTAAAAGGCTATTGACCAGCTTCCAGTTACTGGTAGCCCGGTTTTTCAGGTGGTGAGCCTCATCAATGATGACCATATCATAGGTCCGCCGGGTAACCGCCTCATAATTACGCTTAGACCGGGCGGTCTGCAAAGAGACCAATAGAAAAGGTTCTTTCCAGAAACCCTCCGGGTCCTGCCGGAACAAAAGATCATTGGAGGATACAAAAGAGAGTTCAAATTTTTCTTTTAACTCTTCCTGCCATTGGTTTACCAATGAGCTGGGGGTAAGGATAAGGGCCGAACGGACCAGACCTCTCAGGATATATTCCTTCAGGATCAGACCGGCCTCGATGGTTTTCCCCAGACCGACCTCATCGGCCAGGATGGTTCGTCCCCGGAAATCCTTCATGACCTTACGGGCTGTTTCCTCCTGATACCACAGGGATTGAATATTCTTCAGGGTGGGTAAACAGATCAGTTGATCAAAGGAAGTGCGAAATGAAAGTTGATAAGCCTCCAGGGTCAGGTTCAACGTTTCGGAATCGCTGGGTTGAACCCCTTTTATAGCCTCCAGAAAGGCCGTTTGGTTGATGGTAAAATGAATCTGGGGTTCAATCTGGGGTTCGATTTTGGATTCGAGCTTGGGTGCGAAAACAGTCTCTTCGGGTCTTACGGGTTTCGGTTTATCTTTTTGGGCCCCCTCTGCCTTTTTTGGAGAAGGAGGAGATGGCCGGTCGTCAGGTTTTTTCACTTTTTTCAGGGTCGATGGTCGTTCCGAGGGAAAAAGAGAAAGCTGTCTTGGTTTTGCTCGTGACTCCATTTCTATTCGGAAAATTGAATCGGTCAGACCTCTTTCCGCTGCTTTAAGGTGAGTTTTTGGGATGCGCCCTATCTGTTTTTTGGCCATTTTTAGAAAGTGTTGATAGGCCTCCCGGGCCAGGACAAACTCTCCTCGATTATAGGCCACAGATCCTAAAAATAGACAATCATCGGCCACAAAGGGTCCTTTTTCATTCCACAGGCGAGACAAAAGAGTATAAAGGACCGATTCATCCCTGAGGATCTTGGCTGATTGGATGGCTATTCTCATGGTCGCCTGGTCAGGGGTTGGCGTTTTTAAACCGTTCAGGGCAAAATATAAGGCCGCCGGATAATCCTTTTCGCTAAAGGCCTGTTGGGCCATCAATTCATATTCCTCCGCCTTCTCCCGCTGTTGAAGACGCTCCATTCCCCGCCGGAAGGCCTTTCTTTTTTCTTCCCGTTTTTTCTTTTGTTTGGCTTGGCGGTCAATGGGCATAAGGATGACTCAAAAATAAATTCATTTGGAAAATACTATGGGAGAAAAATTTGATGGACCCGTACAAAGAAATTTTGGGCACTTTTTACGAGATGGTCAAATTTATCACCGCTGATAATTGATAGCATCGGCGAATTGTTTTTGCAAGTACCGTTTTTTTTGCGGTTGAGAGGACCGCAATGAAAAACCAGTCAGGCGCTACCATGTTCCCCGGTCGAAAATCGAGAGGTTTTTGACTGCCGTCCCTCTAAACCACCAAAGATTTTACTTTGAGCTTTGAGCATATCAGTTCGAGCGAATGAAATGAGCGGGCGAGAGACAGCCTTTCTACCCCTTGGACAGATGGACGGTTCCAAAGGTTTTAAACTCTTAACGATCAGCTCTTTTCCAGATACTCTCTCAATTTTTAATTTACTTGACAAATTAATTGGTTATGCTATAAAAGGCCTATTATATCAATAAGAAATCAAACGAATAGTTGTGGCAACGGTGATGGAAAAGGAGGAAGCACACAGACTCTTTGACCGTATGCCCCCGGAGGCTATCTGGGATGATCTAATAAAGGGGTTGGTCTGGTCCGACTCCCCAAACAAGAGAAAAAAAGAATTCAGGTGAATCATTAGAACATTTCTCAAGAGCCAGTCGTTTCAACAGGTCACCAAGAAATCCGGCTCCTGGTGAACTTCGTGTTGAACGCAAGACATAAACAGATTATGTTAAACTGTAATCAATGGAGAACGAAATGAAAACTATTCATAAAATAATAAACGGCGACAGCCGACAGATGAACTGCTTAGCAGACAAATCGATTCATTTAATAATTACATCCCCCCCATACTGGCAATTAAAAGACTACGGGACTGAAAATCAGATCGGTTTTCACGAAAGCTATGAAAGTTATATCAATAATCTGAATCTCGTCTGGAAGGAGTGTCATAGGGTATTACACACCGGCTGCCGACTTTGCATTAATATCGGAGACCAGTTCGCCCGATCAGTTTATTATGGGCGGTATAAAGTGATTCCAATACGAACCGAAATAATTAAATTCTGTGAAACCTTAGGATTCGACTATATGGGGGCTGTCATCTGGCAGAAGGTCACTACATGCAATACAACCGGTGGCGCCACGATAATGGGCAGTTTCCCATATCCCCGAAACGGCATTTTGAAAATTGATTATGAATTTATTCTCCTTTTCAAAAAACAGGGCCTTCCACCAGCGCCGACTAAGGAACAAAAAGAGCTTTCAATAATGACAAAAGACGACTGGAATACTTATTTTTCAGGGCATTGGTACTTTGCAGGGGCAAAGCAGGACGGACACATTGCGATGTTTCCAGAAGAATTGCCTGCCCGCCTGATAAAAATGTTTTCTTTTTCCGGCGAAATGGTTTTAGACCCGTTCCTCGGTATTGGGACAACCGCACTTGCTGCCCGTAATTTAGGCCGTAGTTCTGTCGGTTATGAAATCAATTCGGACTTTATTCCAAAAATTAAAGATAAGCTGAATGTGAGACAATCCGATATTGCAGCTACTGA
>JAZDOU010000013.1:0-5032 GCA_043798385.1 Pseudomonadota bacterium
GATTGGCTTTCCCCTATCTCCCCACTCCAGTTTTGCCATGGCCACCATGATCCAATTTCTGATGTTCAGCGTTTATGGCATGGGCTGGAATACCATCGGGGGTTACGGGGGCCAGGTGGATCTGGGCAAGGCCCAATATGTTGGCATCGGAGCCTATACGACGGCTGTACTCCTGATCCGTTGGGATATCCCTTTCTGGTTCTCCATGCCGCTTGGTTTGTTGTTTTCCGTAGGCTGGTCTTTTGTCATTGGTTATCCCTTGTTCCGCTTGAAAGGGCATTATTTTGCCATTGCCACCATTGCCACTTCCCTGGTCCTGAAAGATATCTTTGAGATCTGGGATTTTGTCGGAGCCGCCCGGGGGTTGGAGATCTCCCCCATCAAATACACGCCTCCGGATTTTTTCCGCCTGATCTTTAAAGAGGATGTTTATTATTATTACCTGATCCTGGGGATTTTTTTGGTGGCCCTTTTGGTCATGAACTGGTTTCGTAAGTCCCGCTTGGGATTCCAGCTCCGTTCCATTAAAGACAATGAGGAGATCGCCCGTTCGTTGGGGATAGATGTCCATTGGGCCAAGATCAAGACCTATGCCGTGGCTACGGCCTTCGTCAGTGTGGTGGGTTCTTTTCACGCCTGTTACATCAAAAATATCGAACCGGAAGATACCATGAGTCTGGATATTTCGGTCCTGATCGCCTTGATGGCCATGCTGGGCGGGGCCGGCTCTTTATGGGGGCCGATCATCGGAGCGGCTATCCTGATCCCTATGAAGAGTTACTTGAAAGAATGGTTGGGGGCTTCTGCCGGCTTGGTCGGGATAGACCTGGTTATTTATAGCACCATCATTATGCTCGTGGCGGCCTTTGAACCCAGAGGGATCTGGGGGATCGTCGAAAAGTTCCGGCGAAAGAGGAAGAAACACCCATGAACCTCCTCAAGGTGCAAGACGTCAGCAAAGAGTTTGGGGGACTACGGGCCAATGACCACATTTCCTTTTCAGTGGAGGAGGGGGAGATTGTCGGGTTGATCGGACCCAACGGGGCCGGCAAGACCACCCTGTTTAACTGTATTGCCGGTTATTTCCCGGTCACTTCAGGACAGATTTTCTTTGAGGGGAAAGAGATTACCCCTTTAAAAGATTTTCAGATCGCCCGTTTGGGTCTGGCTCGGACCTTCCAAGTCTATGGGGCCTCCGGTGACCTCAATGTCTTGGAGAATATCATGATCGGTGCCTTTTTGAAGACGGCATCCCGGAAAAAAGCCCTGGACCATTCTTTGGAAGTTATGGCCTTTATGGGCATTGAGGCCCAGGCCAAAGAGTTGATGACCGAGATCCCCGTGGCCGCCCAGAAAAGGGTCACCCTGGCCACGGCCCTGGCTACCCGGCCTAAGATGATTCTTTTGGATGAAGTTGCCGCCGGTCTGAACTCTTCCGAAATAGAAGAACTGATCTCCCTGCTTAAAAGGATTAACCGGGGGAAAAAAGTTACCCTCCTTTTGACCGAACATGTCATGGAACTGGTCATGCGTTTAAGCAAAAGAGTGGTCGTTTTGGAGAGCGGACGAAAGATTGCCGAAGGAGATCCCCAGGAAGTCATCCAGGATGAAGAGGTCATCAGGGCTTATTTAGGGGAAAACTTTCTTAAAAAATCAGTCTAACAGGCACAAGACTCATGCTGGACGTCAATAACATCGAAGTCAGGTATACCGGTCTTCCGGTTATTCAGGATATCTCTCTTAAGGTAAAACAAGGGGAACTGGTCTCGGTTGTCGGGGGCAATGGGGCCGGGAAATCGACCCTTTTTAAGGCCATCATGGGGGTCCTGCATCCTACCAAAGGTTCCATTTCTTTTAATGGGTCTCCCTTGACCAGCCTTAACACCGCCCAAATTGTTCGTCAGGGGGTTGTCTGTATCCCGGAAGACCGAAAATTATTCCGGCCTCTTTCGGTAGAAGAAAACCTCTTCCTGGGGGCCTATGTCCTTAAGGACAAGGGACGTGTTCAGAAACTCCTGGAGGAGACCTTTACCCTTTTTCCAAAATTAAAAGAGAGGCGTCTTCAAGCGGCCGCCACGCTTTCCGGAGGGGAACAGCAGATGCTGGCCATCGGCCGCGGTCTCATGTCCGACCCTAAGCTGTTGCTTCTGGATGAACCTTCTTTGGGACTGGCCCCGATCCTGGTGGATGAAGTCTTTAAGGTCATTAAACAGTTAAAGGAGCACGGAATGACCATTCTGATGGTGGAGCAGAATGTGCGTGAAGCCCTGGAAATTTGCACCCGAGGGTATATCCTCCAAACCGGGAGGACCATTTTGGAAGGGTCGGGAGAAGAACTGTTGAAAAGCGATGCCGTCCAAAAGGCCTTTCTGGGCCTGTAATTGCTTGACTCGTAAAAAGTCAGAGTTCATTCAAAAGCCGTTCCGGCTTGGCCGGCAAATTTACTTTTTACGAGATCATCATACTTGATGCTCCTGGTGATAAAAGGCTTTCTTGATGGGCATTCCCAAAATACTTCCGGGCGGCGATTCGACCCTATCGGTCGAGTTCGGAGCGGTCATCGATCCTTTGATCAACCGGCAGGTTCAGGCCCTCTTTAAAAAGCTGAAAGCCGACCCTCCTTCAGGACTGATCGATCTTATCCCCACCTATCGCTCCCTTCTGGTCCAATACGACCCGACTCGTCTCTCCTTTGAAGACCTGCAAAAGATCATCTTCTCCCTGGTTGATCTTTCGGAAAGCCTGTTTGAAACAGCGGACCGAATGGTCGAGATCCCGGTTTGTTACGGGAACGATTTTGGACCGGACTTGGAAAAAATAGCTGCTTTTCATCATTTGACCGCCGAGGAGGTTGTCACGATCCATTCGGGGGGCCTTTATCGGGTCTACATGATCGGTTTTACTCCGGGCTTTCCTTACCTGGGGATATTGGACCCTCGATTGGTTACGCCACGCAAAAAAGGTCCCAGGGCGCTGGTCCCTGCCGGCACGGTGGGTATCGCCGGTCAGCAAACCGGGATCTATCCCCTCGACAGCCCCGGGGGTTGGCAATTGATCGGCCGGACCCCGATCAAACTCTTCGATCTTACTCAACCGGATCCCTTTTATCTGAAATCCGGGGATCAAGTAACCTTTAAGACCATCAGCAAAGAAGAATTTGAAGACTATTAAGATCATCAAACCCGGACCGCTGACTTCGGTCCAGGATCAGGGCCGATACGGTTTTCAAGATCGGGGTGTACCGGTATCCGGGGCTATGGACCAGGCTGCTTATCGTCTGGGCAACCTGTTGGTCGGCAATCGGGGCAACCAGGCCTCCCTGGAAATCACCCTGGGGGGATTTTCGGCCGAGTTTTTATCCGACACCTGGTTTTGCGTCGCCGCTGCCGAACGGGAAGCCCGTTTAAGCAACCGGGTCATAGCGACCTGGACTTGCCATCAAGCTGTCCCGGGAGATGTCCTGTCTTTGGATTATGGTCGAACAGGGATCCGCTGGTACCTGGCCCTGGCCGGAGGAGTGGAAGTCCCTCCGGTCATGGGCAGTCGGTCCACCTATCTTCGCGGCGGCTTCGGAGGACTGGAAGGACGCCTTTTGAAAAAAGGAGATCTCCTTTATTCAGGCCGACCAAACAGTCCGGGCATTTTTTCACCCCTGCCGGCGGAACTCATCCCCGGCTATAGTCATCAACCGCTCCTGCGGGTAGTCTTGGGGCCCCAGGAGGATGAGATTTCTTCAGAAGGGCTGTCCACTTTCCTAAAGGCTGCCTATACCGTCACTCAACGGACCGACCGGATGGGTTGTCTTCTGGAGGGTCCCCGGATAAGGCACAAAAGGGGAGCGGATATCCTCTCTGATGGCACGGCCTTCGGCTCCATACAGGTCCCCGGAAGCGGCCAGCCGATCATCCTGATGGCCGACCGACAGACTATCGGTGGGTATGTCAAAATCGCCACCGTAACCTCTGTTGATCTGCCTCTCATTGCCCAGTCCCTGCCGGGCTGTCAGGTTCGCTTCCAGGCCATCAGTCTTAAGGAAGCCCAGGCCCTGGTGATTGAGAGAGAAAAGCGCCTAAACGAGTTTTTTGCAGGTACCGTTTAGCCTCAGAAAAATTTCTGGTCTGATACGGAAGGCCTATTCGTTCATTGACTAATCCCTTGTAATGGATTATGATTTTATCATTTTTAATGCCAGGGGAGTTTATGTCTCTACGCAACGTCTTTTTCATCCCTTGTTTTCTTATCCTGACCGGGGTGTTTAGTATAATGGCCTTGGTGATTACCTTGGTGGATTCGAGCGGAAATCGTTCTCATCGGATTGCTTCCTTCTGGGCCACGACCATTTTGTTCCTGGCCGGTGTCCGGGCCAAGATCGTCAACACAGATCTTATTATTCCCGGACAGCCTTATATCTTTGCTGCTAATCACCAAAGCGCCTTCGACATACTGGTCTTGCTGTCCAAGTTAAAGGTCCAATTTCGCTGGCTGGCCAAGGATAGTCTCTTTACGATCCCCCTCTTCGGTTGGGCCATGAAGAGGACCGGTTATATCCCCATCAACCGCTCCCATCCTAAACAGGCCTATCAAAGCCTCCTTCTGGCCGCCAAAAAGGTCAATGAGGGGACTTCGGTCGTTATCTTTCCGGAAGGGACCCGGCAGGAAGCCAATCATCTGGGAAAGTTTAAAAAAGGGGGGGTTTATCCTGGCCCTAAAGTCTAAAAAACCCATTGTCCCGATAGGCATACAGGGAAGTTCCCGGGTCAAGCCCAAAAAAGGGTTTTGGATAACCCCGGGGGACATAGAGATCGTTATTGGAAAACCGATTCCAACCGAAGGCTATCATACCAAGGAGGCCGAGATCCTGATGGGCCAGGTCAGGGAGGCGATTGAAGAGAATTTAAACTATGATGCGCTGAAAGCTGAAAGCTCAAAGCTCAAAGGATAACCGACAGCCTTACCTTTCAGCTTTGAGCTTTCAGCTTTCAGCTATTGAGGATAACCCATGGAACCCTTTATTTTATCACCATTATCCGAA